>DASPZZ010000140.1:0-21377 GCA_035635995.1 Binatia bacterium | reverse complement strand
CGTGTACTGGTAGAGCGCCTTGGTGAGGTTGCCGCCGATGCGGATGGTCGGGAGATTCTGCGGGTACACCCGCAATCCGGGGATCGCGGCCAGCTTGGGTCTCAGGTCGTCGATGATCTTGTCGGCCGGCGGGCGCTGGTCGCGCGGCTTGAGCCGCATGAAGATGCGCCCGGTGTTGGGGACGACGTTGATCTGGGAGGCGCCGATCGAGGACATGATCTGGTCGATGTAGGGCTGCTGCAGGACGATCGCGGCCGCCGCTCGTTGCTTGTCCCTCATCGCGTCGAACGAGATGTCCTGCGAGGCCTCCGTGAACGCGAAGATCTGGCCGGTGTCCTCGGTCGGGATGAATCCCTTCGGAATTTCTCTGAAGAGCCATGCGGTCAGCACGAACGTCAGGAGCATCACGGCCATCGTCAGGCGTCGATGGCGCAGCGTCCACTGGAGCGAGTGGTCGTACGTCCGCAGCATGCCGTCGAAGAAACGCTCGGATGCCATGTAGAGGCGTCCGTGCGACTGGCCCGGCGGTTTCAAGAACCGGCTGCATGCCATCGGCGTGAGGGTCAGCGAGACGAAGCCCGACACCAGCACGGCGGCGGTGATCACCACCGCGAACTCGTGGAGCAGCCGGCCGACGACGCCGCCCATGAACAGCACCGGGATGAAGACCGCCGCCAGCGAGAGCGTCATCGACATGATCGTGAACCCGATCTCCTTCGCGCCGATCAGCGAGGCCTCGAGGCGGCTCTTGCCCTCTTCCATGTGGCGCACGATGTTCTCGAGCATGACGACCGCGTCGTCGACGACGAATCCGACGCACAGGGTGAGCGCCATCAAGGAGATGATGTCGATCGTGTAGCCGAACAGGTACATGACGGCGAAGGTGCCGATGATCGACAGCGGGACGGCGAGGCTCGGGATGATCGTCGCCGACACGTTGCGCAGGAACAGGAAGATGACCAGGACGACCAGGGCGATGGCCAGCGCCAGTGTGAACTCGACGTCGTGGACCGACTCGCGGATCGCGACGGAGCGGTCGTAGAGGACGTTCAGGTTCACCGACGCCGGCAGCTCCTGGCGGAAGCGTGGCAGGAGCGCCCGGATCGCGTCGACGACCTCGACGCTGTTGGTCCCGGGCTGGCGCTGGATCGCGAGGATCACCGCGCGCTCGTCGTTGTACCAGCTGGCGACCTTGTCGGTCTGCACGCCGTCGACCACGCGCCCGAGCTCCTCGAGCCGGACCGGCGAGCCGTTGCGGTACGCCACGATCAGCGGGCGGAAGGCCTCGGCGTTCTGGAGCTGGCCCGTCGCCATGACGTTGAACATCTGGTGCGTGCCGTAGAGCGTGCCGGTCGGCAGGTTGACGTTGCTGCGACCGAGCGCCTGCTGGACCTCGTCGATGCCGATGCCCCGGGTCGTCAGCGCGCGCGGGTCGAGCTGGACGCGGACCGCGTACTTCTGCGAGCCGAACACCTGGACCTGGGCGACGCCGGTGATCGTGGAGATGCGCTGGGCCAGGTTCGTCTGCGCGTATTCGTCGACCATGTAGAGCGGGAGGATCGGCGAGCTCAAGGCCAGATAGAGCACCGGCTGGTCCGCGGGGTTCACCTTCTGGTAGGTCGGCGGCGTCGGCATGCTCGGCGGCAGCAGGGGGGCCGACTTCGCGATCATCGCCTGCACGTCCTGGGCGGCCGCGTCGATGCTCCGGTCGAGACTGAACTGGATCGTGATCTGCGTGAGCCCCAAGGCACTCGACGACGTCATCGAGTCGATGCCCGCGATCGTGGTGAACTGCTTTTCCAGCGTCGTCGCCACCGCCGACGCCATCGTCTCGGGGCTGGCGCCCGGCAGCGCGGCGGAGACCTGGATCGTCGGGAAATCGATGTTGGGCAGATCGCTCACGGGCAGGAGCCGGAAGCCCATGACGCCGAAGAGCAGGATCGCGGCCATCAGAAGCGTCGTCAGGACCGGCCGCCGGATGAAGAGGTCGGTGCTCATGACGCCTTGGGCGGCCGGGCCTCGATGCGGGCGCCCGGCACCAGCCGGAGCTGGCCGTCGGTCACGACCTGCTCGGCCGGGCGCAGGCCCTGCTCGACGATGGTCTCGGCGCCGAGCCGGGTGCCGGGCACGATCACGCGCGACTCGACCGTCTGATCCGGCTTGACGACGAAGACGTAGGGGCCCTGCTGACCCGGCTGGATCGACTGCGAGGGCACGACGATCGCCGTGCGGCTCGTGAGCAGCAGCACCACGTCGAGGAACTGGCCGGGCCAGAGCGCGTTGTCGGCGTTGGCGAAGGTCGCCTTGAGCTGGATCGTCGCGGTCGTCTGATCCACGGCGTTGTTCACGAACGTGAGATCGCCGGTCGCGAGGGTCTCCTGCTGGCGAGGCGGCCGCGCCACGACGCGAAGCGTGCCGGCCGCCCGGTACTTCTTGATGTCCGCCAGGTGCTGCTCGGGCACCGCGAACGACACGTAGATCGGATGGATCTGGTTGATCACGACGATCGGGTTGTCGTCGTTGGCCTTCAGGATGTTGCCGTTCTGGACGAGCAGGTTGCCCGTGCGCCCGTCGATCGGCGCGTGGATCGCCGTGTAGGCGAGCTGGAGCCGGGCGTTGTCGACGTTGGCCTGCGCCGCCTGGAGCGCGGCGCGGACGTTCTCGACCGCCGCCCGATCGGCCTCGACCGTCGCCTCCATGGCCGCCAGGTTCGTGTTGAGCTGGTCGTATTGCTCGCGCGCGATCAGCTCCTTGGCCACCAGCTCGCGGTAGCGCCGCTCCTGCACCCGCGCGTTGGCGAGCTGAGCCGTGTCCCGCTCGACGGCGGCGAGCGCCTGCCGCACCTCGGCCTGGCGCTGGTTGAGCGCCGCCTCGGTCTGGCGCAGCGCGGCCTCGAAGGGCCGTGGATCGATGACGAAGAGCAGGTCGCCCTTCCGGACCTCCTGCCCCTCCTTGAAGCGCACCTCCGTGAGCTGCCCGTTGATCTGCGACTTGATGCCGACCGAGGTGTAGGGCTGGGCGTTGCCGACGGCCGCGAGCTGGACCGAGATGGTCTTCTCGACGACGTCGCCGACCGTCACCGGCACCGGCGGCAGCTGCACGCGGGCCTTGCCCGCCGCGTTGTCCGAGCACCCGGCGAGGAACAGGCTGGCGGCCAGCGCGCAGGCGCCGGCGGTGGTCAGGCGGCGGCGGATCACACGCTGGTCCTTCGCCTGCCGCCGGATCGCGCGTCGTCCTCCGGGATGGTGGCCGCCGCGTCGACGAGCGCCTCCAACCCCGTCAGCACCCGCCGTCGGTCCTCGGCGGACATCCGGGCGAGCACACGCTCCATGCCCCGGAGGCGGATGGCCTCGAGCTCGTCGACGAGGGCCTTGCCCGCGCGCGTGAGGTCCAGCACGTAGACGCGCCGGTCGGCGGGGTGATCACCACGGGTCACCAGCCCCTTCTCCTCGAGGCGGTCCACGATGTGCGTGACGGCGGGAAGGGTCACGCCGAAGGCCTTGGCGACGTCGCCCATGTGCGAGCCCGGGTGCTCGGCAAGGCGGAACAGCACCTGCGACTGGGCGTAGGTGAGGTCGAGGTCCGAGGCCTTCTGCCACAGGAGCTGCCGGAAAATCGTGCCGCCGAGCGAGTTCAGCAGCTCGAGCATCTGATGAGCCTCGGTCGTCGCCGACCGCTTCGCCCGTGTTCCCGTAGCCTCTCGCCTGTCCATTTGACTGGATTAATAGTTTACCGAATAAAGGGACCGCGGGGAACTAGAGATCGAGCGCGGCGCGGAGGAGTCGAGGAAGCTCGCGCATATCCTCGAAAACAACGGTTCCCGGGCCCTCGAGCGCGGGCCTCGGCGTCAGCCCTCCGGCGTAGCCGAACGCGCGCATCCCGGCAGCCCGGGCGGCTTCGACTCCGTACCGGCTGTCCTCGACGACCGCGCACTCCGTGGGGTGGACACCCATGCGACTGGCCGCGTGAAGAAAGAGATCCGGGGCGGGCTTGCCGTGGGCGACCTCGCTGGCGCTGAAGATCCGGCCGGCGAAGCGGCTGTAGAGCCCGGTGAGCCCCAGCGTGTAGCGCATCCTCTCGTGGGTCCCGCTCGAGGCGACGCACGTGGGGGTGGGGATGCCGTCGAGCGCCTCGAGAATCCCGGGAATCGGTTTGAGCTCGGCTTGGAACGCGGCTCGATACAGATGCCGGAAGGGCTCTTCCCAGTTCGCGGGAAGCGGGCGACCAAGCTGCGCCTCGATCTGAGAGGTCATGTATTCATCGGTCCGGCCCATGAATCGCTCGACGACTTCCGCCTCGGTCATCGGCCAGCCGAGCTCGGTGAGCACGGCGACATCGATCCGCACGGCGATGCGCTCGCTGTCGACCAGCACGCCGTCGCAATCGAAGATCACGAGCGAAATTGGGGCGCTCACGGGGACGCGCTCGCCGGGCGGGGCCTGGCGCCGGGTACGGTGGGGCGGAGGGGGACCCGATCGGCTCCGTCACCCACTCGCCCGAACGCAGCTCTTCGAGCTGCGGACGGGACTCGGGGGTCCCACTCCGCTGATCGGGTCCCCCTCCGCCCCACCGTACCCGGCGCCAGGCCCCGCCCGTTCGTTGGGGTGTCGTTCATGGATAGTCCGGGCCAGGCGAGCGGGACTCGACTCGTCGGCGGCTCAGCTCAGTGGGGGCCGCCCAGCTTCCGGTGGTCCCACGAGACGACGCGCGTCGGCGTGAAGCGGAGCACGACGCGCTTGGGCGCCTGCTTGAGGACGCCGGCGCGCGCCTCGGGGGGCAGCGGGGCGCCCGTGTAGCGGGCCATCAGCCGGAGCCCGAGCTCGCCCACGCGCGCGGGATCGCGCTCGATCGCGACGTCGCATTCGAGCATCGCGCCGCGCAGCTCGCCGTACACGTCGCGTCCGGCCTCGACCTGCAGGGTCGCGCGCGGGTCGCGCTCGAGGTTCCGGATCTTCTGGGACTTGCCGTACGTCCAGGCGAGGAGCGTGACGCCCTCCCGCACGTACCAGAGCGGCATCAGGTGGGGGCGGCCGTTCGGCCCGATGCTCGCGCAGGTCAGCACGCGCTCCTCGTCGAGGAAGCGCGTCAGCTCCGCCTCCGACATGGTGATGTCGCTGCGCCGGGACGGCATCGTCAGTAGCCGCGCTTGCGGTCGACCACGTGGCGGAGCGGCCGGCCGGCGAGAAAACGCGCGAGGTTGTCGTTGAAGACGGGCGCGATCTCGTCGGGCGTGCTCGGGCCGGAGATGTGCGGCGTCACCACGACGTTGTCGAGCTTCCAGAGCGGGTGGCTCGGGGGGAGCGGCTCGCGGTCGAAGACGTCGAGGACGGCGCCCGCGATGCGCCGCTGCTCGAGCGCCGCCAGCAGCGCCGCCTCGTCGACGACGGCGCCGCGGGCGATGTTGATGAGCCACGCGGTCGGCTTCATGGCGCCGAGCGCGTCGGCGCCGATGATCCCGCGCGTTTCCTCGGTCAGGGGCAGGAGCACCACGACGAAATCGCCCTCGCCCAGGGCGCGCGCCAACGCGCTGACCGGGTAGACTCGCGCGGCCTCGCGGATGGGTCGGCCGCGGCGGGTGACGCCGAGCACGCGCATCCCGAGCCCGCGCGCGACGCGCGCGATGTCGCGCCCGATGTCCCCGAGGCCGACGATCGTCAGGGTCTTGCCGGAGAGCCGGTCCGGGAGCACGTGGTCGAGCCAGCGGCGCTGGCGCTGGGCGTCGCGGTAGAGCTTCATCCGCTGCGTCACCCACGAGCACCAGCCGACGACGTACTCGGCCATCCACGGCCCGAACACGCCGGGCGCGCGGGTCACCTGCACACCCGGCGGCAGCTCCGGCACCAGCGCCCAGTCCACCCCCGCGCCCATCACCTGGAGCCACTTGAGCCGGCCGGCCTTCGCGTAGAGCTGCGACGGGAACTTCCATGCGTAGAGGATCTCGGCGTCGGCGATGGCTCCGGCAGCCTCGCTGGGCGTGGCGGCGACCTGCACGCTCACTCCGCGCTTCGGGACGCGGACGAGCTCCGCATAGCGGCGGTCGGCGTGGTAGACGAGCACGGTCGGGCGGGTCACCGGAGCCGCGCGTCCTCCGCCGACAAGTCGACGTCGCGGGGGTCGAGACCCTCGCGGACGTACCACTCGTAGGTCTGCGCGAGCCCCGCCGCCCTGACCAGGACCGGCATCTCAGCCGATCGCCACGGCCAGGCACGTGGTCGTCCGGGTGACGCCGTCGATCGAGCCGATCTCGTCGGTGACGAGGCGGCCGACGGCGTCGAGCGTCGGGCCCTCGACCACGGCGATGAAGTCGAAGGGGCCGGTGACGGCGTCAAGGTTGACGACCGTCGAGTCGCTGCCTTCGATCGCCGCCAGCTCCTTCTTGACCGCTTTCGTCTTGCCCGGCGCCGTCTCGATGAGAACGTACGCGCGCATCTTCTTCGATCCACCCTTGGTCATGTCGCACCTCCTGCGGGCACCCGTCAGCATTGCACGGTGCCGAGCGCGTTCCCCCCGCGTGACGCGGCTCAGTCTAACAGATGGGCGCGGAGCAGCGACCGGTGGCAGCGGGCCTCGTCGGCGCAGCCGCAGAACAGCGTGACCCGGCCGTCTTTCGCGGCGTCCCGGACCGTCGCCAGCGGGGCCTGCGCCTCGGCCCGCCCCAGCCCCTCGAGGTAGCGCCGGGTGTACTCGGCCCAGTCGACCTCGCCGGCTCGGAACGCCCGGAGCAGCGGCAGGACGGGACCCAGCTCCTTGAGCCAGAGGTCCACGCGGCTCTTGCGGATGCCGCGAGGCCAGAGGCGCATGATGAGGACGCGCGTGCCGTCCGACTCGGCGGGCGGGTCGTAGATGCGCTTGGCCGCGATCACTTCCCGATCGTCTCCATCGATTTTTTGAACGTCTCGCATGGATCGGCGTCGTCGATCTTCGGCGTGAACCAGACGTAGTCGAACGGGAGGGCGTCGCCGGCGAATCGCACCGCGTAGTCGCCGGGCTTCGTCGCCGCGCCGTCCACCTCGACGAACGCGACGCTGGCGATCGTGGCGTCCGGGGCCTGGCGGGCCAGGTGGACCGGGACCCCGCGGTCCCGGCGGACGTGGCCGGCCCCGGCGATGAGCACGGCGCCGTCCCGCTGTCCGCCGCGCGCCAGGCTCGCGGCGATGCGCGCGTCGCGTGCCCACTGGATATCCGCCATCCGGTCGATCATGTTCTCCGGCACCTGGTCGCAGTGCGATTCGCGGAGCTCGCGCGTCATCGCCAGGCGTGTCTCCGGCGTCGGCTCGGCGATTCGCAGCTGCGTCGTGAGCGCCGGGCCGAGCCCGGACAGGCCGTTCCGGCGGACGGCGTCGGTCGCCGCGCGCGAAAGGTTGGTGGCGATGATCGGCACGCTCGCGTCGAGGGCCGCCTGAGCGATCGGCTGGTAGAAGCGCCACTCGGGCCAGCCCGAGCGTGCCCAGTTCACGGCGTCACCGAGCCCCGTGGCGTCCTTCGGACTCCGCGCCAGGTACCGCACGACCGCGGGCGCGTCGTCGGTCGAGAGCATCTCGAAGCCGATCACCGGGCGTCGTCCCGCCTCGATCAACGCTCGGACAAGCTTCGCCTCGAGCGCGTGATGGTCGGGATTGTCGTGCCGCTCGCCCAGCAGCACGAACCGGCTCGCGGCAAGCCGCGACACCAGGGTCGACTCGCTGATGAACGCCCCGGCCTTCACGTCCCAGATACGCCCCACCAGCGGATGCGCCCGCTCCACCGGGCTCTCCCACTCGATCCGCGCCTCCCGCCCACACCCCGCGACGACAGCGAGAAGAGGGAGGAGCAGGAGCACCGACAAAAGCAAGTAAGCGACACGGTCGGCCCTCGCGATCATATGGAGATGCTATCAGCCGCAAGCGACCCGGTGAGGGCTCGGGGGGGTGGCGCCGCGGGGGGACGCGAGCGGCGGAGTGGGACCCCCGAGTCCCGTCCGCGGCTCGAAGAGCCGCGATTCGGGCGAGCGGGTGACGGAGCCGCTCGCGTCCCCCCGCGGCGCCACCCCCCGAGCCCTCACCGGGCCCCGCCAAGCGATCCTTCGGGTGTTGTGAGAGTGAGGCCGGCGTCGATGACGAGGGTGTGACCCGTGACCCAGCGCGCCTCGTCGCTCGCGAGGTAGACAGCTCCCCAGGCGACGTCCCAGCCGGTGCCCTCGGTGCCGAGCGGGCTGGCGAGCCGCCGGCGCTCGCGGGCTTCGGCGCCCAGATCCTGGACCATCGGCGTCCACACGGGCCCCGGCGCGATCGCGTTGACGCGAATGCCCTTCGGTCCGAGCTGGACGGCAACCGAGCGGACGAACCCGATCACCCCCGCCTTGGCGGTCGCGTACGCGGTGCGGCCATAGCCCCGCAGCGCCGCGATCGACGAGACGCAGATGACGGCGCCCCCGCCGCGGCTCACCATCGCGGGCACGGCCGCCTGCGTGGCGAGGAACATGGACTTGAGGTCGACCCCGATCACACGGTCCCAGTCTTCTTCGGACGTGTCGAGCAGGCCCTGACGCGACTCGATGCCGACGTTGTTGTGCAGGATGTCGAGGCCGCCCCAGCGCTCGACCGCGGTCTTGACCGCCGCGCCGCACTCGGCCGGGCGCGTGACGTCGGCGGCGTGCGCGATCGCCTCGCCGCCCTCGGCGCGGATCAGCCCGACCGTCTCCTCGGCGCGGTCCTTCACCTGATCCACGCAGAGCACGCGCGCACCCTCCCGCGCGAAGAGGATCGCCGTCGCCTTGCCGTTGCCCAGGCCCGGGCCCCGTGAGCCCGCGCCTGTCACGATCGCGATCTTGCCGTTCAGTCGTCCGCTCATCGGGCGGTCACCTCACGGAGCGCGGACCGGGGTAGCCGTCCCAGGAAAGTCGCGACCCGTCGGCGCTGAAGCCGGCCGCGACGAGGGGCTCGAACACCGCGCTGCCGCGCACGGGGCGTCCGTCCCAGGTCGAGATCTCGAGCCGGCGCACCGGCCGCAGCGTGAGCGGGCGCTCCATCAGCGACTGGAGCGCCGCGATGACGCCGGGCAGGTCCACGTCTTCCCAGCCGGCCAGGGGCGTCAGGTCGCGGCCGTGGCCTTCCGCGAGAAGTCGCGGGCGGCCCTGCCGGAACACGAGCCAGTTCTGGGGCAGGCGCGGCGCCGGCACCCGCGCGCCGTCGTGGCGCGAGAGGGCGAAGATGCGACCCCAGAGGTTCGCGGGGTCGATCATGTTGACCAGCACGTGCGGCTCGGCGCGGCGCGACGGGGCGTCGAGGTCGCCGAGCGCCTCGGCCAGCGCGTACTGCTCGCCCGACAGCCCCTGGACGAAGTAGCCGCGCACGACCTCGCCGCCGTACTCCATGCGGAGCAGCGTGTGACGGAGCGTGGCCCAGTCGCCCTGCGCGAGCTCGCGCGCGACGACGCCGTAGCGCGCGAGCAAGAGCTGGGCGCGCGCTTCCTCCCGCTCCTCGGGCGAGAGTCGCTCCTCGTCGCCGAGCGCGCTCCAGCGCCCGATCACGGGCAGGCGCGCCAGGACGCCGCGGGCCTGACCGCGCCGGCGGCGGCGTGGATTCCCGCTCTCCGGCGCGCGACGGGGCGGCGCCACGCCGGCGGCGATCGCGCTGAAGGTGTCGGGCGTCACCAGCCCGGCCCAGAAGAGCTCCCAGAGTGCTGCGAGCACCTCCGGCGCGCCCAGGCCGGTCGCGCGCGCGAGATCCTGCGCGAACGAGGCGCCGCGGAGCTGGAGATGCAGCAGGACGTTCTTGATGCGCGTGTCCATCTCCGGGGGTGCGGCCGCGCCGTCGCGGAGCCAGCCGACGTTCTCGCGCAGCGCGGCGCCCACGCGCGTGGAGCGGCCGCGCTCGCCCGAGGCCCGGTCGAACACCGTCCAGACCATCTCGCCGGCGAGCCCCAGGCGGTCGAGCCATTCGCGCTCGTAGTTCTCGACGCGTGCCGGCAAGAGGTCCTGCTCCCAGACGCGCACGGGAAGATCTTCGCCCTGCAGGAGCTCGAGCGCGGCGAGGACGCCGCGCGGGCCCATCAGCCGTCGATCGGGGTGGAGGTGGTGGCGACGCAGGAGGAACGCCGAGAACTGCTCGGCCGAGGCCACCGGACGCGGGACGCGGCGCGCGTGGACCTGGCGGCGCTGGATCTCGTCGAGCACCGCGATGTGGACGAATTGCGGAGCCGCCGCGTCGGCGAGGAAGGCGCCATGGCGCACGAGCCCCCGCGCCGTCAGCCGCTCGAGCGCATGCGTCGCGCCGTCGAGCGCCAGGCCGTAGCGCTCCGCGAGCCAGGCCGCGGGCACCGGCCCGCGTGTTCTCAGGAGCCGCAACGCGAGGCGCTCGAGCCCCTCGTCGGTGTCGAGCGACCGGTAGAGCGCGGCGTCGGTCGATGCCACCCACGCGCGCCGTCCGCTCGCGAAGTCGAGGGCGACCACGCGCCGCTCCTCGACGAGCGCGCCGATCAGCGCCGGCGCGTCGGCCACCACGCGCGCGCCGATCTCCTCGTCGGTCAGGTCGCCCAGGTCGTCGAGAATTCCCGCCAGCTCGTTCGCGTCGCGCGCGCGCCGGTCGGGAGCCGTCTTCTGCAGCTCCGCCTCGACCGCCGCCACGATCTCCGGCCGCAGCGGCCCCGGCGCCACCGACCAGGCTTTCCGCATGGTGACCGCGTCGCTCCGTCGCTCCTCGGCGTGACCGGCGCCGAGGTAGGCCCAGTCCCACGCGAGCAGCAGCGGGTAGACGAACGGCGAGGGAAGCGGCGTGTCCACGTGCCGCCGCCACATCTCCCCGTCGTGCAGGCGCTCGAGCAGACGGCGCAGGCGCGTCACGTCGAGCGCGTCGTTGAAGCACTCCCGGAGGGTCTCCGCCACGATCGGGAACTCGGCCTGACCGCCGACCGCCTCGAGCAGCGCGTCGGCCTTGAGCCGCTGCAGGTACGCGGGCGTCCGCTGGCCGCGGGACATGCGCGGGATGAAGAGCGCGCGGATCGCGCACTGACGGAAGCGCGTGGCGAAGAGCGGCGTGCCGATGAGCGCCCGACCGAGGAGCGCGTCGACTTCCTCGGGCGCCACGAGGGTGACCAGCCGCTCGGGAGCCGGGGGAACCTGGCCGGGCGCGAACGACAACAGGATCCCGTCGTCCACGTGGCTCGCCTCGGCGACGAGGCCGGCGCGCCGCAGCTTCTCCTTCAAGACCATGCCCCAGGCGCCGTTGACCCGCATGCCGAAGACCGCGTGGATCATCGCGTGGCGCCCGCCCATCTCGTCGGAGAACGACTCGACCACGATCCCCTGGTCGTCGGGGACGCCGTCGAGGACCTCGCCGGCCTTCACGAGCCAGCCGCGCATCGCGGCGGCGGCCCGCGCGTCGAGCCCGCACGATGCCGCCGCCCAGTCCGCGAAATCCGGCGTGTCGACCCGCTCGGCGGCGTCGCGGCGGAGCCGCCCGACCGCCAGCCCCAGCTCCCACGAGCGCGAGGGATGCTCGCCCTTCCAGAACGGGATCGTCGGCGACATGCCCTGCGCGTCCTCGACCAGGACCCGATCGGCGCGCACCTTGACGATCTTCCAGGCGTGCGAGCCGAGCAGGAACACGTCGCCCGGCAGGCTCTCGGTCACGAACTCCTCGTCGAGCGTGCCGACCTTGAGGTCGGTCTCGGCCACGAAGACGTCGTAGAGGCCGTTGTCGGGGATCGTGCCTCCGGAGGTGAGTGCCAGGAACCGGCTGCCCCGGCGCGCGTGCAGCCGGTCGTTCACACGGTCCCACAGGATTCGGGGTGCCGCACCCTTGACCTCGGCCGGGAGCGGCTCGGCGAGCGAGCGGATGACCGCCAGGAGCGTGTCGCGCTCGAGGTTCCGGTAGGGCGCCGCGTTGCGCAGGCGCGCGTGCAGGACGTCGACAGTCAGCGACTCGGCGGCGACGGAGGCGACGACCTG
Source organism: Binatia bacterium (assembly GCA_035635995.1). GTDB lineage: Bacteria > Methylomirabilota > Methylomirabilia > Rokubacteriales > CSP1-6 > AR31. The sequence goes on along the minus strand of DASPZZ010000140.1, from coordinate 9,451 downwards.
CTGGGCGAGCACGTCGAGCGGCGCCTCGGGCGTCACGACCCGGTCGAGCTGGCGCTCCTTGATCGATCGCACGACCGCCGCCGCCTCGAGCAGCTCCTCGCCCTTGGTCACGACGATCCGCCCCTTCGAGGTGCGGCTCAGCAGGTGACCGGCGCGGCCGACGCGCTGGAGGGCCGCGGCGATGTTGCGGGGCGACTGCAGCTGCACGACCAGGTCGATCGCGCCCACGTCGATCCCCAGCTCGAGCGAGGACGTGGCGACCAGCGCGCGCAGCTCGCCTTGCTTCAGGCGGTTCTCGGCCTCGAGCCGCGCGCGGCGAGAGAGCGAGCCGTGGTGCGCCGCGACGCGGCCGTCGGGGATCCGGTCGTTCAGGTCGCGCGCGAGCCGCTCGGCGGCGCGACGGCTCTGCGCGAAGACGAGCGTGGTGCGGTGCGCCTGGACCAGCTCGGCGATCTGCTGGAGCGCGGCTTCCCAGATGGTCTCGCTCGGCGCCGTCAGGAAGTCGTCCACCGGCGCCAGGACTTGAAGGTCCAGGTCGCGCGTGAAGCCGGCGTCGACGGCCACCGCGTCCACCCCGGTGGCGCCCGTCAAGAAGGTCAGCGCGGATTCGATCGGGCTCACCGTCGCCGAGCATCCGATCCGCTGGGGGCGCCTCCCGCCGTCGCGGGCCTCGACGAGCGCCTGGAGGCGCTCGAGCGAGAGCGCCAGGTGGGCGCCGCGCTTGGACCCCATCAACGCGTGGATCTCGTCGACGATCAGGAAGCGCGTGTGGGCGAACGCCGGACGGAATCGCTCGCTCGTGAGCAAGATGAAGAGCGACTCGGGGGTGGTGATCAGAACGTGCGGGGGCCGTCGCGTCATCGCCTGCCGCTGCGCCGCCAGCGTGTCGCCGGTGCGCACCGCCACGCGGATCTCGGGGAGCTCGACCTCGTCGGCGGCGGCCGCGGCGCGGATGCCGGCCAGGGGCGCGCGGAGATTCTTCTCGATGTCGTTGTTGAGCGCGCGGAGCGGCGAGACGTAGACGACGTAGACGCGGTCTTCGAGCTGGCGGCTCAGGGCGAGGCGATGGAGGTGGTCGAGCGCCCACAGGAAGGCCGCCAGGGTCTTGCCCGAGCCGGTCGGCGCCACGATGAGCGTATCGCGGCCGGAGGCGATTGCCTCCCAGCCCTGGGACTGCGGCTGGGTGGCCTCGGCGAACGTCTCATCGAACCAGCGGCGGACGAACGGAAGAAAGTCGGCCATTCACATCCGATTCTACGCCTCAGCGGAAGCCCATCTGACGCAGCAGCAGCCGGCTGAGCGTGCTCCCGGCATCCTCGAGCTCCGCGAGGATCGAAAAGTGGTGATGCCCCGCCATGTCGACCGCCTGGCACGGCAGCCGGCGGCTCCGCCACACGGCCGCGAGCTCCTCGGTCTGACGGTGGTACTCGGGTCCCTCGAGGCCGCCGATGGTGAGCAGGAGCGGTCCCGAGCGCGGCGGCGGGCAGTGCACCGGGCCGTTGCGGCGCGCCGCCTCCGGTGTGAGCTTCAGGACCTCGTTGAGATACGAGAGGCGGATCGGCTCGAGGTCGTAAAGGCCGCTGATGCCGCAGCCGGCCTTGATGACGTCGGCCGGCAGACCGCCGAACGCCGGCCAGTCGGTCGACATCAGCATCGCGACGAGATGACCCCCGGCCGAGTGGCCCGACACGAAGATCCGGCTCGGGTCGCCGCCGAACGATGCGGCGTGGCGATGCACCCAGACGACCGACGCCCGACACTGGCGCACCAGCTCGTCCAGGTCGACCGTCGGGATCAGCGCGTAGTTGATCACGACGACCGCCGCGCCCGCCGGCTGGAGCGCGCGCGCGACGAAGCTCGAATCGGACTTGTCGAGCCGCTGCCAGTAGCCGCCGTGCACGAACACGTGCACGGGCGCCGGGGCGCTACGGGCGGGGAAGACGTCGAGCCGCTCGCCGGGGTGCGCGCCGTACGCGAGGTCGAGCCGGCACTCGAGCGTGGCGCGCGTCTCGGCGCTGGCGATCGCGTACCGCGAGAGCCAGTCGGCGCTGTCCTTGACCTTCTCGCGATTGTTGTACTCGGCGTCGAGCGTTTGCTGGTCGTAGTCGCGATAGACGCTCTGGGCCATGGCGAATCCTCGGGGACTATGCGCGCCGCGAACGGCTCCTGTCAACCGAGCCGCCCCCGTCCGCCTCAGCGGACGCGCACGGCCTGGACGACGGTCTGCACGAACGGGAACTGCTCCTCGTGCCACGCGACCACGAAGTCCCCGTCGCGCGCCACGGCGACGTCGGGCTCGTAGGCCTTGATCGCCGACGACAGCGTATGGATCGGGCTCAGGGTGCGTCCGCCGTCCGCCGTGTAGCGGAGGAGGACACGGCGACGCACCGCCGTGGAGTCCTCCCAGACGATGGCGGCGCGCCCGTCCCGATCCACCGCCATCCGCAAGTGGTCGGGGATCGACGTGGTCGACGTGTGCAGCCGCCGGGGCGTTCCGAAGCGACGGCCGTCCTCGGAGATGGCGAAGTAAAGGTCCGGCCGCGCCTGCTTGCCCTCCGTGTACCAGCTCGCGTAGATGCGCCCGCGGCCGTCGACCCCGACCGCGCCGCCGCGATGCGGACAGGCCGTGATGCGCCAGCCGTCGGGATGGACCAGCGCCGGGGCCCCGACGGAGCGCCCCCCGTCCCGCGACGTGCTCAGGACCATGTCGCGGATGTCACCGGGAAACACCTTGCGCCAGATGATCGCCACGCCGTCACCCGGTCCCGTCGCCAGGTCGACGCGACAGCAGGCGCACGCGTCCGCGCCGATCCGGGCGATGCCGTCCACGCGCGTGCCCTGGTCGGTGACGCGGGCCAGATAGGTGCCGGCATTGGCGCCGCCTGCGCGCCCGTCGAGCCAGGAGACCAGCGCCGTGCCGTCGGCCGTCACCGCGAGGCCGTCGAAGGAATGCGAGATCGGGCGGTCCTCGTTGACCCGCAGGTGCCCGCTGAACGTTTTGCCGCCGTCGAGCGAGCGCGACAGCTGCAGGTCCGATGCAAACAGCGTCGTCTCGGGCTTGGGTTTGAGGGACGACCACGAGAGGTACACCGGTCCGGTCGGAGCCGCGGCCAGCCGGGGCGGGTGATGGAGCGCCTCGACCGTGAGATCCGGCGGGTTCACTCGGATGGGCGTGACCTCGCCGTTACCCATGCGCGCGAGGTAAAGGTTGTTGACCGCGCCCTCCTGGGCGGCCCAGGCGACGAGGACGCCGCCGTCGGGGCCCACCGTCACGGCGGCGCCCGAGAGATGGGCCTCGTGACCCTTCGCCGTGTGCTTGAGCTCCAGGCGCGGCCCGAGCGCGAGCTCGGCCGCGCGGGAGGTCCCGGCCGCCAGCACGAGGCCGAGGACCAGCAGGATGCGGAGCGTGATCATTTGAACCTCCACGCGACGGAGCCGTAGAACGCGCGCCCATCGCCCGGATAGAAATAGTTCCGGTTGGCGTCGTCGACGGCGACGGCGGAGACGAAGCTCTTGTCCGTCAGGTTCTTGGCTTCGAAGAAGATCCCGAGGTTCCAGGGCTTGTACTCGAAGCCCGTCTTGACGTTCACCAGCGTGTAGCTCGGTGTGCGGGTGGTGTTGGCGCTGTCGACGAAGTAGCCCTGGGGCACGATCTCGACGCCGGGCGCGATCCAGAAGCCCGAGAGGTGGTCGTAGCGCAGCTCCGTGTTGATGAAGTGGGTCGGCGCCCCGGGCAGGGTGTTGTCGTTGAAGACCGGATCATCGACGAAGACGAAGCGCGACCATGTATACGCCACGCGCGCGCGGAGCGCGTCGCCCGTCGCGCCGAGGCCCAGACTCTGGGCGATGTCCTTGAAGAGCAGGAGATCGGCGCCCGCCTCGACGCCGGTGTGCCGCGAGCGGTCGATGTTCTGGAAGCGGGGGATGGTGAACGGAGCGCCGGGAAAGGGCCGCACGTTGACGTTCTGGATCTCGTCCCACAGCTCGATGTCGTAGGCGGCGACGTCCCAACGCAGCCGCTCGCCCCAGTTGCCGCGCGTGCCGAGCTCGAACTGCCAGGACGTCTGGGCGTCGAGCTGGCCGAGACCGCCGCCGATCTGGCCGGGCGCGGTCAGCTCGAGCAACAGCGGGGGCTCGTAGGCGCGACTGGCATTGGCGAACACCTGCACGGTCGGTGCCACCTTCCAGACGACGCCGACCTTGGGCGTGGCGCCAAAGAAGTCCACCGAGTCCGACTGGTTGCCGTCGGAGAGGAACTCGTCGCGGACGGCGTCGTTCGTGTACTGGAGCCGCCCGCCGGTCACGACGGACACGGTGGGCACGACGTCGTGCTGGTTCTCCGCGTAGAGCCCGTAGGTGTTGGCGGTATTGAGCTGATTCCTGATCAGGGCGCCGCGGTTGCCGGCGACGTTCTGAAACTGGGCGTCGGTCTGCCGCGTGCCGAAGAACTGAAAGCCCGCCGTGAAGCGATTGCCGCGGCCGAAGAGCGGTGCGCCGAGGAGATAGCGTAGCTCGGTGCTGTAGCTGTACGTCGTCTGGTCGATGACGGCGAACGCGAGCGGGTGGTCGAGGTCCTGGTAGTTGAGCTGGGTCGACCACTCGAAGGCCTGGGTCTCGCTGATCGGCGTGCGGAGCGTGAAGGCGCCGCGGCCGTAGTCGTAGTTGCGCGCTTCCTTGGCAAAACGAGTGGCCGGGTTCTGCTGCTGTGGGTTCATCCTGAACTGCTCGGGCGTGAGCGCGCCCGGGAGCTGCTCTTCATTGTGGACGTAGCCGAGGTCGAGGCGGAGCGTCGTACCGTCGGGCAGCTTGTAGCCGCCGGTGGCGTAGGCGCGGCGCCTGGTCTGCTCGCCGTGGTCCCGGTACCCCTGTAGCTCGGTGTCGCTGAAGCTCGCGTAGAGATCGAACGGCCCGTAGACCTGTCCCGTGCCGAGATAACCCTTGAAGAAGCCGTAAGAGCCGCTCTCGACGCGGCTCTCGATGAGCCCCGCGTCGTAGCCGGTCTTGGTCACGAGGTTGATGGCGCCGCCCATGGTGTTGCCGCCGAAGCGGAGCGCGTTGGCGCCCTTGAAGACCTCGATGTACCGGGTGGTCAGGAGCTCGAGCGACTCGAAGTCGCTGAAGCCGTCGGCGTTGCCGTAGGGGAAGCCGTCGATCAGCACGTTGATGCCGCGCAGGTGGAAGTTGTTACGCAGGCCGGAGCCGCGGACGGAGAGCTGGCTCTCATCGGCGGCGCCGAAGCGCGGGCGGATGAGCACGCCGGGGACGTTGTCCAGGACGTCCTTCAAGTTGGCGGCGCGCGACTCGTCGATCGCCTTCTTCGGAACGATCTCGACGCCGCCGGGCGTACGGTCGATCTCCTCGCGCGCTTGCTCCTCGGTGCGCGTGCGGTCGGGCGGGAGCACGCCCGACTCGACGACCACGGGCTCGAGCTTCGGGGGCGCCGGCGGCGCGACCTGGGCCGAAGCGGCGGCGACGGCGAGGATCGTCGCGGCGAACACCGAGACGAGGACGCGAACCGGCATGAGCGCGATCTCCCTCTGCGAGGTGCGTGCGCTCATTTCAGCCGAAACTCGACGGGAAGCAGGACCCACATGGCGACCGGATCATTGCCTCGCCGCGCGGGCTCGAAGCGCCAGCGGCGGACGGCGTCGACGGACGCCTGGTCGAGATCGGGGTGGCCGGCCGATTCCTGAACGACGATTTCGCCGATGCGGCCGTCGATCAGGACGTAGACCTTCAGCAAAGTGGTGCCCTGGATGCCGAGGCGCCGAGCGGTGGAGGGATAGGTCGGCCGGACCTGATAGCCGCCCTGCGGCCGCGCCAACCGGGTGACGGCGCCGGTCGATCCGCCGCTCGGCGCCGACGCGAGCGACGGGGCAGGCGCCGTCGCGGCCGCCGGGGGGCCGCTGGAAAGGCCGTTCGCCTCGGCTGCCGGAGAGGCGGGACCGGTTACGGTGGTCGCGGCCGGGCTCGGACCTGTCTGCACCGGCTCGGCCTTCACCGAGCTCTGGATGGGCGGCGGCTCGCTCACGGTCTCGGCCATCTTGGGCAACGGCGTCTCGATGGGCTTGGGCAAGCGGAGGGGGCGGGGCGGGCCCGGGTTGGGCGACTCCAGCTTCCGAGGCGGCTCCGGCGTGGGTGCCTCCTCGAGGGTGACGAGCTCGACGGGCAACACCGGCGGCTTGGCCGCGTAGGCGGTCACGCTCCACTGCTCGGCGACGATGACGACAGCGAGATGGAGCAGGCAGGAGACGCCCAAGGCCAGCGTTCGCCATCGAGTGAGCCAAACCGCCATAAATAGATGCTTCCCGACTCCTGTTCGTGGTGTTCGTAGGGCGAGACCCGCGCCGGGAGCGCGCCCCGCGGGGCGGCGTGTCCAGACGGGTCACGATCGTCTGGGGCTCGGGTCCGGTCTTGTCTAGCGCGCGATCAGGAGACCGAGAAGGGCGGAGCGCGACCGAGGAATGCGGGGCCGACGACGCTCGACGGCACGGGGCGCATCGGCACCAGCGCGAGCGTCGAGACCTCCGAGGCCACGACGACGGCAACCGGCTCGACCTGGAGCCCGCCGGTGCGTTCACCGCTGGCGGCGAACGGGCACTCGTCCTGGACGAGATCCGGCTCGAAGAAGTGGTGGACGAGGTGCGGCGCCTGCGTGACGAGGAACGCCACGAAGAGCCCGGCCAAGAGCAGGCTCGCCGCCCCCCGCAACGACGTCGGGCGCCCGGACGCCGCGGTCACCATACCGTCATACGAATACCCGGAGCCCGCAATATCCGCAAGCGGAAAGAGCGTCGTTGGGCTCCGAAAGCGCGCCGGCTGGCCTAGAATCGAGGCGATGAGGATCGTCTCGATCGGGGCCGGCCCGGCCGGGCTCTACTTCAGCTTGCTCATGAAGAAGGCGGACCCGGCCCACGACATCAGAGTCGTCGAGCGGAACCGGGCCGACGACACCTTCGGGTTCGGCGTCGTCTTCTCCGACGCGACGCTCGAGAACGTCGCCGAGGCCGACCGCGAGAGCCACGCGGAGATCACGGGCCACTTCGCCCACTGGGACGACATCGACATCCACTATCGCGGCGAGGTGCTGACCTCGGCGGGCCACGGCTTTGCCGGCATGTCGCGCCAGCTCCTGCTCGACATCCTCCAGCGACGCTGTGCTGCGCTCGGGGTCCGACTCGAGTTCCAGAGGGAGGTGGGCGACCTCTCGGCCTACGCCGACGCCGACCTCGTGCTCGCCGCCGACGGCGTCAACAGCGTCGTCCGGAGCCGGTACGCCGAGCACTTCCGGCCGCAGGTCGACTGGCGGCCCAACAAGTTCGTCTGGCTCGGGACGACGTTTCCGTACCCCGCGTTCACGTTCCTCTTCAAGGAGAGCGCCCACGGCCTCTGGCGCGTCCACGCCTACCGGTACGACGCTTCCATGTCCACGTTCATCCTGGAAACGACCGAGGAGACCTGGCGACGCGCCGGCCTCGACCAGGCGGACGAGGACCAGACGCTGGCCTTCTGCGAGCGTCTCTTCGCCGAGGAGCTCCAGGGGCACCGGCTCCTGAAGAACCGATCCCTCTGGCGTAGCTTTCCGACGGTCCGGAACGGGTGCTGGCACCACCGCAACGTCGTCCTGGTGGGCGACGCGGCGCACACGGCGCACTTTTCCATCGGCTCGGGCACGAAGCTCGCGATCGAGGACGCGATCGCGCTCGCGCGCGCGCTCCAGCGCCACGGCGAGGTCGAGAAGGCGCTCGCGGCCTACGAGGAAGACCGGCGGCCGGAGGTCGAGCGCCTGCAGCGCGCGGCGCAGGTGAGTCTCGAGTGGTTCGAAGAGACCGAGCGCTATCACGGGCGCCTCGAGCCGATCCAGTTCGCGATGAGCCTGCTGACCCGGAGCCTGCGCGTGACCCACGACAACCTGAAGCTCCGCGATCCGGGCTTCGTGGCCACGGTCGACCGATGGTACGCTTCCCAGGCCGAGCAGCAGAGCCGCGTCGCGATGCCCGCGGCGCCCCCGCCACCCCCGATGTTCACGCCGTTCCGACTGCGCGACATGTTGCTCTCCAACCGCATCGTGGTCTCGCCCATGTGCCAGTACTCGGCCGAGGACGGCACGCCCGGCGACTGGCACCTCGTGAACCTCGGCTCGCGCGCGGTCGGCGGCGCGGCACTCGTCATCGCGGAGATGACCGACGTGAGCCGCGAGGGACGGATCACGCCCGGCTGCACCGGGATGTACAAGCCCGAGCACCTCGGCGCCTGGAAGCGCATCGTCGACTTCGTTCACGCGGCGAGCCCGGCGCGGATCGCGCTCCAGCTCGCTCATGCCGGGCGAAAAGGTTCGACGCGCCGGCTCTGGGAGGGGATCGACGAGCCGCTCGCCGACGGCAACTGGCCCCTCATCTCGGCCTCGGCGCTCCCGTACCACCCGCACAGCCAGGTGCCGAAGGCGATGGAGCGGGGCGACATGGACGCGGTGCGTGACCAGTTCGTGCGCGCCGCGCGGATGGCGGAGCAAGCCGGCTTCGATATGCTCGAGCTCCATGGGGCCCATGGCTATCTGCTCGCGAGCTTCATCTCGCCGCTGACGAACGTCCGGACCGATGAATACGGCGGCGCGCTGGTGAACCGCATGCGCTTTCCGCTCGAAGTCTTCGACGCGGTACGCGCCGTGTGGCCACGGCAGAAGCCCGTGTCCGTGAAGATCTCGGCCACCGACTGGGCCGAAGGGGGACTCAGCGCCGAGGACGCGGTGAATCTGGCTCGAATACTCCGCGAGCACGGCTGCGACATCGTCACGGTGTCCACCGGCCAGACCGTGCCCGATCAGAAGCCCGTGTATGGGCGGCTCTACCAGACGCCGTTCAGCGATCGCATCCGCTACGAGGCCGGGATTCCGACCATGACGGTGGGCAGCATCGCCTCGTACGACGACGTCAACAGCATCCTGGCGGCGGGCCGCGCCGACCTCTGCGTGCTCGCCCGCGGCCACCTGTACGATCCCTACTGGACGCGCCACGCCGCGTACGAGCAGGGATGGGACCTTCCGTGGCCGGACCAGTACGTCTCGGTCAAGAGCTTCACCCCGCGGCGCGACTGACGCCCAGAAAAGGAGCTGCGCGACATGAAGATCACCGGCGTCGAGACGTTCGTGGTGTCCAACGGCTTCACGCCGCCGCGGGCGTGGCACTTCTGCGCGATTCGTACTGACGCCGGGTTGACCGGCTACAGCGAGTTCGGCTCGGACGGTCTCAGCCACGGCCTGATCGGCCTCGTGCAGGACCTCGGCCAGCGCCTGATCGGCAAGGATCCGACGTCGGTCGAGAAGCACTATCTGGACCTCTACCGCGCCGTCCGTCAGGCGCCGTACGGCGCGACCCAGCAGGCGATCGCCGGGATCGAGCTGGCGCTGTGGGATCTCGCCGGCAAGGCGTTGAACGTGCCGGTCTACAAGCTC
>DASPZZ010000139.1:0-12896 GCA_035635995.1 Binatia bacterium | reverse complement strand
GGGGGGACGGGAGCCACGGCTTCAGTCGGGCGCACGGGGGCAACCTCTCGCGGCGGGGGAGGAGGGATGTAGTCGGCCGGCGGCGGAAACACGAACCCTCCCGTCGGTCGCGAGTACGCGGGCGAGTCGATCAGGCGCCGGGGCACGATGCTCTCGGCCGGGCGTGGAGGCGAGACGGTTTCGACCGGGCGCGGCGAGGTCGGCCCTGCTCGAGGACGGCGCGAGTGACGCGGCCTGGTCGGCCAGACCAGCTCGAGCACACCGAGCAGGACCAGCATGCAGGCACCGGCGACCCCGATGAGGATCAGGGCTTCTTCGCTCAACACGCGAGGTTCCCCCACCCCAGCACCGATGACCATTGAACCCGGGGAGCACACGCCGCGCCAAGAGAATTGGTCACGCCCGCAGCCTGAGCGGCGATTGTGCGGTCGGCCTCCTCGCGCGGCGTCGCGGTCACGAATTTTAATGCTAGCATGCTGCGAGGAGGACTCTCATGCGCCGGGTCGCCGTGATCGGGGTTGGAGTGACGAAGTTCGGACTGCACGACCGCACCTCGGCCGAGCTCTTCGCCGAGGCCGCGCGGGACGCGCTGACCGATGCCGGCGTTCCGGCGAGCGCCGTCCAGGCGCTCTACTACGGCAACGTCGTGGGCGGCGAGACCGAGCATCAACTCCACACCGGCCCGCAGGCCGCCTCCGTCCTCGGCATCCCGTCCGTGCCCACGACCCGCTTCGAGACCGCGTGCGCGAGCTCGCACGCTGCGTTCCGCCACGCCGTGATGGAGATCGGGGCGGGCGTCTCGGACGTGATCCTGGTGGGCGGCGCCGAGCGGGTGCTGAACGTCTCCACGGCCGAGTCGACCGAGTACTTCGCCTACGCTTCCGACGCCGTCTGGGAGCAGCCGCTGGGCCTGACCTTTCCCGGCGTCTTCGCTTTGATCGCGCGGGCGCACATGGAAAAGTACGGCACGACCGAGGCCCAGATGGCGGCCGTCGCCGTGAAGAACCACCGGCACGGCGCGCTGAACCCGAAAGCGCAGTTCCAGAAGCAGATCACGATCGACCAGGTGCTGAAGTCCGCCTACGTCGCCGACCCGCTCAAGCTCTTCGACTGCTGCCCGTTCTCCGACGGCGGCGCGGCCGTGGTGCTGGCCTCCGAAGAGGTCGCGCGGCGATACCGCAAGCCGGTGTGGGTGCTCGCCTCGGCGGCGGCGTCCGACTGGATGCTGCTCGGGGACAAGCACGACCTCGCGCGCGTGCCCGCGACCGAGCGCGCGGCGGCCGCGGCCTACCGGCAGGCCGGTCTCGGCCCCGCCGACGTGGACGTCGTCGAGCTTCACGACTGCTTCACGATCGCCGAGATCGTCGCCACGGAAGGGCTCGGCCTCTTCGAGGCGGGCGCGGGCGGCCGCGCCGCCGAAGAGGGGCGCACGAGCCTCGGCGGCGAGATCCCCGTCAATCCATCGGGCGGCCTGAAGGCCAAAGGCCATCCGATCGGCGCGACCGGTGCCGCGCAGATCGCGGAGATCGTCACGCAGCTGCGGGGCGAGGCCGGGCCACGCCAGGTCGACGGCGCGCGCAAGGGTCTCACCCACACGCTCGGCGGCAACACCGCGACCGTGCTGGTAAGCCTCTTCGGTCGTGACTGAGTCCACGGTCACCGTCCGCGCCTTCTTCGAGCGGGCGCGCGCGGGACAGCTCACCGGGATACGGTGCGGCTCGTGCGGCGAGCTGGCGATGCCGCCGAAGGAGCTTTGTCCCAACTGCCACGCGCGCGCGTGGGAGACGGTGACGCTGGCCGGCGAGGGCACGATCGCGAGCTTCACCGTGATCCGCGTCGCGCCCAGGGCTCACGCCGCCGACGTGCCCTACGCCGTCGCGGTCGTGCGGCTCAAAGAGGGCGTGTCGATCCTGGGACGCGTCGTCGATATCCCGCTCGACAAGCTTGCCGTGGGCCTGCCGGTCCGCTTCCGCCCGCTGGTCACGCACGACCAGACGTCGGTCGGCTTCGGACCTCCGTAGTCGCGCGAGTCGCCTCGGGATACGGATCAGCGCTGACCCCTCACGCCTTCTTCGGGTAGAAGTAACCGTAGGTCGGATAGAGCTTGAGCCCGCGGAAGCCGTGCTCACGGACGAGCCGTTCGAGCTCGCGCGCCGGGTTCTCGATGAGATAGGGTTGAGGATGTGGAAGTCGACGAGCGGCATCAGACCGTGGAGTAGCCACCGCTCACGCTGATGGTCTGCCCGGTGACCCAGCCGGCGAGGTCGGAGGCGAGGAAGGCCACGAGCGGCGCCACGTCCTCGGGCTTCCCGAGACGCCGGATGGGATAGAACGCGAGGATGCGCTCGCGATTCTTCGCGAGCCATTCCTGGTCGGCGTGCGACGTCTCGACCCAGCCGAGGGCGAGCGCGTTCACGGTGATGTTGAGGCGACCGAGCTCCTTGGCGAGCGTCCGCGTGAGCGACAGCACGGCGCCCCGCGCGCCCGCCGACACGCCGAGCCGCTGCTGGCCCACGCGCGCCGAGTCGCCGACGATGCTGATGATGCGTCCGCCCTTCTGGGCCGCGAGCTTCGGCGCCGCCGCGTGGCAGGTGTTGAAGACGCCGTAGAGGTCGACGTCCACCTGGCGCCGCCACTCGTCGGGCGTCGTCTCCAGGAAGAGCTTCGGCTCGACGTAGCCCGCGTTGTTGACGACGACGTCGAGCCGCCCGAGGTCGGCGACGACGCGGTCCACCATCCGGCTCACGGAATCGTAGTCGGCCACGTCGCCCTGATACGCCGCCGCGCGGCCACCGAGACGGGTGACCTCCGCGACGAGCGAGTCGGCGTCGGCCTTCGAGTGCAGGTAGTTCACGGCGATGGCCGCGCCTTCCCGAGCCAGCGTCAGCGAGATCTCGCGTCCGACATCGCGCGCGCCGCCGGTCACCAGCGCGACCTTGCCGCCGAGCCCGAGGTTCATGGTCGTGCGAGCCGCAGGAGCCGGAAGAGCCGATCGGGGGTCACCGGCAGCTCGGCGACCTCGATCCCGAGCGGCGCGAGGGCGTCGGCGATCGCGTTGGCGATGGCCGCCGGCGCGCCGATCGTCCCGCCCTCGCCCATCCCTCGAAAGCCGCCGAGCGCGACCGGCGAGGGCGTCTCCAGGTGGTGCACCTCCATCATCGGGATCTCGCACGCCGACGGCACCACGTAGTCCATCAAAGTGCCGCTGAGCAGCTGCCCGTGATCGTCGTACACGATCTCCTCGAGGAGCGCCGCGCCGATCCCCTGGGCGACGCCGCCATGGACCTGGCCGTCGACGATGAGTGGATTGACCATGCGCCCGCAGTCTTCGACCACGACGTAGCGCAGCGTCTTCACCTCGCAGGTCGCGCGATCCACCTCGACCACGGCCACGTGCGTCGCGTTGGAGGCGGTGCCGTAGTACGGGTCGTAGAAGCGCATGGCCTCGAGGCCCGGCTCGAGCCCCTTCGGCAGCTGCCGCGCGCCGCTGTAGGCGGCCCGGGCGATCTCGCGGACCGTCACGCTGCGGTCGGGCATCCCGCGCACGGCACACCGGCCGTCGGCCAGCACGACGTCGGCCGGGTCGGCCTCCAGGAGATGGCCGGCGATCAGGAGCATCTTCTCGCGGACGGAGCGCCCGGCGAGGATGGCCGCACCGCCGGCCAGCACGAGACTCCGGCTCGCGTAGGTGCCGGTCCCGTACGGGGAGACCTCGGTGTCGCCGTGGACGACCCGGACGTCCTCGATCGGCACGCTGACTTCGTCGGCCACGATCTGAGCCAGCGTCGTCTCGAGCCCCTGGCCGTGGGAGGCGACGCCGAACACGGCGGTCACCTTGCCGGACGGGTCGAAGCGGATCGTCGCCGCCTCGGTACCGGTCGAGACGGGCATGCCCGGCGAGACGGGAATGGCGGACCCGATCCCCGTGAGCTCGACGTAGGAGGCCACACCGATCCCGAGCCAGCGCCCCGCGGCGCGCGCCCGCGCCTGCTCGTCGCGCGCGGCCGTGTAGTCGAGCGCCTCGCGCGCCCGCAGGAGCGACTCGGTGAAGCTCGAGCGGTCCCACACGATGCCGGACGGCGACTTGTAGGGAAAGTCCTCGTCCCGGATGAAATTGCGGAGCCGGATCTCGGTCGGGTCCAGGCCGAGCCGCCGCGCCGCCCGATCCATGAGGCCCTCGATCACGAAGACCGCCGGCGGCCGTCCCACGCCCCGATACGGGCCCAAGGGCGCCTTGCAGGTGGCGACGCCGCGCGTGCGCCCGCGGTAGGTGGGCACCCGGTACGGTCCGGGCAGGAAGCTGATCGTCTGCACGGGCTCGATGGCGGCCGTCCACGGGTAGATCGAGTACGCGCCGACGTCAGCGGTGACCTGCGCGCGCAGGCCGACGATGGTGCCGTCGCGGTTCACGCCGAGCTCGGCCTCGACGATCTCGTCCCAGGCGTGCGTGGTCGCGAGCAGGTCCTCGCGCCGGTCCCCGATCCACTTCACCGGGCGGCCCAGGCGGCGGGCCATCACGCAGCTGGCGATCTCCTCGGGATAGAGCGACGCCTTGGCCCCGAAGCCGCCGCCCACGTCGGCCGCGATCACGCGAATCCGGTGCTCGGGCATGTCGAGCAGGTCGGCCAGGACGTCGCGCACGAGGCCCGGGCACTGGGCCGACGAGCGCAGCGTGAGCGTCTCGCTCCCGGTCGCGTACTCCGCGAGGCAGCCGCGGTTCTCCATGCAGACCGGCGTGTGCCGGTGGAAGCGGAACCGCTCGCGGACGACGAGCGCCGCACCGGCCAGCGCTCCGTCGACGTCGCCGCGGGCGAACTCCCGGCTGACCAGCAGGTTCGTTCCCGCCTCGTCGTGGAGCACCGGGCTCGCCGGCTCGAGCGCCTCTTCCATGTCCCTGACGACCGGCAGCGGCTCGTACTCGACGACGATGTGCTCGATGGCGTCCTCGGCCACGTACCGGCTCTCGGCGGCGACCATCGCCACGGCCTCACCCACGTGGCGCACCTTGCCGAGGGCGAGCGGCGGAAAGCTCGTGGTCTTGACGGCGGGCGTCTTGGAGACGGCGCGCACCGGCTTCGCCGAGCGCGCGACGTCCTCGCCGGTCAACACGGCCGCGACTCCCGGCAGTGCCAGAGCGGCCGACGCGTCGATCCGCGCGATCCTGGCGTGAGCGTGCGGCGAGCGGAGAAAGGCGGCGTAGAGGAGCCGGGCCGGACGGTGGTCGTCGACGTAGCTCCCCTGCCCGGTCAGGAGGCGGGGATCCTCGCGCCGCGCCACTCGGGCACCCACGAGTCGTGGCAGGCTGAGCCCCACGCCCTCTCCCGGGACCCTAGCGCTCGGCGGCGAGTGTGGGGGCGGCGGCGCGAACCGCGTTGATGATCCCCTGGTAGCCGGTACAGCGGCAGAGCACGGCGGAGATGCCTTCGCGAATCTCCCGGTCGTTGGGCGCCGGGTTCGTGCGGAGGAAGTCCAGGGCGGTCATCAGCATGCCCGGCGTGCAGAAGCCGCACTGGAGGCCGTGGTGCTCGCGGAACGCCTCCTGCAAGGGGTGGAGCTTTCCCTCCCGCATCAGGCCCTCGACCGTCTCGAGCTCGGCGCCGTCCGCCTGGACGGCGAGCATGATGCACGAGCGAGCGGCCTCCCCGTTGAACATGATCGTGCAGGCGCCGCAGATCCCGTGCTCGCATCCGACGTGCGTGCCGGTGAGACCGAGGTCTTCGCGGATGAAGTCCACGAGCAGCTTGCGCGGCTCACACCGCCCCTCGTGCGCGACACCGTTGACCTTGAGCCGGACGGTCACTATGTCAGCCACGCGCGACTCCGATCGCCCTCGTCAGGGCACGCTTCGTGAGCACTCCGGTCAGATGGCGGCGATAGTCGGCCGAGGCGTGGATGTCGGCGTCTGGATTGACGAGCTCGGTGGCGCGCCGCGCCGCCGCCTCGACCGCCGCGTCGCCAAGCCCCTCGCGCTCGAGAATCTCCTCGGCGGCGCGCAGCCGCACCGGCACGGGGCCGGCCCCGGCGGTGGCCAGGCGCGCCAGCTTGCAGCGCTGGCCCTCGCGGACGACGAGCGCCGCGATGCCGATGATCGCAAAATCGCCGTGCCGGCGCGCGAACTCTTCGAGCGCGTACCCGGCGCCGGCCGGCATCGCCGGCAGCCTCACCTCGGTGAGGATCTCGTCGGGCGCGAGGGTCGTCGTGAGATAGGTCTGGAAGAGGTCCGCGGCCCGGATCACCCGCTCGCCCTTGGCCCCGCGCGCCACGACCTCGCCCTCGAGCGCCGCGAGGACGGCGGGATATTCGGCCGACGGATCGGCGTGGGCGATCGAGCCGCCGATGGTGCCCCGCGTGCGGATCGGCAGGTGCCCGACCCAGCGGGTGGCCTCCTTCAGGAGCGGCAGACGCTGCGCGACGACGGACGAGAACTCGATCGTCCGCTGCCGCGTCATCGCGCCGAAGCGGATCTGCCCGTCCTGCTCGCGGATGTAGGCGAGCGACGCGATCCGGTTCAGGTCCACCAGCGCGGCCGGCCGCGCCAGGCGGAAGTTGAGCAGCGGCATGAGGCTCTGGCCTCCGGCCAGCACCTTGGCGTCGCCGCCGTAGCGACCCAGCGCGGCCAGCGCCTCTTCGAGGCTCTTCGGCGCGTGGTACTCGAATTTGGGGGGTTTCATTGTAGCGGGGGCCTTGAGGCCGGCTTGGACCGAGGGTGGCCTGAGAACGAAGCGAGTGGCTCCGACACGCCCGTTCTCGTCGTTGGCGTTCTCGTTCTTGGCGTTCTCGTCGTTGGCGTTCTCGTTGTTGGCGTTCTCGTTGTTGGCGTTGTCACCGTTGGCGCTCCGGGGTGGCGTGGCTTCGCTGCGCGCGATCAATCGCTTTCCATAGCTTCGATGGAGTCATCGGGAGCTCGTTGATCTTGATGCCGAGCGGGGCCAGCGCGTCGCTGACCGCGTTCGCGACGACCGCCGGCGCCGTCATCGACGACGACTCGCCCAGCCCCTTCGAGCCGAGCGGCGTCAGGGGAGACGGCGACACGATGTGCGCGATGTCGATCTGCGGCGCCTCGCTGGCCGTGGGCACGAGATAGTCCATGAAGGTCCCGGTCAGGAACTGACCGTGCTCGTCGTAGGCGAGCTCTTCGTAGAGCGCTCCGCCGAGGCCGTGGAGCGCGCCGCCGTAGATCTGCCCTTCGGCGATCATCGGGTTGATGATCGTGCCGGCGTCGTGCACGGTCACGTAGCGGAGGATCGTGATGGCGGCCGTCTCGGGATCGACCTCCACCGCCATCACCTCGGCGATGAAGCCGTAGGTGTTGGACGAGTTCACGCGATCCTCGGCGTCGACGGCCTTCGCCACCGTGAAGCCGAATACGGCGGTCGCCTGGAGCGCCGGCTCCATTCCGTCGGGCAGCGACTCCGTGTTCCAGTGGGCGCGACCCGCCAGGTCCTTGATGGAGTACGACGGGCCCTTGCCGCTCCGCGGACGCACCGCACCGTCGCGGAACTCGAGCGAGGTCGCCGGCAGCTCCATCAGATGCGCCGCGTAGTCCACGAGCTTGGCCTTGAGCTTCCGGGCGGCCAGGGCGACCGCGCTCGTCCCCACGGACCCGAAGCGGCTCGAGTACGTCCCGGACGAGATCGACCACACGCGCGTGAACGTGTCCATCTCGTCGACGACGGTGACGTCGGGCGGCGTGAGCCCGAGCTCGTCGGCGACGATCTGCGAGACGACCGTCTGGTGCCCCTGGCCCTGGGGCGTCGTGCCGAGAATCGCGGTGACCCGCCCGAGCGGGTCGATCTTGATCGTCGCCGCGTCGACCGCGCCCGACTTCGGCAAGTACTCAGGCTTCGCGCGGAACTGGGGGTCGAGCGCCGTGGCCACGTAGCCCATGTTGGAGACCGACGGGTCGACCGCCAGCGCGAGCCCGATCCCGACGTAGCGTCCGGCGGCGCGCGCCTTCGCCTGCTCGCGCCGGAGGTCGTCGTAGCGCGCGAGCTCGAGCGCCTTGTCGAACGCGGCGGGGTAGTCCCCGCTGTCGTAGAGCCCGCCGGTCGGCGTTCGGTACGGGAACTGGTCGGCCTGGACGAGATTTCTGCGGCGCACCTCGACGGGGTCGAGGCCGAGCCGGTCAGCGAGCCGGTCCATCATGCCCTCGGTCTCGAAGTACAGGTGGCCGCACGCGTAGCCGCGATTGGGCCCGGTGAGGCTCTTGTTGGTCATGACCACGGAGGCATCAACTTCGAGATGCTGGAAGCGATACGGACCAACAAAATTTCCGGTGGGACGAAAGCTACAACCCGGTTCCGGGCTGCGGATGTAG
The DNA here is from genome assembly GCA_035635995.1 of Binatia bacterium. Lineage (GTDB taxonomy): Bacteria > Methylomirabilota > Methylomirabilia > Rokubacteriales > CSP1-6 > AR31. The sequence continues at coordinate 4,579 of DASPZZ010000139.1, read as the reverse complement.
CCGCCTACATTATCAAGCCACTTGAACCGCATGCCCAGGATCGTGCCGTCCTTCCGCGCGGCGACCTCACGATAGGCGACGCGATCCGTCCCGCTCGACGACGCCAGGAGATGCTCGCGCCGGTCCTCGATCCACTTGACCGCCACCCCGAGTCGCATCGCGGCGAGCGCGATCAGCGCGATGTACGGGTAGATCGACGACTTGATGCCGAACGATCCCCCGATGTCGGCCGGTACGATGAAGCGCAGCTTGTTCTCCGGCAGGCCGAGGACGCGTGCCGTCAGCGGGTGCATGATGAACGGGCCCATGAAATTCGACCACACCGTGCACACACCGTCGAGCGGGTCCCACCTGACGATGACGCCGTACGTCTCGATCGGCGTCGAGCCGTACTTCGGAAAGCTGAAGCGCTCGCTGACGACGACGTCGGCCTCGCGAAACGCGCGGTCGGGGTCGCCGTAGACCAGGCGCCGGTGCCCCGCCAGGTTCGACCCGACGGCGTCGTGGAGGACGGGCGCGGCGGTGTCGAGGGCGCGCTCGGGATCGACGACGACCGGCAGAGGGTCGTAGTCCACCCGGACGAGGTCGGCGGCGTCCTCGGCGATGTACCGATTGCGGGCCACGACGACGGCGACCGGCTCTCCGACGAACCGCACCCGGTCCGTCGCCGCGCAGTAGTAATGGATCGGGGCCGTGACGCCGACCGGGAAGGGCTTGGTGTGTCGGGCGACGTCTTCGCCGGTGATGGCGCCGACGACGCCGTCCAGGGCGAGCGCCGCCGACAGGTCGTAGCCGCGGATCCTCGCGTGGGGCAGCGGCGAGCGCACGATCGCCGCGTGACACGCGTTGGCGACCGGAGGGTGATCGTCGATGTAGGTTCCGCGGCCGGTCAGGAGCCGCGCGTCCTCGACGCGCTTGACCGACTTGCCGATCCAGCTCGTCTGGGTCATTGGAGGCGCTGCACTTTCACCTGGCCCACTACCCGCCGGCCAGCAAGAACGGCACGTCGGCGTTCTTCGCCACCGCCCGCAGCTGCTCCATCAGGTCGTCGGGGATCGGTACGCCGCCCTCGAGCCGCTCCTGCTTCGTCGCGCGCTCCGGATCGCCCGCGACCAGCACGGGCTGATTCGCGTCCACACGCTTGGCGTTGTGCAACACGTCGATCACCTGGTCGAGATCCTCTTCGAACTCGCCGTCCCCCCGAAAGGCGCGCGGGTCGATCGCCATGAAGAAGTGGCCGATGTTGTGCGGGTCGGACTGCTTCTGCGTCTGATTGCGGATCGGCGAGAACGAGGCCCCGGCGAGCGTGCCGGCCAGCACGTGGACCATCACCGCCAGCCCGTAGCCCTTGTGACTCCCCGCCTCGCGCGAGCCGCCGAGCGGCGTGATGCCGCCGTCACGATCGGTCAGGTGCTGGAATCCCTTGGCCGAGTCGGTGACGGTCTTGCCCTCGCCGTCGACGACCCAGCCCGATGGGAGCGGCTTGTGGTTCAGCTTGTACACCCGGACCTTACCGGCGGCGACGGTCGTGGTCGCCATGTCGAGCTCGAACGGCGCGTTACGCTTCGCCGGGGCGGCGAACGCGAGGGGGTTCGTCCCCATGACCGGCTCCGCCCCGAAGGTCGGCACCATGGTCACGCCGCGGGTGGCGGAGGTCACCATGCCGATCACGCCGCGGTCGGCCGCGATGCGGGCATAGCAGCCGGCGGCGCCGAAGTGGTGCGAGTTGAACACCGCGACCACGCCGACGCCGGCCGCGAGACACTTGTCGACCGCCAGGTTCATCCCGTGCGCGGCGGCCGGATGGCCGAGCGAGGCGTCGGCGTCGACGAGCGCGGTCGCGGGAGTCTCGCGCACCTTCTTGAAGATCGGACGCATGTTGAGCCGGCCGTTGCGGAACTCCTGGTCGTAGGTCGGGAGCATCCCGATGCCGTGCGAGTCGACGCCTCGCAAATCGGTCTCCACCATCATGTCGGCGGTGGTCTCGGCGTGAGCCTCCGACATACCCCAGGCCCGGAACACCGACACGAGCTGACGGCGGATCTGCCGGGCTGGAACTCGCATGACCCGATCTCCGAGTAGGGGTGGATCGTCAGCCGCGGCCGACGAAGGGCATCTTGTTCGCCATGACCGTCATGAACAGCACGTTCGCGTCGAGCGGCATCCGCGCCATGCAGAGCACGGCGTTCGCGACGTTGTCGACGTCCATCGTCGGCTCGATGGCCACGGCGCCGTTCGGCTGCGGGACGCCCTTGGCCATCCGCTCCGTCATCGGGGTCGCGGCGTTGCCGATGTCGATCTGGCCGCAGGCGATGTCGTACTTGCGCCCGTCCAGCGACGTCGCCTTGGTGAGCCCGGTGATCGCGTGCTTGGTCGAGGTGTACGGCGCCGAGTTGGGCCGCGGCGTGTGGGCCGAGATGGAGCCGTTGTTGATGATCCGCCCGCCCCGCGGGTCCTGGCTCTTCATGATCTTGAAGGCCTCCTGCGTGCACAGGAACGAGCCCGTGAGGTTGGTGTCGACCACCGCCCTCCACTGCTCGACGGTCAGGTCCTCGAGCAGCCCGGCCGCGCCGATCCCGGCGTTGTTGAACAGGAGATCCAGGCGACCGAACGCGCTCTTCGTCTGCGCGAACAGGGCGCGGATGGCCTGGGGATCACACACATCGGTGGCGACGACCAGCGCTCGGGACCGCGCGGGGCCCGCCTCGCCCGCCACCTGCTCGAGGGCGTCCTTGCGGCGGCCGGCGAGCGCGACATGGTATCCCTCTTTCAGCAGCGCGAGCCCGACCGCCCTGCCGACCCCGCTCCCGGCGCCCGTCACGATCGCAACTTTCTTGTCCATAGCAGTCTCCTCGTGGCCGTGGTGAACATCGCCCGACAGCCTACCATTGATGCGGGGATCGCCGCCCGCTCACGAGCCAGGCACCGCCTCGGCTCGGATTGCCAGACCTTTGAAGGGCTCGCCTCGCCGGAGGCACCGCCTCGCCTCGCACGGCTAGACCTCTGAAGGGCTCGCCTCGCCGGAGGCACCGCCTCGGCTCGCACGGCCATAATTCGGTCGACGGCTCGCGCGGTCCGCGGCATGATGGGGCCGCGCCTGGAGCGCCCGGAGGGCCGCATGGGCAGGATCGTGTACGCCGCGGCGATGTCGCACGTGCTCTACCCCGACTACTACGGCCAGAACGTCGGGCCCCACGGCCGGCGGATGGTGGAAGAGCTGATCGGCGTGGTGCGCGAGATGGGGCGCACGCTGATCGCCGCCGCGCCCGACGCGCTCGTCGTGATCGCCGACGACCACCTCAATGTTTTCTCGTTCGACGCGGTGCCCGCCCTCTGCGTCCGCGTCGGCCGGTCCGTGAACCGCATGGTCCAGGACGACGCGATCGAGTTCGACCGGGCGCTGGAGGGCCTCCCCGAGCGCTACCCCGTCCACGAGGACCTTGCGAACAGCATTCTGGAACAGGGACTGCAGTCCGGGTTCGACTTCGCGGCCTCGTGGTCGGCGCCGCTCGACCACGCGTTCCTGAGCCCGGTCTCGACGCTGTACGGCGAGCGACCGGTGCCGCCGCTGGTGCCGTTCTGGGTCAACTGCTTCGTGGCCCCGCAGCCGACGGCTCAGCGCTGCTTCGCCGCCGGACGTCACATCGCGCGCGTGACGGTCGACAGTCCATGGAACGTCGCGGTCATCGCCACCGGTGGGCTCAGCCACTTCCCGGAGCTCTCGCTGGCGCGGGTCGGCCAGTCGGACGTGGCCTTCGACCGCCGCGTGGTGAAGTGCATGGAGGCGGGCGACCACGAGCCCCTGATCGCGCTCACGGCCAGGAGCTGCACGAGAGCGGCTCGCACGAGCTGCTCAACTGGCTGGTGCTGCTGGGCGCGGTGAGCCCCGCGCGCGCCCGCGTCCGCTTCTTCGGCGAGATGGGGCGGATCGATCTCGCCGCCCTCGAGTGGGACGTGGCGTGAGCCGCTACGAGACGAACGTCGTCCTCTACCGCCTCAAGAAGGACCCGGCCTTCCGCGACCGCTTCCGCGCCGACCCGCGTCGGGCTCTGGCGGACGCCGACCTCACCGACGAGGAGCGCGAGGCGTTCGTGCGCTGGGACGCTCGCCGGCTGAACGAGCTCGGCGGCTCGCTCCACCTCCTGCTCTCGATCCCAGGCCTCGCCGGCCACTGACGAATCCGAACGGATGGCGCGCGTGAACCATCACCACGGTCACACACACGCCGAGAGCCGACCGGCGGCGCGACCGCCCCAGCCGGTCGATCGGCCGCCCGCTCACGGCGGCCACCACGACCACATGGTCGCGGACTTCCGGCGGCGCTTCTGGGTCTCGCTCGTTCTGACGATTCCGGTGCTCGTACTCGCCCGGCACCTCCAGGGCTGGCTCGGGCTCCATGACGTCCTCGCATTCCGGGGCGACGGCCTCGTCCAGTTCGTCCTCGCTTCGGTAATCTTCTTCTACGGCGGCTGGCCGTTCCTGACCGGCCTCGTCGGCGAGGTCCGGACGCGGCGTCCCGGCATGATGACGCTGATCGGCCTCGCGATCGCGGTCGCCTATGGCTACAGCAGCGCCGTGG
>DASPZZ010000138.1:0-13850 GCA_035635995.1 Binatia bacterium | reverse complement strand
CCTCATCGACGGCGCGCGCCGCCCGCTCGTCGTCAGGTAAAAACCCGACGTCGCGTTCGACGCTCTGTTTCATCATAAGCACGGCGCGCGTCGGCTCGCATCTCGTCGATCCTGACTCCCGAGCGATCAGACGTGGGGCTTCCCGGAAGAACACTCCGCCGCGTGCTCGAGCACATCGACGCCAACGGCCACCGCGGGCCGCGGCTGTCCGAGCTCAGCGCGCTCGCCCACATGAGCCCGTTCCACTTCGCGCGCCGCTTCAAGGAGAGCACTTGGCTGCCGCCGCATCGCTTCGTCGTCGGGCGACGGATCGACCACGCGAAGGAATTGCGGTCGGCCGCTCGCGTTGGGGGATTCCGTACGGCGAGCCACTTCACCACCGTGTTTCGATGCTCGACCGGTGTGACCCCGAGCGCCTACCGCTCCCGGTCGTGCGCGCCTGCTGACGCTCCGATCGCGTGAGGCCAGGCGCCGGTGGGGCGCTTTCGACTACTCGTCGTTCTTCGTCAACCCGGCCGCATCCCAGCCGCCGCCGAGCGCCTTCACCAGGAGCACGCTGGCGCCCATGCGCCGCCGGAGGATGTCGATCTCGGTCCGCTGGTTCGAGAGCGTCGCAGTCTGCGCCGTGATCACCTGCAGATAGTTGTCGACGCCGCCGCGATAGCGGTTGGTGAAGAGACGGAGCGACTCTTGCGCGGACTCTACGGCCCGCCGCTGCTCCTGAGCCTCCTGCTCGAGGATGCGGAGCGAGGCCAGATTGTCCTCGACCTGCTGGAAGGCCGTCAGCGTGGTCTCGCGATAGGCCGCCACCGTCGCGTCGTAACCGGCGAGCGCCACGTCGGACACGGCGCGTCGGCGCCCGCCGTCGATCAACGTCTGGGTGATTGACGCGCCCACCGCCCACACGAGGCTCGACGCGTTCAGGACGTTCCCGAACGAGCTGCCCTCGAATCCGACGGAGGCGTTGAGCAGGACGGTCGGGAAGTAGGCGGCTTTCGCGATGCCGATCTGCTCGTTGGCCTCGGCAACGCGGCGCTCCGCGGCCGCGATGTCCGGCCGCCGCTCCAGGAGCTGCGACGGCAAGCCCGCCGGGACGTCGGGCGGACGGGTGTCGAGGGGACGGGGAGGCAGGCTGAAGGCCGCGGGCGGCACGCCGATCAAGGTCGCGATCGCGTGCTCGAGCTGCGCCCGCTGCACCGTGACGTCGGTGGCCTGCGCCCGCGTCGTGTCGAGCTGCGTCTGGGCCTGCGCGACGTCGGATTTCGGGGCGGCGCCGCCCTGGAAACGGTTGGTCGTGAGCCGAAGTGCCGCCTCGAAGGCCTTCACGGTCTCGTCGAGCAGCTGCTTCTGCGCCTCGGCGGCACGCAGCTCGAAATAGTCGAACGCCAGCTCGGCCTGAATGCTGAGCCGCGCCGTCTCGAGATCGGCGGCGGTCGCCTGCGCTTCCTGTCGGGCCGCCGCCACCGACCGTCGGATCCGGCCCCACAGGTCGACCTCGTACGCCATGTCGAGGGAGAGGATGACGTCGCCGCTGCTGCCCGTGTTCTGGCCGAGAGGCAAGAAGGGCCGATTCGCGGAGTCGCGGATGGAGGCCGCGCCGGCGCTGGCCGAGATCGTGGGGAACAGTGCGGCCCGGTTGAAACGGACCAGCGCGCGGGCCGCGCGAAGCCGCGCCTCGGCGATCTTCAGATTCTGGTTGGCGGGGTCCACCTGCTCCTCGAGCGCATTCAGGTCTGGATCGGCGAAGATCTCCCACCACTGACCCCGGGGCAGGGCGTCGCTCGGCTGCGCGACCTTCCAGCCGTCGGTTTCCTTGTAGGCCGGCGTCGTGGACACCGACGGCTTCTTGTAATCGGGGCCGACCATGCAGCCGCCCAGCAGGAACGCGGCGAGCCCGAGCAGGCCGGCGGCTCGCCTCACGGCCGGGCTCCGGCCGGGGCGGCCGCGATTCGCACGCGGGTGCCGCTGGTGAGCGAGTCGGACGGCGCCACGATGACCTGATCGGTCGGCTGCACGCCCGCCGAGATTTCCACGGTGGTGCCGTAGTCGCGGCCGATCGTGATTGGGACCAGCTGCGCCCGGCCGTCCCGCACGACCGCCACCTGCAGTCCCTCGGCGCGAAAGAGCAGCGCGTTGGCGGGGACCGTCACCGTCGCGATCTGCCTGGGGAGCCTGAGGTGAACGAACACGTAGGCCCCGGGCAAGAGCTCGCCGCGCGGGTTGTCGACGTCGACCTCGACGTTCAAGGTGCGCGAGGCGAGGTCGATCGCATTGGCCGTCCTCACGAGCGTGCCCTGGAACGACCGGCCCGGGAATTCGTCGAGCGTGAGGGTCGCGACGCTTCCGGGGCGGGCCGCGCGCGAGTAGATCTCCGGAACGGCCACGAACACGCGCAGCGTGTGGATGGCCGTCATGTGGAAGAGCTCACGCCCCGACGTCGTGGTCGATCCCGCATTGACCAGGACGCCGATGTCGACGTTGCGAGCGGTGATGACGCCGTCGAACGGCGCGTAAATCTTCTCGAAGCTCTGGAGCTGCTCGAGCCGGCCGACGTTCGCGACGTTCGAGGCCACGGTGGCCTTCATCGCGCTGAGCGCGCTCACCGCCACGTCCGTCTCCTGCTTGGAGACCGAGTCGGTCGCGAGGAGCGCCAGCCAGCGGTCGGCCGTGATCTGGGCCTGCCGCAGATTGGCCCGCGCGGTCTCGAGGTCGGCCCGGGCCTGCTCGAGCTGCTGGTCGACCTCGGGCGAATCGATCTCGACCAGGAGCTGCCCTTGCTTGACGTGCGCGCCGATGTCGAAGTACCAGTGCTTCACGTAGCCGTTCGTGCGGGCGAAGATCGGCGCGTCGGTGAAGGCCTGAGTCGTCCCGGGCAGGAGAATCTCCTGCGTCGAGGAGGTCGCGGTCGGCGTCACTACGTTCACCACCGAGACCGCCGCATCCACCGTCGCCCGCTTGAGCGCGGCATCGCTCGCGCTGCGGGTCCGGACGCCCGAGTAGATGCCGAGGCCCAGGGTGCCCGCTACCACCGCGAGTCCCAGCACCAGTGCCCGGCTGACGCGCGGCGAGCGGTGGGGCGCGCCCGGGTCCGTCATTTCGTCACCCCGGAGGCGCGCCGTCCGTGCAGCATGGCAAAGACCGACGGCACGAAGACGAGGGTCGCGACGGTCGCGCACAACAGGCCGCCGATGACCGCCCGGCCCAGCGGGGCGTTCTGCTCGCCGCCTTCACCGAACCCGAGCGCCATGGGCACCATGCCGATGATCATGGCGAGCGCGGTCATCAAGACAGGGCGGAAGCGGGTGAAGCCGGCCTCGACCGCCGCCGTCGCCACGTCGCCGTGCTCGTCGAGCCGCTCCTTGGCGAACGCCACGACCAGGATGCTGTTGGCGGTCGCGACCCCGATGCTCATGATGGCGCCCATCAGCGCGGGCACGCTGAGGGTGGTCCCGGTCAGGAACAGGAAGACCACGATCCCCGCCAGAGCCGCCGGCAGCGCGGTGATGATGATGAAGGGATCGAGCCAGGACTGGAAGTTCACGACGATGAGCAGGTAGACGAGGACGATCGCGAAGCCCAGCCCAGCCAGGAGCCCGAGGTACGACCTCCGCATCGTGTCGAGCTGCCCGCGTACGGTGAGGAAGCTGCCCCGGGGCAGGAGCGGCCGGTGCGCCTCGACGACCCGCGCGATGTCGCGGCCGACCCCGCCGAGGTCACGGTCTTGCACGGCGCCGTAGATGTCCACGACCCGGCGGATGTTGTAGTGCGAGAGCACCGCCATCTCGTTGCCGCGCGTGATCGACGCGACGTCGGCGAGGATCCCGGGGCGCGTGGCCCCGGCGGCGGTCGTGATCGGGATGTTCTCGATGTCGTGCAGGGACTGGATCCGGTACTGCGGGGTCTGCGTGGCCAGGTTGTAGCTGACCCCGTTCTGCCAGTTCAGGAAGAAGGTCGGCGTCGTCTGGAAGCTGCCGCTCAACGAGATGAGCAGGCTGCTCGCGAGGTCCCGGGCGGTGAAGCCCGCCTGGCCCGCCTTCGTGCGGTCGAGCGCGACGTTGAACATCGGATAGTCGAAGCGCTGATGGACCCGGAGGTCCACCAGACCGGGCACCCGGCGCAGCTCGTTCAGCATCGTGTCGGCGACCCGCCGGTTGCCCTGAACGTCCGCGCCCTCGATCTGGATGTCGATCGGCGCGGGCAAGCCGAAGTTGATGATCTGCGTCACGATGTCGGCGGGCAGGAAGTAGAACGTCAGGCCCGGGAATTCCTCCGGCAGCTTCTCGCGCAGGACGCGGACGTAGTCCGCGGTCGGGCGATGCTCGGCCTTCAGCGAGACGAGAATGTCCGCGTCGCCCGCGCCGATGACGCCGGAAGCGCTGTGCATCCAGTTGATGCTGCTATAGGGAAGGCCGATGTTGTCGAGGATCACGTCGAGCTCCGCGGCCGGGATCTCGCGCCGGATCGCCGCCTCCACCAGGTCCGTCAAGCGGGCGGTCTCCTCGATGCGCGTGCCCGTCTGCGTCCGAAGGTGCAGGGTGAGCTGCCCGCTGTCGGTGTCCGGGAAAAAGTTCTCGCCGAGCCGCGGTGCCAGCAGGAAGGCCGAAAGACAGATGGCCAGGAACACCGGGACGAAGACGAGGCGCCGGGCAATGAGCCGTGTGAGCAGCCGCCGATAGGCGAGGCGGCCGCGCTCGAAGGCTCGATTGAAGGCCGCCTGGGCTCGGACCAGCGGGTTCCGCGTCGGCCCGGCGCCGTGGGCGGCCGACGCGAGCAGGTACATGGCCAGGGTCGGCACCAGGGTCCGGGACAGGACGTACGACGCGAGCATCGCGAACACCACCGCCTCGGCCAGCGGCACGAACAGATAGCGGGCGACGCCGCCCAGGAAGAACATCGGGAGGAACACGATACAGATGCAGAGCGTGGAGACGAGCGCGGGCACCGCAATCTGCGCCGCCCCCTGCAAGATCGCCTCATTCCCGTCGTGGCCCTCGTCGCGATGCCGCTCGATGTTCTCGATGGTGACGGTGGCGTCGTCGACCAGGATGCCCACGGCGAGCGCCAGCCCGCCGAGCGTCATGATGTTGATCGTCTCGCCGAGCAGGCTCAGCACGCTCACCGACGTCAGGATCGAGAGCGGGATGGAGATCGCGATGATCAGCGTGCTGCGCCAGCTCCCGAGGAACACGAGGATCATCACCGCCGTGAGGCAGGCGGCGATCACCGCTTCCCGGATCACCCCGCTCACGGCGGCCCGCACGAAGGTCGACTGGTCGGCCAGCGGCTGGACCTTGAGCTCGGGCGGAAGGGTCGGAATCACGCGGGGCAGCAGCGCGCGGATGCCGGCGACGACGTCGAGCGTCGACGCGGTGCCGGTCTTCAGAATGGTGACGAGCGTACCGCGCATGCCGTCCCGGCGAACGACGTTCGTCTGGGGCGCGAACCCGTCGCGCACGTGGGCGACGTCGCGCAGGTAGATCGTCGAGTTGCCGACCACCTTGACCGGAAGGTCGTTCAGCTCGGCGACGGTCCGCGGGCTCGCGTTCATGGCGACGTCGTACTCGAATTGCCCGATCTTCGCGGTGCCCGACGGCAGCACGAGGTTCTGCTGGCCGAGCGCGGTGACGACGTCGGCGGGCGAGAGCCCCTTGGACTGGAGCAACCGCTGGTCCAGGTCGACCATCACCTGGCGCTGCTTACCGCCGAACGGGTAGGGGATGGACCCGCCCGGCACGGTGACGAGCTGGGTCCTCAGGAAATTCAGGCCGATGTCGTTGAGCTCGGACTCCGACAGCCCCGACAGCGCGAGCTGGAGGATCGGCACCGTCGACGCACTGTAGTTGATGACGAGCGGCGGCTGGGTGCCCGCCGGCAGCTGGCGCAGGATGGTCTGCGAGATGGCCGTCACCTGCGCGTTCGCGGTGTCGAGGCTGGCATTGGGCTGCAGGAAGATCTTGACGATGGCCTGGCCGTTGACCGTCGTGGACTCGATGTGCTCGATGTTGTCCACCGTCGTCGTGAGCACCCGCTCGTACTGCGTGGTGATCCGCCCTTCCATCTCTTCGGGGTTCAACCCGGTGAATTGCCAGGCCACCGCGATGACGGGGATGTTGATGTTCGGGAAGATGTCGGTCGGCGTGCGCAGGATCAGCACCGGGCTCACCAGCAGGATGAGCACCGCCAGGACGATGAACGTGTAGGGGCGCTGGAGCGCGACCCGGACGATCCACATGCCCTATCGATGCGGCGACGCGCGACGGTGTTTCAACGGAACCTCGTCGCCCGGCATCGCCACCCCGTCGGCCGTCTTGTCCTACGAGGCCATCGGATAGTGGGGCGCCGGCCACTGCTCGCTGAGGCGGCCCCGCAGCAACGACCGCGCGCGATGGATGCGCGTCTTGACGCTCGCAGCGCTGAGGCTCAGACGCTGGCCGATCTCGATGTGCGAGAGGCCGTGCAGATCGCGCAGGACGAAGATCGTGCGGTAGTGCGTCGGGAGCTCGTCGATCGCCTCGGTCAGCGCGGCGCGCACCTCGGTCTGCCGGGCCGGGTCGTCGACCGCCTGCGACCAGCTGGAGGCGTCGTGCGCGGTCTCGGACAGGAGGCCGGGGATCGCGTCCGACGAGATCTCGCCCTCGTGCCGACGACGCCCGCGGATCTTCTGATAGGCGGCGTTGGTGACGATGCGATAGAACCACGAGCCGAACGCCGACTCGCCCCGGAAGCTGTCGATCTTCCGCACGACGGTCAGCAGCGCGTCCTGCACGACTTCCTCGGCGTCCTGCGGCGCGCGCGTGATGCGGACGGCCAGGCGATACGCGCGATCGCCGTAGACTTGCAGCAGACGCTCCGCGCCGCGTGGATCGCGGCGGCGCAGCATCTCGCAGAGCTCGCGATCGCGATCGGCGTGGGGACGGCTGAGGTGATCGGCGATGCGCGAAACGGTCGTCGTGGATCGAGGCTCGGCCAACATGCTCAGGTCCTCCTGTTCGAAAATTCGTCTCTCACTGGAACAGGTGTACCCGGGAGGCCGTGACCGCGGCGTGTCGGCGGGCGTGAAAAATGCCGTCTCAACGACCTCGAGCGGGCCGTGCCGCGATGACGAGCAGGGGTCGGCCATGACCGGGGAGGCGTCGTACCCCACCAAAGTAGGGGTGGACGCCTGCCACCGCGGTTACTACCCTACAGGCGGGATGGACACGCTCGCCTCCGGGGGTGCTTCGGGAGCGGTGAATCGTCACGGAATCGTCACACACCGATTCTGGCGGACCGCCGCGCGGTGTGGGGCGGGCTTCGCCGTGCTGGCGGCGCTGACCGCCGTCCTGTACCGGCTCACCTTGCGGTTCGCGCTGCTCTACCTGCTCGTCGTCGTCTTCGTATCGCTGACGGGCGACTTCGTCGCGTCGGCGATCGTTTCCGTCGCCGCGTGGCTGTGCCTGGCGTATTTCCTGAGCCCGCGGCCGGGCCCGCAGCTCGCCCTGGACAACCCGCTCAACGTGGTGGCCGTGCTCGCATTCCTGGCGACGGCGCTCGTCGTGACCAGCCTGGTCTCGCGGCGGCGCGCGTCCTTCCAGGAGACCGCAGCCCTCCGGGACCAGCTGTCCCTGGTGATCGACACGATTCCCGCGCTGACCGGGGTCACGCTGCCCAGCGGCGCGATCGAGCTCGTCAACCGGCGGTGGCTCGACTACACGGGACTCAGCCTGGCGGACGCGCAGGGCTCCGGCTGGCGACGCTGGGTTCATCCCGATGACCACGAGCTCGTCGCCGGCAAGAGCCGCGCGGCCCAAGCGGCCGGCGAGCCCTTCGAGGTCGAGGTGCGTCAGCAGCGGACGGATGGCGTCTATCGGTGGTTCCTGTTGCGGGTAGTGCCGCTCCGAAACGAGCGCGGCGAGGTCGTCCGATGGTACGGCGTATCCACCGACATCGAAGACCTGAAGCGGGCCGAGGCGCTCTTGGCCGGAGAAAAGCGCTTGCTCGAGATGATGGCGGGGGGCGACGCGCTGGCCGCGGTTCTCGACGCGCTGTGTCGACTCGTCGAAGAGCAGTCCGCCGGCGCCCTGTGCTCGATCTTGCTGCTGGATGCCGAGGGTCGCCACCTGCGGCACGGTGCGGCGCCCAGCCTGCCGCGAAGCTACACGGAGGCCATCGACGGCGCGGCCATCGGGCCCAGCGTCGGATCGTGCGGGACGGCGGCGTACCTGGGAAAGCCGGTGGTCGTGACGGACATCGCGACCGACGCTCGCTGGGCCGACTACCGCGAGCTGGCCCTCGCGCATTCGCTGCGCGCGTGCTGGTCGACCCCGATGCTGTCATCTGAGGGCAAAGTGCTGGGGACCTTCGCGCTCTACTCCCGCGAGCCCCGCGGGCCCCACGATCACGAGCAGGACATCGTCGAGCGGATCACGCCCCTGGCCGCGGTCGCCGTCGAGCGCACGCACGCGGCGGAGGCCCTGCGCCAGGCGCAGGCCGAGCTCGCCCGTGTGACCCGCGTGACGACCTTGGGCGAGCTCGCCGCCTCCATCGCGCACGAGGTCAATCAACCGCTGGCGGCGATCGTCGCGGACGCCTCGGCGTGTCTGCAATGGCTCGCGGCCGACCGCCCCGATCTGGACAATGTCCGCGAGGCGCTCACCGCCGTCGTGAAGGACAGCGAGCGGGCGGCGGAGGTGATCGGCCGGATCCGCGGTTTGCTCTCGCGGGCGCCGGCGTCACGCGAGCCGTGCGACCTCGGAGCCGTCGTCCACGAGATGCTGTCCCTCGTGGGCCCCGAGCTCAGGCGGCTCGGCATCGCCGTGCAGACGGCCCTGGCGCCCGACCTGCCGCTGGTCATCGGCGACCGGATTCAGCTGCAGCAGGTCCTCTTGAACTTGCTGATGAACGCGGCGGAAGCGATGCGCGAGACGCCGCCGGAGCAGCGCCGCGTCGTTGTCCACTCGACGGTGGAGCATCGCGGCGACGGCGCGTGGCTGATCCTCGCGGTGGAAGATGCGGGAATCGGCTTCGGCGAGCTGGATGAGGCGCGCCTGTTCGAGGCGTTCTACACCACGAAGCCGAACGGGCTCGGCATGGGGCTGTTCATCAGCCGCTCGATTGTCGAGCGCCACGAGGGGCACCTGTGGGGCACGGCGAACCCCGATCACGGCGCCACGTTCCACTTCGACCTGCCGGGGATGCGATGACCATCGAAGCGCCGGTCGTCTTCATCGTGGACGACGACGAGCGTTTCCGCGATGCCCTCCGGCGCCTCTTGAGCTCCGTCGGGCTGGCCGTCGAGGCCTTCGCGACGGCGCAAGCCTTTCTCACCGCGCACCGCCCCGACGCTCCGGCCTGTCTCGTGCTGGATGTGCGCCTGCCGGGCCTGAGCGGGCTCGATCTCCAGCGGGAGCTCACCGCGGTCGACGTGTCGCTACCGATCATCTTCCTGACGGGGTACGGCGACATCCCGATGTCGGTCCGCGCCATGAAAGCCGGCGCGGTCGAGTTCTTGACCAAGCCGTTTCGCGAGCAGGACCTGCTCGACGCGATCCGTCATGCGATCGACCGGCACCGGGTCGCCCGCGCGGACCGGCGCGAGCTCGTGGAGCTCCGCCACCGCTACGACTCGCTCACGCCGCGCGAGCGCGACGTGCTGGCGGGCGTCATCGCCGGTCTGCTCAACAAGCAGATCGCCGCCGATCTCGGGACGAGCGAGGTCACCGTCAAGGAGCAGCGCGGCCACGTGATGCACAAGATGCAAGCGGGGTCGGTGGCCGAGCTGGTGCGGAGCGCGGCCCGCCTCGGAATCGACCCGGCCGCGCGTCGCGGGGCGGCGACCTGACCGACCCCACCAACGTAGGGTAGACGCGCGGCATCGGCCGCCCGTAGCCTGGCAGTATGAGCGAACGCGAGGGGGACCTCGTCGCCGTCGTCGACGACGACGCGTCGTTGCGGCGGTCGGTCCGCAATCTCTTGACGTCGGTCGGCCTCCAGGTCGAGGCGTTCGCCTCCGCGGAGGAGTTTCTCGAGGCGCCGCAGCGCGGAAGCATCGGCTGTCTGGTGCTCGACCTGCGGCTGACCGGTATGAACGGCCTCGATCTTCTCAGGCATCTGGGTAGCATCGGCTCGCAGATCCCCGTCATCATCCTCACGGCGCACGGCGACGACGAGGTACGCCGGCGCGCCCTCCAGGCCGGTGCGGTGGCGCTGCTGGGCAAGCCGTTTCGGGGCGACGCCCTGCTCGATGCCGTGCGATCGGCTCTGCAGCGATGAAGCGCTCCAGACTGGTCCTGACGCTTCTCGGAGGGTTCGATGCACGCGCCGGCTCGGGCTCCGCGCTGGCCTTTCCGACGAAGAAAGCGCGAGCGCTTCTGGCATACCTGGCCATGCCGCTCGGCCGCGCCCATCCGCGCGAGAAGCTGGCGGCGCTGCTCTGGGGCGACATGCCCGACGCGCAGGCACGGGGCAATTTGCGCAAGACCTTGTCCCGCATCCAGAAAGCTGGCGGCGCCGCCGTCCGCGGACTGCTCTGCCGCGGTGACACCGTCGCGCTCGATCCCTCCGCCGTCGAGGTCGACGCGGGCGCGTTCGAGCTGCTCGTGCGTGACGACCGGCCGGGTACGCTCGAGCAGGCGGTCGAGCGCTACCGAGGCGACTTGCTCGAGGGGCTGACCTTGCCCGAGCGCACGTTCGACGAGTGGCTGATCAGCGAGCGGGAGCGCCTGCACGAGCTGGCCGTCAAAGCGCTCGGCCGTTTGCTGGCCCACCAGAGCGCGACCGGTGCAGACGACCAAGCGCTGCGGACCGCGCGGCGGCTGCTCGAGCTCGACCCGTTCGACGAGGCCGCCCATCGGCTGGTGATGCGGCTGCACTGGCGGTGCGGCCGCCGGGCAGCGGCGCTTCGCCAGTACGATCTGTGCGTCGGCCTCCTCGCGCGGGAGCTGCGCGCCGAGCCCGAGGCGGAGACCCGGCAGCTTCAGCGGGATATCTTGACGTCGCGACTCGAGCGCTCCGAGCGAGAGGAGCCGCCCCCGCCGATCGCCGGCGTCGCCGCGACGGTGACGCCGCCGAGCTTGTCCGACCCGACCGAGCCGAAACCGCCGCTGATCGGACGGGAGGAAGAGTGGGCGAAGCTCCGTGCGCTGCTCGAGGACGCCTGCGCGAGAACGAGCCGGGTCGTCGCTCTCGTCGGCGAGCCTGGCATCGGGAAGAGCCGGCTCCTGGCCGAGCTCGCCGCACTGGCGGCCCGGGGGAACGTTCGCGTCCTCTGGGCTCGCGCTCACGAGACCGAGCAAGTTCTGCCGCTTGCGCCGTGGCTCGATGCGCTGCGCGCCGGCGGCGTCGTCGCCGCCGACCAGGAGCTCCGCGGGCTCTCCCCGGCGATGCGCGCCGATCTGGCCCGCGTGCTTCCCGAGCTCGGCGCGGAGCCGCCGCGTGCGGACGCGCTTCGGTTGAACCCGCTGCGCGTCTTCACCGCCCTCGCGCAACTGATCGCGTCGGCGGCCGCCCGCCGGCCGCTGTCGATCCTGATCGACGACTTTCACTGGTCGGACGACATGAGCGTCCGCCTCCTGGCCTTTCTCGGGCGACGTCTACGCGGCGTGGCCGCGTTGCTGGTCGTCTCGGTCCGCTCTGAGGAGCTGGCCGACGCACCGCTGCTCCGACGCACGCTCGACGAGCTGTCGAGTGAAGGTCACCTGGTGAGGACGGAGGTTCGAGCGCTCTCACCGGAGGACACGCGGCGCCTGGTTCGAGTGGCCGGCCAGGACGTCAGCCCGGAAGTCCTCGAGCGATTCGCGGCCGGGGCCTGGCGCCTCGCCGAGGGCAACCCGTTTGTGGCCCTCGAAGCCGTGCGCACCTGGCGCGCGCAGGAAGCGCCGGGCCGCGGCGAGCTCTCGCTGCCCGAGCGCGTGAGGCGTTCGATCGTCGATCGACTCGAGCGTCTCGACAGCCGGGCGACACAACTGCTCGGCGTGGCGGCCGTGATCGGCCGCGATCTCGACGCCGGTCTCCTGTTGCAGGCTAGCGGCCTCGACGATCGCGAGGCGATGGCCGGCTTCGAGTCTTTGATGCGCGCCGGGATTCTGCAGCGCGACGGGGAGCGGGTGGGCTTTCGACACGAGAGGGTGCGTGACACCGCGGCCGGGCTCCTCTCGGCTCCGCGGCGCGCGCTGATCCACCGACAGATCGCCGCGGGCCTCGAGGCCCTGACCACGTCCGATTCGCCTCATCTCGAGATCGCTCGGCACTATCGGGCCGGCGAGGCCTGGGACAAGGCGTTGACCCACTTCCGGGCGGCGGCGCGGCTAACGGCCGCCCGATCGGCGTATCGGGACGCCGCGGCGTGCTACGCCGAGGCGCTCGACGTCTGCCGCCGGGCGCCGGCGCGGCCCGACACGGATCTGGCGCGTGTCGACGTGCAGGTCGAGCTCGGCTCGGTGCTCCACACGGTCGGTGAAGTCGAGCAAGCGCTCGAGCACTACCGCGGCGCCGAGGCGGGAGCGACGGCGCTCGGCGATCGAGAACGCGTGGCCTGGATCGTCGCGGCCATGAGCTACGCCTACACGTCCCTGGGGCAGCACACGATGGCGGCCGAGCTGGCGCATCGGGCGCTCGCAGAGCCGGCCGACGCCGCCGCCGACGCGGGGCGCTGGATCTGGCTGCAGCAGAGCCTCGTTCGCACGGCCTTCGCCGTCGGCGATTTTCAGGCGGCGATCTCGACGGCGCGAGCGACCCTCGACGTCCTCGACGGGCGTCCGGCCGACGAGTCCTTCGGCCCCGCGCTCCTCGCTCCGCTCGTTCCGTCCGTTGCCGTGAGGGGGTTTCTGGTGCTCGCGCTGAGCGCGTGCGGACAGTTCGCCGATGCGCTGGCCGTCGGCGCCGAGACGATGGCCGTGGCGGAAAAGGTGAACCGCTCTGCGGAGCTGGCCTGGGCCAGCTACTGCCTCGGGCGCGCGGCTCTCGACCAGGGCAACGCCGACGATGCGGTCGGGTATCTGGAGCGTGCGCTGGCGCTGACGCGCGAGTGGCAGCCAGCGACGCACGCGGCGGGCACCGGGCTTCGCCCGCTCGCTGACTTCGCGGCAGCCACGCTCGGCCTGGCCCACGCGGCGATGGGGCAGCTCGTCTCGGCGGTCAGTCTCGCCGCCGCCGGCGTCAGCGCCGGAGCCTCGCCGGCATTCGGCTTTGCCGGGTTGCTCGAGATCCAGGGCAGTGTCCTGCTCGCCGCACGCCGGCTCGACGAGGCCGCGGCGGTCGCGGCTGCGGCCCTCGAGATGGCGCGCGCCCGGGGCGAGCGGGGCCATGAAGCGTGCGCGCTGCGGTTGTCGGGTGAGATCGCCCGTCGGCGGCAGCCGGCGGCGGGTGCGCCCGCGCTGGGTTACTTCGACAGAGCGCTGGCCCTGGCCGATCAGCTCGAGATGCGGCCCCTTCGAGCGTGGTGTCGTCTCGAACGGGCCGAGGTGTTGTACCACGCCGGCCGCCACGACGAGGCCGCGCCAGGTCTTGCCGCGGCCGTCGACGACTTTCGCGCGATGGAGATGACGGCGGGGCTGCGCCGGGCCGAAGCGCTCGAGGAGGCGCTGAGCGGCCGTTACGCGAGGAGCGTGTCGAGCTGACGGCGCCGTCGGCTACGGCTCGAGCGATTCGATCGAGGTCGCCACGATGCGATCGTGTTCCGGGGGGATGGTGCCGGTCACCGCCACACGGTCGTTGCTCCTCAGTCGCTGATACTCGTCCTGTGCCACCCGCGAGAGATCGATTCTGAAGCTCTGGTCGTCGTCGGTGGCGACCACCAAGGTCTCGCCGGCGATCCACAGCACCCGCCCCTGAAAATAGACCGGCTCCGCGGCGGCTGCGCCGGGCGCAGGGGA
>DASPZZ010000137.1:0-1959 GCA_035635995.1 Binatia bacterium | reverse complement strand
GTCCGACGATCCGCTCTCGCCGATCCAGGAGCGGAACATCTCGCAGGCGCTCGGCATCAAGGTCATCGACCGCACGGCGTTGATCCTCGACATCTTCGCCCAGCGCGCGCGCACGAGCGAGGGCAAGCTTCAGGTCGAGCTCGCGCAGCTCACCTACCTCCTGCCGCGGCTCGTCGGGCAGTGGACGCACCTCGAGCGGCTGGGCGGCGGCATCGGCACGCGAGGGCCGGGTGAGACCCAGCTCGAGTCCGATCGGCGGGCGATTCGCCGGAAGGTGATGCAGATTCGCCGGCAGCTCGACGGCGTGCAGGTTCATCGGCGTCTGCAGCGTCAGGGGCGTCGCCGGTCCGGCGTTCCCGTCGTTGCGCTCGTCGGCTACACGAACGCGGGAAAGACGACCCTGCTGAATCGGCTGGCGGGCTCTCAGCTCACGGCCGCCGATCAGCTGTTCGTGACCCTCGATCCAGCTGCGCGTCTGGTGCAGCCGGAAGGGGGCCGCCGGTTCGTCCTGACCGACACCGTCGGATTCATCCGCAAGCTCCCGCACGAGCTCGTCGCCGCGTTCCGCGCGACCCTGGAGGAGCTGGCCGACGCCGACGTGCTGCTGCACGTGGTGGACGCGAGCCATCCGGCGATCGAGGACCACATGAAGGCCGTCGACGACCTCCTGGGCGAGCTCGGCGTCGCCGATCGTCCGACCATCCTGGTCATGAACAAGATCGACCGGCTCGAGATGGACCCGGCGTTCCTGGCGGCTCGCAGCGAAGCGATCGCGATCTCGGCGTCCGACGGCACCGGCATCGACACGCTCCTGGCGGCCATCGAGCGCGCGCTGCCGCCGGTCGGCAACCTGACCCTCCGGATTCCGCACGGCGAAGGCGCCTCACTGGCGCTTTGCTACGAGCGGGGGCGGGTGCTGGCGCGCCGCGACACGCCGGGGCACGTCGAGCTGGACGTCGATCTGCCGGTCGGGCTTCTCGGCGCGCTGGCGCGCTACCGCGTCACCGAGTCCGGGGCCGCCGCCGGAATGGTAGACTGAGCGCCCCATGGGACTCGCCAACTGGCTGACTCTGCTCCGGATCCTCCTGATCCCTGTGTTCGTGACCTTGCTCGTCTACCGGCGGCCGGGTCCGGCGCTGATCGTCTTCGCCGTCGCCGCGCTGACCGATCTGCTCGACGGGTGGGCGGCGCGCCACTGGAAGGACGAGAGCTCGCTCGGCGCGTTCCTGGATCCGATGGCCGACAAGCTCCTGCTGACGGCGTCGTTCGTCACCCTGACGTACCTGAAGGCACTTCCGTTCTGGATCGCGGCGGTGGTGATCAGCCGCGACGTGATCCTGGTCTTCGGGGCTCTGCTGATCTACATGCTGGGCAGCCGCATCCGGCCGCGCCCGACGTGGGCGGGGAAGGCGGCAACCTTGTTCCAGGTGCTCGCGGTCCTGAGCGGTCTGCTGGCGCGCTACTTCCAGGTTCACGTGGCGACCTCGGCCGTGCTCTGGCTCGCGGCGGGCTTCACGGTGATCTCGGGACTGCAGTACATCTTCCAGGGCATGCGATTCCTCAATGCCTCTCCCGGGGTCGCGCGGGAGGAGTCCCCTGAAAACGCCCTGTTCCGCTGAGCCGGCGGGCGTGACCGTCTCCGCGGTCACGCCGCGCACCCCCGCCGCCGCGGCGGGCCTGGCGCCCGGCGACCGGATCGTCGCCGTCAACGGCCACCGCCTCCGCGATGCGATCGACTTCCAGTTCCACGCCGGCGACGAGCGGCTGGAGCTGACCGTCGAGCGGGACGGCGTCACGGTGGCGAAGCGGCTTCAGCGTCGCGGGCCGGGGCTCGGGCTCGAGCTGGCCGCACCGCGCCCGGGCGACATCGCGACCTGCGCGAACAAGTGCGTGTTCTGCTTCATTCACCAGCTCCCGAAGGGCATGCGCCGGAGCCTCTACGTGAAGGACGACGACTTC
>DASPZZ010000136.1:0-1718 GCA_035635995.1 Binatia bacterium | reverse complement strand
CCGCTCCGCTCGCGGTCGTTCTTTTCGGTGAAGGGGCGCGAGTCGCGCGCCGACATCACCTACGACCACGCGCGCGGCCGGGTCGAGTATCACTTCAAGGGCGAGACCTTCTTTCTTCGTCGGCTGCGCGTCGTGGACGATGTGCTGACGATCCCGCCCGGGCTCCAGGTGGACGACTCGCTCAGCGCGTCGCTCAACTACACCGATCGGCTGTGGACGCCTCGAGCCGATGGAAGCCTCGTGACCCATGTGGTTCGACGGAAGATGGCGCCCGACGAAGGCCCGGACGACGTTCAGGCGCACGCCCAAGCCGAGCTGGTTCCCTTCAAGCTCGAGGTCGCGGTCGACGCCACGACGCAGAAGCCGATCGCGCATTTCGATCTGACGCGCTTCTCGTCGTGGGCGAAGCAAGGCCAGCCGGCGCTCGTCACGTTCGGTCCCGATCGCCGGCCGGAGCAGCTGAGCCTCCCGATGATCCTCGGGACCTCGGTCCAGATCCGCCTGAAGGCCTGATCGATGCTGGAGCTCGGATAGATGCACGACATCGTGACGCTGGGCGAGGTGCTGGTGCGGCTTGCGATACCGTCGCCCGCCCGCTTCGAGACCGCGCGCCAGCTCGACCTGCAGATCGGTGGCGCCGAAGCGAACGTGGCGGCCGCCTGTGCTCGGCTCGGGCTCACAGCCGCGTGGGTTTCCGCGCTTCCGGCCAACCCGTGGGGCGAGCGGGTCCGCCGGGAGCTCGCCGGTCACGGAGTCGATTGCGCCTACGTCCAGACGACGGAAGGCGCGCGGATCGGAACCTACTTCCTCGAGTACGGCGTTCCGCCGCGCCCCGTCCGGGTCCTCTACGATCGCCGGGATTCGGCGTTTGCCAGGCTGACGGCGGCGCAGGTCGATTGGGAGCCGCTGCGCCGTGCGCGGCTCGTGCACCTCACTGGCATCACGCCGGCGCTCGGAGTGTCCGCCCGGGGGCTCGTCGAACGGGCCCTCCACGAGGCCGCGACCGTGTCGTTCGACGTCAACTACCGCGCCACGCTGTGGTCGTCCGACGAGGCGCGCGCCTTCATCGAGCCGGTCCTGCCCCGCGTGCGCTACCTCTTCATCGGCCAGACTGAGGCGCGCACGCTCTTCGGCCTGTCGGGGGCGCCCGCGGAGACGCTCGAGGCCCTCGGGCGCATGGCGCCCAAGGCGACGATCAGCCTGCAGCAGGGCGAGGAGGGCTCCACGGTCCTCGACGGCGGACGGATCCTCCGGCCCCGGGTGCGCCCCACGGTTCAGATGGTCGATCCGATCGGCGCGGGGGACGCCTACGCCGCCGGGTTCCTCTGGGCCGTGCTGCGCGGACGCGATCTCCAGGAGGCCGTCGATGCGGGCACGGCCGTCGGCGCGCTCAAGTGCTCGACCTGGGGCGACATCGCGCTCGTCAGCGCCCAGGACGTCGCGGACGTGCTGGCCGGCGGCCCCGACGTGCGCCGTTGAGGTTCGCCCGGGTCTGACGCGCCTGCTATAGTCGAGGCGGCATGGCGGGTGAGCGCGTCCTCGACGGCCTGAACGACGAGCAGCGCCGGGCCGTCACCCACGACGCCGGACCCCTCCTGATCGTCGCCGGTGCCGGCACCGGCAAGACCACCGTCATCACGCGACGCATCGCCTGGCTCATCGCCCAGCGCAAGGCGCGCCCCGACGAGATCCTGGCGCTCACCTTCACCGACAAGGCC
>DASPZZ010000135.1:0-7275 GCA_035635995.1 Binatia bacterium | reverse complement strand
GCGAGCTCGTCGACCACCGCGGTGAAGCGTCCGAGCTGCCACTCGGCGTAGGCCGGATCGCCGCCGACGGGCGCGTGCGGGTGGGCGCAGAGCCCGGCCAGGCGCAGATGGGGCAGCTCGAGCATGGCCGTGATGACCTTCACTGCCTGCTCCGCCGGCACGCCGAGCCGCTCGAGCCCGACGTCGATCTTGACGAACACGTCGCACGGACCCGCGGCCGCCTCGGCGTAGGCCCGCGCGCCCTCGAGGTCCACGAGCGTCGGAACGAGTCCGTGGGCGAGGGCGATCGGGGCGGCCTCCGGCAGCGAGTTGGGGTAGACGAGGATGGGGCAGGTGATCCCGCGGCGCCGCAGGCGGATGCCTTCGGCGAGATCGGCCACCCCCAGCGCGTCGGCGCCGTTCGCGACGAAGACGGTTCCCATCTCGGCGGCGCCGTGGCCGTAGCCGTCGGCCTTGATCACGGCGAAGATCTTCCGCTCCGGTCCCACGAGCTGGCGCACGGCGCGCACGTTCGCGGCGGCGGCATCGAGGTCGATCTCGAGGGTGGTCGGCCTGGGCGGACGGGACGTGTCGGTCATGGGTGGCTCCTCGGGGGAAGAATACCCGGATGGGCCGGCCCGGCATAGCGGGAGCGACCGGTTCGTGCTAACGTCCGGCGCCATGGCTACCGAAATCACTCCGGCAGTGCGATCCGAGCTCGCTCCGACCGGCAAGCTCCGGATCGGTCTCAACCACGGTAACTTCCTGCTCGTCACGCCCGGCTCGTCGGCGACCGAGCCGCGCGGCGTCGCATCCGACCTCGGACGAGAGCTCGCCCGGCGGGTCGGCGTGCCGGTGGAGTTCATCAAGTTCGAGAGCGCCGGCAAGCTGGGCGACTCGGTCCGCACCGGCGCCTGGGACGTCGCGTTCCTCGGCGCCGAGCCGCAGCGCGCCGCCGAGATCGCGTTCACGGCCGCCTACCTCGAGATTCCGTCGACCTACATCGTGCCGGCGGGCTCGCCGATCCGCTCGGTCGACGAGGTCGACCAGGAAGGCGTGCGCATCGCCGTGACGGAGCAGAGCGCCTACGGGCTCTATCTGGTTCGCAGCGTGAAGCGCGCGAAGCTCGTTCTTACCAAGACCGGCGAGGGCGCGGTCCAGGCGTTCGTCAATGACAAGCTCGAGGCGCTGGCGGGACTCCGGCCAGCGCTCCTGACCGAGGTCAAGAAGATCCCCGGCGCCCAGGTGCTCGACGGTCAGTTCACGGCGGTCCAGCAGGCGATCGGCACCGCCAAGGGTCGCGAGGCCGCCGCGAATTACCTCCGCGCGTTCGTCGAGGACGTCAAGGCCTCGGGTCTGGTGGGCGAGGCGATCTCGCGCAACGGCGTCCAGGGCGTCTCGGTCGCTCCCGCCGCGATAAGCTAGCGCCGAACCGCGAACGAAGCTCCACAACGCCCCGGTGCCCTCGGCCGGGGCGTTCGTCTTTTCTCGCTGGTGCCGGCGCCTCACCCGCGACATTTGCGGAAGATCGCGTCGCGCGTCTCCGGAAAGTCCCGCGTCGCGATTCATCGAGCGCACTTTCCGGAATCGCTCGGTTTCTCATCGATCGGTTTCTCATCGAGTTGTCACTTGCCTTGTTTCGAGAGAGTGGCCAGAATGAAGTGTCTGCTTTTCTCTGACAGCGCAGTGATTGACGACTGAAGAAAGAGGGAAATTGCGAAACCTCTCGACCGACCCCCAGGACGAAACAGCGTCGATCCACTCGTACCTCGAAGAGCTCGCGTCGGGTTTCACGGCTCCTCCAGTCGTCCCGTCTTCGCCGGATTGTTTCCGAGCGTCGGAGGACCATGAATCGATCGCGGCTCGGGTCTTCGACGTGCTGACGAGCCGGGACTTCTGCTACCTCGGCAAAGCCCGAGCGGCGATGTATCGAGACGACGCGCTCGCGTGGTTCAAGACCACGATCGGCCGGAACGCGCCGATTCACCTCTTCTTCGATATCGGCGGCGGCTACCACGCGAGCGTCCGCCCCGGCGAGGACGAGCTCATCTTCGACGTCGGCCTGGCCGAGCTCCTCGTACTGCGCCAGGTGACCGATTTCGCGTCCGCAGTCGCGCCGGTCTACGGGGGCGGCGTGAAGTTCTCGCTGGTCATCGACAACATGTGCGCGCTCCTGGTCAACGACATCCCGCTGGCGAAGACGCGTCGCTACTGCGCCGCGCTGCGTGAGCTCATCCGGAGTCTGGGAGTCGAGCGGCTGGTCGACGTCCTGGTGGAGTCCGAGCACATCTCGGTCGCCGACTTCGAGCGAGAGCGTTCCAGGAGCGACGACGCTCAGAATGCCGGCGCGCTCACGTCGAAGCAGTACGAGAACGTCTGGAGGTTCCTCGGGCGCTCCTGCAACGAGGGAGAGGCCCTCGAGCGGCTGCGGCGCTATCGGGAGGTGATCGACGCGTCGGAGCGGCTGCTGACGCCGTTGATCCACGGCGTGCACCTGACTCAGCGGGCGACGGCGACGACGCTCTGCTTCCGGCCCTTCCGCGGCGGCGACTCCCGCATTCAATGCGGCCTCGTCGTGCTCACCAGGAACAGCCACGGGAAGCTGCACCCGAGGCTTCTCACGACCAGCAACCTGGCGGAATTCGAGCTTCGCAAGCACTACTTTCCTGAGCTGCTGCCGGCGTCGATCTCGTCCGTGACGTATGCCGAGCCGACCGACGCCGTGACGCGAGTCGGGTCGCTGGAGCGTGACGGATCCGCTCGGCCGACCCTCGTACCCCGTTGAACCCGCTTCGTACGGACGCGCCGCGCGTCAGGGTCCAGTTCCAGTGGCCGGGTGCCGACGCGACGGACGGTACCGACAACTTCTTCTTCGGCGCGTGGCATCCCTCCCGGAGCCTCCGCGTCACCATGTCGGGAGTGCCGCCCTCGGCGTACACGGAGCGCCGGGGATTCAACTGGCTTCTGGTCAGCGCCGCGTCTGCCCTGCATGCGACCGGGACGGGGCTGGTGCACGGAACCAGGGATCGTTCGGAGGGCGTGGCGTTTCGGGGCTACGTGTTTCCGCGGCTTCACTCCTATTCCCCGGACGCCGAGATCCTGACGTACTGGGGCACGCGATCCCTGGAGGAGCACAACGGGGTTTTCTCGACGGCGCACATCGGACGCCAGGGAGAGACCTTGACGCTGGTCACCGACGTCCTCGGGATGGGCCCCCTGTACTACCGGGTGTTCGAGGATCTGGTGCTCTTCGCCACCAATCCTCGGTTTCTCGCCCTCGACGCCGAGCGGCCGGATCTCGTCGCGTGGCGCTCCTTCACTCAGACATCGTGGATCATCGGCGATCGAAGCCTCTCGGCCGGCGTCTCGCGCGTGCCGGCGGGCCAGGCCCTCCGCTGGACGAAGGACGGAAGTCGTAGCGTCGTCAACCTCGGACGGCTGCCGTTCGGGACGCGCGCGGTCGACCATCGCTCCGTGGGCGAGGTCGAGGAAGCGTTCCAGCAGACCATCGACCGCTGCCTCGAGCTGAGCGGCGGCCGCTTCGTCCTGCCGCTGAGCAGCGGCTTCGACAGCCGTCGGATCCTCGCGGCGCTGATCCACCGAAAGGTCGATTTCCAGGCCCTCACGTACCGGAGCGCGCAGAAGGGCTTTCGCGACCTGGACGGCCGGTTCGCGAGCGAGATGGCCCGCGACTTCGGCTTCCCGCACGTCGTGCTCGAGCCGGCCCTCGGCAAGCAGTACGCGGCCGACGATCGTAGCCGAAGAGTCCTGGTCGACACGGAGACCCGCGAGCACGCCTGGGCGATTCGCCTGATGCAGACGCTGCCGGCCCGTCCGAGCTTCCTCTTCGACGGGATCGCCGGCGACATCCTGGGGGACCCGGTCGGGTGGAGGGTCCACACGGGGCTGTCCGTCGAGGCTCGATCGTCGGAAGGGGAGCTGGACGCGATCGCCACCCACGGCATCACGAACGACTTCGATCTGGTGCTCCGCTCCGACGAGTGGCCGAGCGCCTCCGACTTGCGCGAGGACGTCAAGGCGTATCTCAGGAAGTTTCTGCCACGGAGCAACATCGCGGAGATCGCGTTCTTGCTGCTCCGCCAGCGCCGCGTCATCGCCCCCTGGTCACAGCAGCTCGCGCCTCCGGGCCACGTGCCGCTGTGCCCCTATCTGGACCTCGAGTATCTCCGGCTCTTGCTCGATTTCAGGTCCGTGGACAAGCACGCCACCAAGTTTCAGCGCGCGTGCCTCAGGGAGTTCTGGCCGGAGTTCCATCGCTACCCGGGCAACCGGGACGTTCCCGCCGACATGGCCCCGGGCTCCTCGGCTCCCCGCAACAAGCAGACGCTAGCGTGTCGGGCGGCTCTCATGGACGAGATCAGCTCGCACGGCGAGCTGACCGCGCTCCGCAAGCTCTTGACCGTGAGAGGCCGGGTCGGTCTGGCCCTGTCGGGGCGAAGCGCCGCGGTCGCTCTGCGGGAGCAGTGGTATCTGACGCCGTTGATGGAGCTGGTCTCACGTCACGCGCGGCGTGTTCCGTGCTGGAGGCGCCTGTCGAGCTGATCGGTCAGACGTAGCCGCGGGTCAGCAGACCGCGGATCCACCGCCGCTCCTCCGCATTGCGCATCAGGCGCCTGACCGACTTCCACGCCCGATCCCACTGTCCGCGGCGCGCGCTGTAGTACACGTGGGCGAGCGAGGCGGTCGCCTCATCGCGGCAGCGCTTCGACCACTGCGCGCGAACCAGCGAGCCGTCGGCGAGACCGCTCGAGCGGAGCGCCAGCTCGCGGCGCCGAAGGGCGGCGCGCTCCGGGGGACACGGCTGCGGCCGGTGCTGGGACTGAGAGAAGTCCACGTCGACGGTCCAGAAGATGGAGTCGGTCGTGCCGGCCTGCGCCTCGAGGTAGGCGTTGCCGCGAACCTGCAGGACGAAGTTGCCGAGCGAGTAGGCGATCAGACCGTCCCGGTACCGCTCGATTCCCTGGCCGACGTGCGGGTGATGCTGGACGACGACGGCCGCCCCTTGATCGACCAGCCAGCGAGAGAGCCGCACACGCCACGGCGCCGGGTAGCTGCTGAACTCGAGGTCGGCGTGAAGCGCGACGACGACGAGGTCGGCGAGCGCTCGCGCGGCCCGGACGCGCTCGCCGAGTCGCGCGCGGTCCAGCGGCGCCGTGCCCGGCCGGCCGTGGCCGGCGTTCGTGTCGGCGAACCCGCCGCCGCGAGGAGCGCAACCCGTCGGCCTCCACGCTCGAGAACGAGCGGCTGCTCGGCGTGTGGCAGGTCCGGTCCGGCGCCGAACGCGCCGATGCCGAGGTCGCCCAGACGCGCCAGGGTGGCGGTGAGACCGTCCGTCCCGCAGTCCATCATGTGGTTGTTGGCCAGGCTCATGGTGTGGAACCCGGCCGCCCTCAGCCCGTCCGCGTGGGCGGCGGGAACCGCCATGAAGCGCCGGGCCTCCGGGCCCGTCGAGTCGCGGATGAGGCAGCACTCGAGATTGCCGACCAGGAGGTCGACCGCGCGCAGCGCAGGAGCCGATCCGGTGAACGGAAACTCCGGGCCGTGGAGCGCGATCAGCTCGCGGAGCTGGCCCCCGAGGCAGACGTCGCCGGTGAAGCCCAACCGGAGCATCATCCACGCGCCAGCTTGACGACGTCGGCCAGCGCGTGCAGGCAACGGCGATGGAGCGTCGCCATCGCCAGCAGGTAAGCGGCCCCGCCCACGAAGATCTCCAGCGCGAGGCGTGGCGCCGGCGTCCAGTGGGGAGGCAGGATGAGCCGGAGCACCAGCACCGCCGCAGTCATGGCGAGCGCGCTGCTCGCGGCCGGCCACAACGATCGCAGGTAGTCCGTCGCGGCGAGCCCGATTCGCCCGAACACGCGGGAATAGGTCGGCAGCGCCGCCACCGGATGGATCAGGAGCCACGCGGTCGCGATGCCCGACACCCCCCAGCCGCTTCCCGCGTAGAACGCGGCGGGCAGCAGGAGCATCCTGGCGAGGGCACTGTACATCCCGAAGCGGGACTCGCCGATCACGTTCAGGATCTGCGGCAGGAGCGGGGTCGTGCCGCGATGGGCGGCGAGGATCGCCAGGAGCCGGAGAGGCATGATCGCCGCCTCCCATTTGGGCCCGAGCACGACGTAGACGAAGTCGTCGGCGACCAGCGCGAGGCCGACGCCGGCGGCGAACGTCAGGACCGCCAGCCCTTCGGTGAGCATCAGGAGATAGCGGCGGAGTGCCACCACATCATCCTGGACGGAGGCGAACACCGGGAAGGTGACGCGAGCTACGAGCGCCGTGATCTTGTCGACGGGCGCCGCCGCGATCGTCCAGCCGAGCGTGTAGGCGCCGAGCGCCGCCTGGCCCAGGACCCGGCCCGCCACCAGGAAGTCGGCGTTCGACTGGACGTACCAGGCCACGCGCGTGACCAGGACGTGTTTGCTCAACGCGAGCGCGCTCCGGATCGACTCCGGCTGTGGCCAGGCGAAGCCCGATGGTCGGCAGGCCAGGGTCAGTCCGGTGGATACGACGGCGCCCGCCACGCTGCCGAGGACCAGCGCCCAGTAGCCGAGCCCGGCCAGCGCGAGTGCGAAGACCACGAAGGCCTGGAGAGAGATCTGCATCGCCTCGATTCCGGCGAGCAGCTTGAAGCGGAGATCGCGCTCGAGCCGCGCGGTGGGGACGGTGCGGAGCGCGCCGATCGCGACGGGGATGCTCATGACGATCACGACCGAGCGGAGCTCGGCGACGCCGAAGAACATCGCCAGCGGCATCGCGGCGGCCGCGCACACGGCGTACGCGGCCACGCCGACGAGCACGGCAAAGCCGTTGATCTGCGCGCGCTGATCGGGGCTCAGGTCGCGATGGACGACGATCGCCGCGCCCAGCCCGAACTCGTTCACGAGCGTGACCAGACCGAGAAAGAGCATCGCCATGGCGACGACGCCGTAGTCTTCCGGCTCCAGCAAGCGCGCCACGACGATGGTCGACGCCCAGCTCACGATCTGCCCGAACCACTTCATGGCGCCGGTCCAGGCAATGCCCCGGACGAGCTGGCGGTCGAGATCGCGGGCGGAAACGATCGTCATCAATTCATATTGGCACCCCTATGGGCGGAACGGAAAGTCGACGGTGCTAGAGACGATAGACGCCGGTGGCCGTGCCGTGGAAGAGCTTGGCCTTGTCCGCCGCCGAGTATCCGGAAGTCAGGCGCTTGAAGGAGTTCCACAAGACCGTGTAGCTGCAGCTCGCCTTGTCGACCGGGAAGTTCGACTCGAACAAGCACCGATCGACGCC
>DASPZZ010000134.1:0-23485 GCA_035635995.1 Binatia bacterium | reverse complement strand
GCCGGGCCGGGTCTCGCGCCACCGGACATCGGCCGGCGCCACGCCCTCGCGCAGGAGCGCGCGCGCCGCCGCCTGCCAGCCCTCGAACGTCGGCTCGATCTCCACCGTCCTCACGACGGTGACGCTACTCGATCCCCCGATCCAAGCACGGCCATCTCTCATCGCGGCCTCCTGGCGTCGGATGTGGGCCGAGGGGGATTCTAGCAGCCGCGTCCTAGCGCTTGCGGTCGAATCCGAAGAAGCCGTCCTTGGGTCGCGCGTGGGCGTGGTAGTGATCGGGAATGTTGCGCATGTGGCCGTCCACCCAGAACTCACCGAGCTGCGTCGTGGCCACCTGGGACAGGCGCTCGCGCATGTGCGCCACGTGCTCCGCGGGCGGCGTGGTGCCGTGGAAGCGCCAGACCACCATGGGCGTCTCGCAGATCTCGCATTCGGCGATCCAGCAGATCTCGTCCTCGAAGAACCAGGGCGTCAGCTTCAGGGCCCGGCAGAGGTCGCAGTCCTTCACGCGGGTGAACTCAGGCCCGGCCGCGGGAGGCGTGCCCACGCTCCCACCCTACCTCAACCTTTACGATCAGCGCTCATCGCTGGCGAACCCGCGTGGGCGCCGCGAGCAGGCCGAGGCCCGCCACCACGAGCGCGCCGGCCAGAAGCCAGAACACGGGCTCGTAGCCGCCGAGCGCCACCTGCAGCAGCGAGGCGCCGAACGGCGCGACGGCGCGCGCGCCATTCGCCCCGAGCGCGATCGCGCCGCTGATCGACCCGTAGTGGCGCGGTCCGAAGATCTCGGCGATCGTCGTCGCCCGCGCCAGCGTGGCCATGCCATTGGCCGCCCCGAGCATGATCACCATCGGCGCCAGCGTTCTCAGACGCCCCACCAGGGCGAGCTGGGCCAACGACACCGCCTGGAACACGAAGATCCCAACGGTGAGCGTCCGGTGGCCGAAGCGCGCGACGATCGGCCCGAAGACGAGACGCGCCGGGAGCTGCATGGCGCCCATCCAGCCGATCATCGCCGCCGCCAGCGTGGGCGAGTAGCCGCGGTCGCTCAGGTACGGGATGAGATGGACCGTGACGGTGTTCGTCGTGAAGTTGCTGGCGACAAACGCGAGCCCCAACACCCAGAACACGCCGGTCCGCGCGGCGGCGCCGAGCGTCAGCCCCGGCAGCGCGGCCCCCGCGCGCGCCCCTGCCGCGTCGCGCCCGGCGCCTCGCGGCGGCCGCCGGAGCACGAGCGCGTGGATCGGAATCGTCGGCGCCGCGAGGATCAGGGCGAGGGCGGCGAGCGCGCCTCGCCAGCCGAGCCGGCCGACCAGCCACGCCTCGAACGGCATGAAGATGGTGCTCGCCAGCGCCGCGACGAGCGTCACGACGAGCAGGGCGCGGTCGCGGCCCTGCATGGGGAACCAGCCGACGATCGCCGCGAAGGCGGGCTCGTAGAGCGTCGCCGCCATCGCGAGGCCCATGAGGGCCCAGATTACGTAGAGCGCTCCGAGGCTCTCGATCCGCGACCAGACCAGGAGAAGCGCCGTCGCCAGACAGGAGCCGAGCGTCATGACCCCGCGAGCGCCGTGCCGATCGATCCAGCGCCCGACCGGCAGTGCCGCCAGCGCCGAGGTCAGGAGCCCGATGGAGAGGGCGCCGGTGAGCTCGACGCGCGAGAAGCCGAGGTCGGCTTCCATCGGCCGGAGCATGACCGGGAAACCGTAGTAGAGGATGCCCCACGACACGGTCTCGGTGATCGAGAGGCTGCCCACGATGATCCAGCCGTAGTAGACGCGCGGGGAGGCGGTCAGCGCGATCTCGTCCTTGGCGGCTCGAGGTCGGCTCAGCGGCCGTCCGCCGGCACCGCTCGGAGGATCATGCAGGTGCTCACGGCGTGAGCGACGAGCTTGTCGCCGGCGTCGAGCAAGTTCACCTTCATCTCCACGGTCGTGTAGCTCTCGCCCTCGCCGAGGGTCGTCATGTAGGCCCAGCCCATGGCGGCGTCGGCGACCGCGGCCAGGATCCCGCCCTGCACGGTGCCCATCGGATTTCCGTGCGCGCTGGTCGCGTCGAGCTCGACGAGCGCCTCGCCGGCCGAGAACGACGCGAGCCGCATGCCGAGGAGCGTGGCCGCCGCCGGTGGCGGAACCTCGCCGCGCAGCAACGCCTCCATGCCGTCCAGCATCCTCGCCATCGCCCACCCCTCTCGCGGATCTTTCGGTTCGCCACCGGGGACTCGCGCCCCTGCGGGCGCGTCACTCTAGGCGCCCGCGCGCGCTCCCGTCAACCGGCCCGTGCGGCACCGGTGCGTCCGCGCGGTGCGATCGGTCTGCTGTTCTCTCCCGCTTCCGCCGCCCCGCCGCCTCTCCGCTCGAGGCGCGTTGAGCGCGGCATCCGGCCGGCACCGGGCGCTCGGAGTGATACGATCACCTCGATGAAGCAGCGCGGGTTCGGCTACATCGAGATCGTCATCGTGCTGGCGGTCGTGGCGGTCGCCGGGTATCTGCTCATGCAATATTTCACCTCGACGGCGAAGACCGTCGAGAAGATGCAGCAGGAGCGTCCGCTCCCCCGCACCAGGCTCGCCGCCGATCAGGCCACGCTCACGTCGGTGCAGGGCGTCGTGCGCACCTATCAGGCCGAGAAGGGCCAGTATCCCGCCGACAAGGCCACCGTGGTGGGCCTCCTCGCCTCGCCGCCGCGGTTCCAATGCCCCGGCAACGACTTCGAATACGACCCCGCCACGGGCGCGCTGAGCCTCACCATCTCCGACGACTCGCGCTGCTGACCGCCCCGCGGGCGGCAGGTACCGCTGCCGCCGGCGCTCGAGCTCGTGCCGGGCGCGGCTCGCCGCACACTCGGCGCTCGCGCGTGACACCAGGAATCGGCGCCGGGCTTGCGTTACACTCATCGGGATGAGCGAGGAACCGCGCGAAAAGCCCGGTAACTTCATCCGGGACATCATCCTGGAGCACAACGCCAGCGGGCGCTTCGGCGGCGCGGTGATCACGCGTTTTCCGCCGGAGCCCAACGGCTATCTCCACGTCGGTCACGCCAAGGCGATCTGCATCGACTTCGGCCTGGCGCAGGAGTTCGGCGGCCGCTGCCATCTCCGATTCGACGATACCAACCCGGCGAAGGAGAGCCAGGAGTACGTCGACTCGATCGTCGACACCGTGCGCTGGCTGGGCTTCGACTGGGGGCCGCACCTCTACTTCGCGAGCGACTACTTCGAGCAGCTCTACGAGTGGGCGGTGGAGCTGATCAAGGCGGGCAAGGCCTACGTGGACGATCTGACGCCTGACCAGATGGCCGAGTACCGCGGCACGCTGACCACTCCGGGCCGCGAGAGCCCGTACCGCAACCGCGCCGTCGAGGAGAACCTGGACCTCTTCCGCCGCATGCGCGCGGGGGAGTTCGACGAAGGGACCAGGACGCTGCGCGCGAAGATCGACATGGCCTCGGGCAACATCAACCTGCGCGATCCCGTGATGTACCGGATCCGCAAGGCCACGCACCACCGCACCGGCGACGCCTGGTGCATCTATCCCATGTACGACTGGGCGCACGGCCAGTCCGACTCGATCGAGGGCGTCACGCACTCGATCTGTACCCTCGAGTACGAGGACCACCGCCCGCTCTACGACTGGTACCTCGACCAGCTCGGCGTGCACCATCCGCAGCAGATCGAGTTCGCGCGCCTGAACCTCTCGCACACCGTCATGTCCAAGCGGAAGCTCTTGCAGCTCGTGGAGCAGGGGAAGGTGAGCGGCTGGGACGACCCGCGCATGCCCACGCTCGCGGGCCTGCGCCGGCGTGGCTACACGCCCGAGGCGATCCGCGACTTCTGCGACCGCATCGGCGTCGCCAAGGCCGACAACCTCGTCGACATCGCGCACCTCGAGCACTGCCTGCGCGAGGACCTGAACCGCCGCGCGCTCCGGCGTCTGGCGGTGTTGCGGCCGCTGCGGCTGGTCATCGAGAACTACCCCGAAGGCCAGGTGGAGGAGCTGGAGGCGGTCAACAACCCCGAGGATCCGTCGGCCGGCACCCGCCGGGTGCCCTTCTCCCGCGTCCTCTATATAGAGGACGAGGACTTCCGGGACCCGCCGCCGCCCAAGTACTTCCGGCTCTCCCCGGGCACCGAGGTTCGCCTGCGCTACGCCTACATCGTCAAGTGCACCGGCGTCACGCGCGCCGCGGACGGCACGATCACCGAGGTGCGCTGTACCTACGACCCGGACTCGCGCGGCGGCGACGCGCGCGGGCGCAAGGTGAAGGGGACCATCCACTGGGTGTCGGCGCCCCACGCCGTGCCCGCGGAGGTGCGCCTCTACGACCATCTCTTCAGCGTGCCCAAGCCCGACGACGTCGAGGACTGGACGAGCGTGCTGAACCCGCACTCGCTGGAGCGACTGCGCGGCTGCCGGCTCGAGCCATCGCTGGTGGGCGCCGCGTCGGGCGAGCGCCACCAGTTCGAGCGCCAGGGCTACTTCTGCGTCGACTCGCGCGACTCGGCGCCGGGCCGCCTGGTGTTCAACCGCACGGTGGGGTTGCGCGACACGTGGGCGAAGATCGAGAAGGGCGACCAGCGGGGGGCGTCATGAGCGCAGCCGAGTCGTTCCGGGGGCGAGCCACCGTCATCCAGCCCAGCGAAGGCGCGTCCTTCTGGCAACCCGTTCCCGCCAACGGGCACGCGGATCCGAAGCTGACGCCGGCGAACACGGGATACGACGGCCTGTCCATGGGCTATCAATCGATCGCGCCGGGCAGCCGCGTGCGCGAGCACTCGCACGGCGACCAGGTCGAGCTCCAGATCTGCTTCCGCGGCCGCGGGCGCGTGGTGGTGGACGGCGTGAGCCATCCGCTCGTGCCCGGCACGGCGTGCTTCCTGGGCTACGACGTCAAGCACGAGATCCTCAACGAGACCGACGAGGAGCTCGTGATGCTCTGGCTGGTGTCGCCGGCGGGGCTCGAGCACTTCTTCAGGGCGATCGGCCGGCCGCGGACATCGGGCGAGCCGGCGCCCGCGCCGTTCGCGCGCCCGGAGAACGTGGTCGAGATCGAGCGCGCGCTGGGGATGAACGACACG
The DNA here is from genome assembly GCA_035635995.1 of Binatia bacterium. Lineage (GTDB taxonomy): Bacteria > Methylomirabilota > Methylomirabilia > Rokubacteriales > CSP1-6 > AR31. Next base: position 18,408 of record DASPZZ010000134.1, on the reverse strand, counting down.
CGCCCCCTTTAGAGGCGAGCAGCTACGCCGGGGGAAGAAGGTCGGCGACGGCGATCCGCGCGCTGGGCGCGGCGAGCGGGACGATGGTCGCGCCGGACGTGAGGCGCTGGACGTTTCGGTACTCCCATCCGGAGCGCGCGGACGGGGCCGGCGCGGGCTCGCGGTAGATCTCCAGCAGAGCCTCCGCGAGATTGACGATCCAGTAGTCGGCGATCCCGGCGCGCGCATAAAGGCTGCCCTTGTGCGCCCGGTCGATGGACAGAGAGGTCTCTGCGATCTCGACGACGAGGACCGGGGCCGAGGGGTGAGAGCTCACGTAGTCCCACGGGACTCCCGGAACGACGACGACGTCCGGCTCCGGCTCCGACGTGTCGTCGAGGGCGATCGGCAGCTGCGGTCGGACATGAAAACCCGCACCGAACGCGCGCGCCAGGACCGCGCACAGTGCGGCGACCCCGGCGCCGTGCCGGCTGCCCTGAGGCTCGCGCACGACGAGCAGGCCATCGAGTAGCTCCAGGCGCTCGTCCTCCCTGAACATGCCCTGGTCGACGAGCCGCTCGTACTCGGTCCGCATCCAGCGCCGGGTCTTGAGGGGCGGATCGTCCACGGCCATCGAGCGTATAGTAGCCGTGGGCGGGGATTCCGATCAATGTCGGGGGATGGATACCCGCGAGCAAAAGGGCTATCCTCGCGACGTGCCCAGGGTCGACGTCGCCGTGACCGGTATTCCGCAGCCGCTGGCGAGCTACACGCCGGCCGCGCGTGCCGGCAATCTCGTCTTCGCCGCGGGCCAGCTCGCGAGCGACTTCAAGCAGGGCGTCGCCGCCGCGGCGCGCGTCGACCCCGCATTTCCCTACTACGGCTCGGCGATCAAGAAGCAGACGCGTTACGTCCTGGAAAATCTCGCGCAGACGTTCAAGGCGGCCGGTACCTCACTGAACCACGTGGTGAAGGCGCAGGTGTTCCAGACCGATCTCGCGAATTTCAACGGGTTCGACGAAGTCTGGCGCGAGTTCTTCCCCACGCCGCCACCGCGCACGACGATCGGCACACCGGGACTTCTGGTCCCCGGCACCCTCGTCGAGATCGACCTGATCGCCGCCATGCCGACGGCGGCCGGCCGCGTGGTGCAGTCGGATGGCCCACGGCCGCTGGCGAGCTACTCCGAGGCGGTCGTCGTGGGTGATCTCGTCTTCGCGGCGGGCCAGCTCGCCAGCGACTTCAAGACCGGCGTGCCGCGGGAGGCGCGCGTGGATCCGGCGTTTCCCTACTACGGCTCGGACATCAAGCGCCAGACGCGCTTCATCCTGGAAAACCTGGCGAGAACGTTCAAGGCCGCCGGGACGTCACTGGACCGCGTCGTCAAGGCGCAGGTGTTCCACACCGACCTCCGCAACTTCTTCGCCTTCGACGAGGTCTGGCGCGAGTTCTTCCCCGCGCCGCCGCCGCGCACGACCGTCGGCACGACGGGCCTGCTCGTGAAGGACACCCTGGTCGAGATCGATCTGATCGCGGCGCTGCCGTCCGCCAGGGTCCAGCCGATCTCGGTGCCGGACATTCCGAGGCCGCTGGCGCACTACACGCCGGCGACCCGGGTGGGCGATCTCGTGCTCGCGGCCGGCCAGATCGCCAGCGACTACGCGACGGGTGTGCCCCGCGAGGCGCGCGTCGACCCGGCGTTCCCCTTCTACGGCTCGGACATCCAGCGTCAGACGCGATACGTGCTGGAGAATCTGGCGAAGACGCTCAAGGCGGCCGGCACCTCGCTCGACCAGGTGGTCAAGGCGCAGGTGTTCCACACGGATCTCGAGAACTTCGCCGGCTTCGACGAGGTGTGGAAGGAGTTCTTCACCACGCCGCCGCCTCGCACCACCGTGGGTACGACGGGCCTGCTGGTGCCGGGCACGCTCGTGGAGATCGACCTCATCGCGGCCACTCTTTGAGCGGCCGCGCGCGCTCCGAGCCTGTCAGCGCCCCTTGAACGACGGCGCGCGCTTGTCGACGAACGCGCGGATGCCCTCGCGCGCGTCCTCGGTCTCGGAGCAGATGTTCTGGGCGAACGTCTCGAACTCGAGCGCCCCGCGCAGGTCCGTCTCCTCGCTGTGATAGAGCGCGCGCTTGGCCAGGCGGATGGCGATGGGCGGTCCGGCGGCGATCTTTCGCGCCAGCTCGTACGCGGCCGGCATCAGCTCTTCCGGCGCGTACACGGCGTTCACGATCCCGAGGCGCAGCGCCTCCTGGGCGTCGATGATCTCGCCCGTGAAGATGAGCTCGCACGCCTTGGCCATGCCCACCAGGCGCGGCAGGAAGTAGGTCCCGCCCCAGTCCGGGTGCAGGCCCCGCTTGACGAACGCCTGGGTGAACTTCGCGGCCGTCGAGGCCAGGCGAATGTCGCAGCCGAGCGCCAGGTTCATGCCGGCGCCGGCCGCGGCGCCGTTCACCGCCGCGATCACCGGCTTGGGCGCGTCGCGCATGGCCAGCAGCACGCGGTCGCGCAGGGGGGCGACCTTGTCCTCGAGCGGACGCGCGGGCGCGCGCCCCTCCTTGGTGTCGTTCATGGCCTTCACGTCGCCGCCCGCGCAGAACCCCTTGCCGGCGCCGGTCACGACCAGCACGCGCACGTCGGCGTCCTGGCTCGCCCGGAGGACCGCGTCGTAGAGGTCGTCGCGCAGCGTGTCGCCGAGCGCGTTGAGGCGCTCGGGCCGGTTCAGGGTCAGCGTCGCGATGGCGTCCTTCACTTCGTAGAGCAGGCACTTGTAGTCGGTCATGGTCCTCTCCTATATAGGATCTTGACTATACCCCGGAGGGCACATGGACTTCTTCGATGTCGCGACCTCGCAGCGGGCCATCAGGCGGCTCAAGACCGACGCGATTCCCGACGGCGTGCTGCGGAAGATCATGGACGCCGCCATCTGTGCGCCGAGCGGCGGCAACCGACAGAACTGGAACTTCGTGGTCGTCCGCGACCCGGCCAAGCGGGCGCGGCTCGGCGAGCTCTACCGTGAGGCGTGGGGCGAGCTGATGAAGGTGCCGTACTACGCCGGCGCCGCGAAGGAGCCGCCCGACAGCCCGGCCGGGAAGATGCTCACCTCCGCGCGCCACCTCGGCGAGCACCTGGGCGAGGCGCCCGTGCTCATCCTGGCCTGCGTCACGGTCGACGGCAAGCCGACGCTGACCAGCGGCGCCTCGATCTATCCGGCCGTCCAGAACATCATGCTGGCGGCGCGGGCCCTGGGCATCGGGAGCTGCATCACGACGATCCACCGATTCCGCGACGCGCAGGTGAAGGAGCTGCTCGACATCCCGGCGGACGTCGAGACCGCCGCGCTGATCCCGCTGGGCTATCCGCTCGGAAAATTCGGGCGCCCGCCGCGCCGCCCGCTCCGCGAGGTGGCCTTCGCCGACCGCTGGGGCCGGGCGTTCTAACGGTGAGGTAGGGCAATCATGGGTGAGACACGGGTCGATCTCCTCCACCTCCTCGAGGACCTCCGCGATGCCTACCCTGGGTCGACCGAGGAAACCGTCCTCACGGAGATTGTCGCCAACTCCCTCGACTCCGGCGCTGCGGCCATTGCGATCACCACGGACCCAACAGCTCCCGCCCTCACCATCGTGGACGACGGCGACGGTATGCGCCGGCGCGAGCTGGCGCGTTACCACGACGTCGCCGCGAGCGCCAAGACTCGCGGCGCCGGTATCGGGTTCGCCGGCATCGGCATAAAGATCGCGCTCCTGGTCTGCGCGGAAGTCACCACCGAGACGAGGCAGGGCAGGCACCACGTCGCCTCGTCCTGGCGCCTGGCCTCACGACACAAAGCCCCCTGGCGCTGGGTGCCGCCGCCGGGCCTCGTGACGACGCGGGGAACAGCGGTGCGCCTTGCGCCCACCAGTGCCCTCTCGCCGCTGCTCGACCCGGGGTTCGTCGAGAGCGTGCTACGGCGCAGCTTCCAGCCGCTTCTCGATCCCGCCCTCGCCGAGATCCTGAGCAGGCACTATCCACGGGGCGTCGCCTTCCTCCTCAACGGCCGCGAGCTCGAGCATCAGGGCGCGCGCGCGCCAGAGGTCGCGCCCCTCGCGATCCGCGTCGGGCGCAAGCGCAAGCCCGCCGGCGCGGGCTATCTCCTGCGTGCAGGCGAGGCGCTACCCGACGAGTTGCAGGGCGTGGCCATCAGCACCTTCGGTAAGGTCATCCGGCGCGGGTGGGACTGGGTCGGCCTCACGCCCGCCGCGCCCGAGCGTGTGGCTGGCCTGATCGAGGTGCCGGCGCTTGCCGAGTGCCTCACGCTGAGCAAGACCGACTTCATTCGCGCCGGCGTACGCGGCGCGACGTACCTCGCCTATCGCAAGGCGCTCCAGGAGGCGGTCTCGCACCAGCTCGCGCTGTGGGGCGACGCCGGCGAGCCAGCCGAGCGCGCGCGGCGGAGGGCCGCGCGGCCGGTGGAGCGTGATCTCGAGGCGGTTCTGGCCGATCTCGCGGACGATTTTCCGTTGCTGGCACCACTCGTGGAGCAGCGGGCCGGCGGCCAGCGGCGCCTGCCGGCGAGCGGATCGGCCTCCGACGCCGTCGAGCGTGACGCGCCGTTACTCGTGGTGCACGAAGCCGCCCCTCACACGATGCCGACCCGACCAGGAGACCAGGAGCAGCCGGTGGGGCCATCTGTGACGGGCGCCGAGCCGTCGCCCTCCAGTCCCCCGGAGCCTGCGCCGAGCTCCGGCCATCTCGCCGCCGGTCCGCGAACGCGCCGGCCCGTGCGCTATGGCTTGAGCATTCAGTTCGAAGATCGCCCCGGCGACACCGAGCTTGCGCGACTCGTGGAGTCGACCGTGTGGGTCAACGAGGCGCACCCCGCTTACCGCCGCGCAATCGCCACACGGTCGGAGGGTTACCACGTCGCACTCGCAGTCGCGTTGGCGCTGGCACCTTTGGCCGTCGATCCGGCCAAAGAGCACGGTTTCCTCACCGCTTTTCTCGAACGCTGGGGCGCGGCGATCGAGCGGCGCGGCGGGAGCCGTCGCCGTTGAATTTCACTACGTGACGAACGTCGGCGGTCGCTCGCTTCGTGCGGCCGAGCTTGGCGACGCCGCCGCGATCGCGGATCTGGTGCGGCTCGCGTTCTCGGCGCAGCCGCGGCCGACCAATCCGCCGTCGAGCGCCTTGAAGGAAACCGCCGCCACGATCGCCGAGCATCTGGCGCGTGGCGGCGGGGCCGTCCTGGAAAGCGGCGGCGTCGCGATGGTCGGCGTCATCTTGTGGGAGGAGGAAGACGGCGCGCTCTATATCAGCCGGATCTCGGTCGACCCGGAGCACCGGCGGCAGGGCATCGCTCGAGCGCTCGTCGACGAAGCGGAGCGCGAGGCTCGCCGGCGCGGGCTCCCCCGCATGACCCTCGGCGTACGGCTCGAGCTCGAAGAAAATCGCCGGCTGTTCAGGTCCTGCGGCTTCGAGGACGCCTCGCTGCGCAGCCACGAGGGCTTCAGCGAGCCCACGTGGGTGATGATGGAGCGCTGGCTCACCTCGGACAGTCGATGAACGCGCCGCCGCTGGTCCGGTAGCACGTCCGCGACACCGGTCCGCCCATGCCGCCGCCGGACGCGCACTCGCGCACCAGCAGCAGCGCGAAGCGGAGCTTTCTTACAGGTACTTCGTCGGATAGATCATCGTCCGCCACATGTGCGCCGAAGGGCTGTGATCGAAGCCCAGGCCCTCCTTCGGCTGCTTGAAGTGACGGCCGACGACGTCCGTGAACTCCTCGAGCTCCACGTGCACGTTGGGATCGAAGGCGTAGAGATCGTTCACGGTGATGAGGCGCGACGTCTCGTACCACTTGTGCGCGCGCGCGCGCTTGTAGGCTTCCTGGACGTACGGCTCGGGCTTGAAGTCCGCGCCGAACAGCCGCACGTAGGAGTCCGGGTACTTGTACCCGAAGGACTCGTCCGCGAAGAACCGCAGCACCTGGTGATGGCGGATGGCCCAGCTGACTTCTTCATCGACGTACGGCTCAACGAGCTGGGCGCTCCAGTAGCCGTGATCGGCGCGAATGAGTCCCATGACGGAGATGTCGTGCAGCAGGCACGCCAGCACGATCTTCTCGCTGACGCCGTTCTTCGTCGCCAGGCGCGCGCTCTGCAGCACGTGCGTGGAGGGCCCGAAGCGATACTTGTAGAAGTCGAACAGGGTCGGCTTCTCGGGCATGCGGGGCAGGCGCGGGTCGTGCCCCATCATGTAGAGCTTGCCCTGGTCCGGCTGCCGCGGAAGCGGCTCCCGCGGATCGCGCTCACCTGACGTGTAAATCACCGACTTCACGACGATCCGATCGAGCTCCTGGCTCATCGCGTGCTCGGCGGCCTCGGCCCGTTCCAGCGACGTCATCGCCATCGTATCCCTCCGGAAATCGACCTTTGAGAGATCATCGTTCCCCGGGCCACTGACTGTCAAGCCACGCGCACGCGGCCCAGCAAGGCCGTCGCCAAGCGCTCGCTGGCGCCGACGGCCAGATGGAGACCGAGCCCAGGAACCGGCCCTCGTGCCGCACGCCATCGATCCGAGCGTAGAGCGGCGCGTGGGGAAGCAGCTTCAGGAGGTAACCCTCAGGCCATGACCCAACCGCCGTTGGGCTGGAGCACCTGGCCCGTCAGGTAGTGCGCGTCCTCGGCGGCGAGGAAGACGGCGCAGTAGGAGACGTCCTCCACTTGCCCGAGGTGGCGCACGGGCAGCTCGCCGATCCGCCGCGTCCGGTACTCGGGGGTCATCACCGCGCGACTCATGTCGGTGTCGATGCCGCCGGGGGCGATGGCGTTGACGGTGACGCCGTGGGGCCCGAACTCGTGGGCCATCGCGCGGGTGAAGCCCTCGATGGCGGCCTTGGTCGCCGCGTAGGCGGCGAAGCCGCCGGTGCCGACCGAGGCGCGCACGAGCTGGGTGGAGAAATTGATGATGCGTCCGTAGCGCGCGGCCACCATCGGCCTCAGGGCGTGCTGGGTGCAGAGGAGCGTGCCGGTCACGTTGATGGCGAACATCGTGTCGTAGTCCGCGTCTTCATCTGGCGCAGCTCGGCGCCGCGCTGGCGCGCACCTGGACCACGCGCTGGGCTCCGCTACACACGGAGTACGCCGGGCCCATCCCCTACGCGAGCGCGTAGCCACTCGAGCGCGCACGAGAGGCGTCACGGATCACCCGCAGCGCTCCGAGCCGCCGGTCGAGCGCCGGCTTTGCCGGCGCAATCGATTCTAGGGCGGAACCGCAGGGGGTGACCGGTGGGGGGAATCGGGGGGAGCGGCGTCGCTCCCCCGATCTTCAACTAAAACACGGCGAGCGGATTCGCCGGCGACCCGGTGCCCCCGACCACCCGCAGCGGCGCGATCACCAGCATGAATTCGTCGCGCTGCTCTTCCGCGCAGGCCCGGGCGAGCGGCTCGAGGAGCGCGTTGTCCAGCAGCGCCACGCCATACGCGAAGATCGCGGCGTGGACCGCCCACGGGACGTCGTAGCCGATCGGCAGGTGATCGAGCATGTCCCACACCAGCACGCTCACGTCGTGGTCGCGCAGGAACGGCAGGCAGGACACGTGGAGCCCCGGCCGCTGCTGCTGCGTGGGATTGAAGGGGCGGCCGTAGGGTCGCTCGGGGTCCTGCGACTGCCACGCCTCGCGCCCGGAGTAGACGCAGACCGCGTCGCCGGGCTCGAGCCGGATCCCGCGCTTGGTGAGGATGTCGTCGAGCTCCCAGCCGTGCACCGGCCGGTCGTGCGTCACGCAGGGGACGCCGCGGTGCCGCGGGACGTCGAGCATGACGGCGCGGGTCATGATGCCCTCGGCCCAATGCTCGACGGACCCGAACCGGGCTCCCTCGAACGTGATCTCTTTCTTCGGGTCGCGCCCGTTCCACATCGCCTCCTCGTCCCACGTGTGACAGAGCGCGTCGATGTGAGTGGAGGCGATGCCGTGGTAGTAGATGCCGTAGTAGTCCGCGGAAAAGCCGCCCTTGCCGCGCAGGTGGGTCTTCATGAAATGGTGAGCCGGCAGCGGGTTGTTCGGGCCCGGCTCCTTGGGGAACGGCCGGCTGAGCGACACGCTGCGCCCGCTGCGGACGAGCCGGGCCGCCGCCGCGCGCTTGGCCGGCGTGATGAGGTTGATGGCGCCGAGCTGGTCGTCCTTGCCCCAGCGGCCCCAGTTGCGGCGCTGCCGGATCCAGCCGAGCACTTCCTGCTCCGTGGGTAGCGGGCGTTCGGGCATCGTGGCCTCCCGGGTGAATCTTTCCTGACGGCGCGCTATGGTATCAGGCGTGGCCGGGGAGCCCGCCGCGACGTTTTTCGCGCTCACCCCCGACCGCGTCCTCGACGCGGTCGAGGTCGGGGGTCTGCGCTGCACCGGCCGCTGCCTGCCGCTGCGCGCCTTCGAGAACCGCGTCTACGAGGTGGAGCTGGAGGACGAGCGGCGCCTGGTCGTCAAGTTCTATCGGCCCGGCCGCTGGTCGCGCGAGACCATCCTGGACGAGCACGCGTTCCTGGCCGACCTGACGGCCGCCGAGGTCCCGGCGGTCGCGCCGATCGACCTCGGCACGGGCGGGACGCTGAGCGAGATCGAGGGCATCTACTACGCGGCGTTTCCGCGGGTGCGCGGGCGCTCGCTGGACGAGCTCGACGCCGAGAACCGCCGCCGGATCGGCCGGACCATCGGCCGCATGCACGCGGTCGGCGCCTCGCGCGACGCTCCCCACCGGCCGCGGCTCGACGTGCAGCGCTACATCTTCGAGCCCCTCGAGATCCTGATGGCGAGCGGCTTCATCCCCGCGGGGCTGGCGCCCCGCTACCGGGACGTCGCCGTCCGCATCGCCGACGCCGCCGCCAAGGCGCTCGCCACGGCGCGGGTTCAGCGAATCCACGGCGACCTGCACTGGGGCAACATCCTCTGGACGCCCGACCCGCTCCTCGTCGACTTCGACGACTGTCTGGTCGGCCCACCCGTGCAGGACCTCTGGCTCCTGGCAAAGGGCAACTCCGAGGAGGCGCGCAAGCTGCGTGAGGATCTCCTGGAGGGCTACGAGCTCTTCCGCGAGTTCGACCGCTCGACGCTCGCGCTCTGCGAGCCGCTGCGCGCCATGCGCATCGTTTACATGTCGGGCTGGATCGCGCGCCGGTGGACCGATCCGTCTTTCCCCCCCGCCTTCCCGATGTTCCGCAACCACAACTACTGGAACCAGGAGTACGAAGAGCTCGTGCAGATCGCGGAGACCCTCAGATGATCCGCCAGCCTCGGATCGACGAGATCTCGCCGGCAACCAGCGGAGTTAGAGCCTAGCTACTGTCCTCGCCGTTCGAGCGCCGGTGATGCCGGCGCAACGATCCGGCATGTTGAACGGCGAGGGGCACCGGTGGGGGGAGTCGGGGGGAGCGTCGCTCCCCCGAGCTTCACAAGGCCTTGAGGATCGCGCGCGCCAGGCGGGGCAGATCGGGATCGCGCGCGCCCATGATGAGCACGGTGTCGCCGGGCCGCGCCTCGCTCACGACCCACTGTCGTGCGGCCTCGTGGTCGGGCGCGTAGCCGCAGTTGAGCGGGGCCGGGAGATCGTCGGCCAGCACGCGGCTCGAGATGTCCTTCGCGACGGTCCCGCCGGCGTAGAAGATCTCGGCGTAGCAGAAGCGATCTTGAGGGCGCAGGAGCGTCGGGATCAGCGCCCGGAGCTCGTGGCGCAGGAAGCGCGCTGGGCCGTAGCCGTGAGGCTGGAAGACGGCGACCACTCGCGCCGCGCCCGCCTGCGCCGTGGTGATCGCCGCACGGAGCTTCTCGCCGTTGTGCGCGTAGTCGTCCACGACGTGGATGTCCCGCGCCGTCGTACCGACGACCTCGAAGCGGCGCGCGACGCCGGGGAAGCGCGCGAGCAGGGTCACCACGGTGTTGGCGTCGGCTCCGAGCTCGAGCGCCACCAGCGCGGCGGCGGTGGCGTTCTGGAGGTTGTGGAGACCGGGCTGTGGAATGTCCAGCGTCAGGTCGCGGCCGCCGTGCCGCAGGACACCCCGCGCGCGCCTCGGGCCCACGCTCGTGACCCGGAGCCGCGTGTCGGCGTCGGGTGAGACCCCGTAGGCCGCTCCCTTGAAGCGGCGCCCGAACGCTGCGGCCTCCGGGCAGTCCGCGCCGACGAGCAGTTGGCCGCAGTTTCTGGCGAACGCCGTGAACTGCGGGCGAAGCTCGCCCAGCTCGTCGTGGTCGCGGCTGACGTTGTGAATGAGGCCGATCGCCGGATGGTAGCCGACGAGCGTGCCGTCCGACTCGCACGCCTCGGCGACCGCGGGGCCTTCGGCGGGGCCCGCCACGAAGCAGCCGCCCGCGCCCTCGCCCGCGAAATCGGCGCCGCCCAACACGGTGGCCCGGACGCCTCCCTCCCGCAGGAGCCAGCCGATCATGCCGACGATCGTGCTCTTGCCGCTCGTGCCCGCGATGGCGACACCCGGCGAAGCGGTGTTGACCACCTGGGCGAGCAGCTGCGGCCGAGGCAGACAATCGATGCCGAGTGCGCGCGCCGCGCGCAGCTCGGGCGTGTCGGCCTCGACGGCCGCCGAGTAGACGAAGCGATCGATCGCGGCCGTGACGGCCGCCCCGTCTTGCCGGGCCAGCTCGATGCCCAGCTGGCGGAGCGACGCCGCGATCTCCTGCTTCTTGCCCAGATCGAACGCGCGGTCGGAACCCTGGACCGCGTGGCCCCGCGCCCGCATCAGGCACGCGAGCGGGCCCATACCGGCACCCGCAACGCCGGAGAAGTGATATCGCAGAGCTGTCACAGGCTGACCTGCTTCCGCGGCTCCAGGTGCATCGTCGTCTCCATGTCCCGCGACTCCGTCACCTCCTTGAGGCTCCGGAACGGCAGGTTGAAGACCGGCCGCGACGCGGTCAGGATCATGGCGAAGTTCAACGCCGCCCCCAGCAGGTGGACCACCGGCAGCGCCAGGAGCTCGAGCATCTCATCGCTCTTGATGTGGAGCCAGTCGAGGTCGCGCCGGAAGTCGTCCATGGCGGCGCGCCAGAACGGCTCGGACCGCATGGCGGCGAACCGCGACGCGTCGGCCTCCGCAAGCGGCTGGCGCGCGATGAGGGCCAGCAGCGGGGGCGTTCCGTACTGACCGAAGAGGAACCACGTGAGGCCCCGGACGCCGAACCAGCCGACCGCGGCCGTCGCCAGCATGGCCGTGTTGTTCCGGGCGATCCACGGCATCGTCACCTCGACCACGCCACGGTACAGGAACATCATCTCGAAGAACATCGCGAACAGCTCGATCCCGATGATCTGGGCGAGGAACTTGCTGTCCCGCTTGCGGACGGCGTCGGCCAGCGCCTGGACGCACGCGAAGCTCGCCACGATCAGCGTGAGCAAGAGGAGGTACAGAACCGGAATCGTGAATCGCGAGTCGTCCGTCCCGGAGAGATCGGCCACGAGCATCGCGACCCGCGGCTCGAGCGTGTACGTGAACACCGCGGCCTCGAGCGCGCACCAGAAGAGCAGCATCACGAACGCGAGCCACGGCACGCCGGGCTGGAGGTAGCCGCGCATCAGCATGCTCGACATGGCGAACGGCGTCCCCACGATATCGCGGATGAACCCGGTGACGAGCCGGACGGCCAGCCGTGAGATGCCGAGGGCCCAGCCCACCACCACGCCGACGACACGGACCATGCCCACCCAGTAGAGCCACACCGCCAGCGCGGCGTCCCACCACGCGAGGAGGATCAGTGAGACGAAGCGCGTGCGCCCCGAGCGGAAGGGCAGGGTGTAGACGGAGAGTCCGGTACACCAGACGGCGACGACGCCCAGGAGCACGGGGAACAACAGGAACACGTACTTCAGGGCGGCCATCCACCCGGGCTGAGGCTCGAAGAAGAAGCTCATCAGAGTCTGCTGCAACACCGGAACCCAGGCGATCGGGGCCGCCACCAGCTCGGCGGGCCCGCGCCACGCCTCCGGAAGTTTGGCAATGATCCGATCAATCATCTGGCCCTCCTTCATACGCTGCACTCATGTGAATGCGTCCACAATTTCTTTTGCACAAGGTTCGCCTCGGGCGGCGCGGCGATCTGATTGCGCGGCACACGTCCTATGGGCCCTGGTTGTTGGGGCGAGAGGACCGAATCGCATCCCGGGCTCCGTCGGAGGGATCGGCCGGCGGCGCGGCGGCGACGCTTCGCTCGATCTTGACCGGCACCTGGCGCTCGAGCGCCTGGCGCTCGGCCCAGGCCGACCGGGGCGAGCTCAGGGTCGGGCGCGGACTCTCACTCGGGTTCGCGACGGCCCACGTGAACCTCGGATCGATCCGGCTCGTAGCCGCCACGCGAACGATCTGCGGGCTCACGCCGCTCACTCGCGGCACGAGGTCCGCGCGGCCAATGCGCCGCAGGATGCGGCTGACGTAGCGGCGGGTCTCCCGATAGGGCGGGACGCCCCCGTAGGCCATGACCGCTTGCTCACCGGCGTTGTAGGCGGCGAGCACGAGAGGCAGGTTGCCGTGATACCGATCCATCAGGCGACGCAGATGGCGAACGCCGCCCTCGATGTTCTCGTACGGGTCGAAGGTATCCGACACCCGGAGACTCGAGGCCGTGTCCGGCATGAGCTGCATCAGGCCGCGGGCGCCGCGCCGCGAAACCGCCCGCGGGTTGAACTCGGATTCGGCCTCGACGATCGCGGCCACCAGGATCGGCGGAATATCGTAGCGGACGGCGACCTCTCGAATGTGGGCCTCGATCTCGACGATCTCGGCGATCTCCACGCTCGAGTCGGAAGCTTCGACCGCATCGCGCGCGATCTTCATGATCTCGGAGTCCGGCTGTGGCCGCGACCCGAAGTACGCGTACGCGGGGACGATCGTGAGCAACAAGACTCCGAGCCCCAGCGCGTGGCGCGCGAGCGGCGAGAGCGGGTCTCGCTCGAGGCGTCGGATCGTCGCTTTCGCTGCGTCCAAGAATTCTCCTCCGGGTTTCGTGCCTGGCAGACAGCATTCTTGATGGGTTTATACCCGTAGCCACCCCCCTAGAACGCAACCCAGATGCCAGACGTCAAGAATGGCAAAGACTATGTCTTTCCGTATGTTAACAGTCACCAGTACACCGCGAGCAGTGACGGCGCCCGTCAGTGACTCGACACGGGCGTGTCATCCGGTCCCAGGGCGCTTCCGGAAGCCCGGACGGCGCTCAGACGCGGTTGCGGACCGCGCCCGGCACCGACGCGGGGCTTCGCTCGACGCCGCCCCAGCTCCTCAGCCCGAGGTTCGCGCATTCGATGAAGCAATCGAGCGCCGTGGTCAGCTCCGCCCGGCTCTTCGGCCGTACGAGCTCGAGGGTGACGTCGTTTTCGGTGAACACGACGTTGGCCGCGCGCAGGACGCTCGAGCTCGCGTGGCCCTTGAACGTGTTGATCCAGGTCTGGTCGGGCCCGCGATTCAACCGGAAGCGGACGAAGACGCGATTCTCGGACCGCTTCTCCTCGAACGTGGGCTCACTGATGCGCATGATCGGCATGACGACTCCACCCTAGGCTCGCCTCGGACGGCGGGCGCCCCGCCATGTCCTGCGGCTCGCACAACGGCCGTGACGCCCGAGCCCTTCGCCCGGCGGCTCAGCGCGGGAACGCGATTGGCGTTCGACGCTGGGCCTGCATGGAGGATCTTCGCTGCGACCGACCGATGGCCTACCGGGGTGGTAGGAGACGAGAACCACTGGACTAGGAAGTATGGAAGCACAGGTCAGCGCGTGTGTCTAGAGGCGGTTTCTTGCTAGGCTAGGGACCCGATTCTCAGGAATGAGAGGCATGGAGGGTTTGGATGAAGCATCGTATCGCGGCGATTCCCGGCGACGGGATCGGCAAGGAAGTCGTTCCCGAAGGCATGCGTGTCCTCGACGCCGCCGGCCGGCGGTTCGGGTTCGACATCGAGTGGACGACGTTCGACTGGAGCTGTGAGCGCTACACGGAAACCGGCCGCATGATGCCCGAGGACGGCCTCGACCGGCTTCGGCAGTTCGAGGCGATCTTCCTCGGCGCGGTCGGATTCCCCGGCGTGCCGGATCACGTCTCGCTCTGGGGCCTCTTGATCCCGATCCGTCGAGGGTTCCACCAATACGTCAACCTGCGTCCCGTGCGTCTGCTCAAGGGCGTCAGATCGCCGCTCGCCGGGCGCGGGCCCGCCGACATCGACATGCTGATCGTGCGCGAGAACAACGAGGGCGAGTACTCGGAGATCGGCGGCCGGCTCTACCGGGGAACGCCGGAGGAGCTGGCCGTGCAGCAGTCGGTCTTCACGCGCAAGGGCTGCGACCGCATCATGCACTACGCGTTCGAGCTGGCCATGAAGCGCCCGCGCCGCCACGTGACGTCGGCGACCAAGTCGAACGGGATCATCCACAGCATGCCGTACTGGGATGAGCGGTTCGCCGCCGTCGCGAAGGACTATCCGACCGTCAAGACCGACCAGTACCACATCGACATCCTGACCGCCCACTTCGTCCAGCACCCCGACTGGTTCGATGTCGTCGTCGGCTCGAACCTCTTCGGCGACATCCTGTCCGACCTCGGCCCCGCGATCGCCGGCTCCATCGGACTGGCGCCGGGCGGCAACATCAACCCCGAGAAAGAGTATCCGTCGATGTTCGAGCCCGTCCACGGCTCGGCTCCCGACATCGCCGGCAAGGAAGTCGCCAATCCCGTCGCCCAGATCTGGACCGGCGCGATGATGCTCGAGCACCTCGGCCACGCCGATGCGGCGCGCGCGGTGGTCGCGGCGATCGAGCGGCTGGTGGCGGAAGGCAGGACGCTGACGCGCGACCTCGGCGGCCGCGCGTCGACCAGCGAGGTCGGCCGGGCGATCGCCGGGCTGCTCTAGTGATTCGCGGCGCATGAACTTCTTCGGGCACACCGTGCTGGCGGTCCGGCGGAGCGGGGATCCCGCCTTCGTGCTGGGCGCCATGCTGCCCGACTTCGCCACGATGATCCGGGCGCGCCCGCCGCGCGCCGAGCACACCGACATCGGCTCTGGGATGCAGTTTCACTGGAGAACCGACGAAGTCTTCCACCGCGCCGCGGCGTTCCTGGCGCTGACCCATCAGGCGGTCCTCTGGTTGTCGGCCCGCGGCGTCCGCAACGGCAGCGCGCTCGCGGCGGCGCACATCGGCGTCGAGGTGTTGCTCGACGCCGCCCTGTCCAGCGACGCGCCGGCGCAGCGGGCCTATCGGGCGGCGCTCGAGGGGGCCGCTTCGCACGAGCTCGGGCAATACGTGGGCTGGGCGTCCGACGAGGAGCGCCTACGCTTCGACGGGCTCCGGGCCCGACTGCTGGCGCGCGGCGCCATCAGGGGAGACATCCCCCCCGAGACCGTCGCCGAGCGCCTCCGCTCGGCGCTGGCCGACCGCCCTCGGCTCGCCCTGGACGACGCCGCGGTGCTGGCCGTGGGGGATTGGGCACGCATCGCGCGCGCGGGCGTCTCGGCCTGCGCGGCGCCGCTCGTTCAGGAGCTCGCGGCGCAGCTTCTGTGAGGCGCGGCTAGCGCTCGTTCGACAGGACGAGCGTGCCGGCGGCGGAGAGCATGCCGCCCATGCCGTTGACGAGCGAGCGCTTGGCCTTCGGGACCTGGCGCGCGCCGCACTCGCCCCGGAGCTGGCGCGTCGCCTCGATGATCGGGAAGATGCCGTACATGCCGCTGTGGGTGTAGGAGAGCCCGCCGCCGTTGGTGTTGATCGGGAGCTTGCCGCCGGGGGTCGAGCGCCCCTCCGCGAAGAAGTGCACGCCCTCGCCCCGCTTGGCAATGCCGAGCGACTCGAGCATGAGGGGCGGGCCCGAGGTGAAGGCGTCGTAGAGCATGATGTGGTCGAAGTCCGTGCCCTTCACGCCCGCCATCGCGAAGGCCTTCTCGCCCGAGAGTCGCGTGGCCTCGCTGAACGTGAGGTTCCGCATCTGGGTGAGCATGACGTGCTCGCTCCCCTCGCCCGCGCCCTGCACGTAAACCGGCTTCTTCGCGCAGTCCTTGGCCCGGTCGGCGCGCGTCAGGACGACGGCGCCGCCGGCATCGGTGACGAGGCAGATGTTCAGGATGTTGAAGGGCCAGACGACCGGGCGCGAGTCGAGCACGTCCTTCACGGTGAGGGGCTCACGGTTACGCGCCTTCGGATTGAGCGCGGCCCACTTGCGCGTGGAGACCGCCACCTGCGCCCACTGCTCGAGCGTGGTGCCGTGCTCGTGCATGTGGCGCGTGGTGATCAGCCCGAAGTAGGTCGGGGCGCCGCCGAAGCCGTAGGGAAACTCGAACTGCCCGGGCAGCGCGGTGTCGCGCCGCGGCGAGACGCCGACGCCCGAGCGCCCCGACTCGCCGTGGCAGACGACGGCGACGTCGCAGAGGCCGTGATGGAGCGCCAGCACCGCGTGGCCGACCATGATGATGAACGAGCAGCCGCCGACGGTCGTGCCGTCCACGTAGCGCGGCACGACGCCGATCGCCTCGCCGATGGTCGCGGGCGAGTGCTGGCCGGCGGTGAAGATCCCGTCGATGTCGGACACCTTGAGCCCGGCGTCGCGCGCCGCGTTGGTGATCGCCTCGACGTGCAGGGTGAGCTGGCTCTTTCCCGGCAGCGTGCCGATCTCGTCGCTCTCGTCCACCCCGACGATGCACACCGAGTTGCTGAGCTCCCGCATCCGGGCGATGTCGCTCATCGCGCACCTCCCGCGACGGGCCGGAACATCGGCAGGCTGATCTCGTCGGTGAGCTTCTCGAAGCAGACCTCCACCGGCATGTCGCAGCGGATCTGCTTCGGGTCCGGCGCGATGCCGACCAGGTTGGTCAGGAGGCGCGGTCCCTCCTCGAGCTCGACCATGGCCAGCACCACGGGGGTCTTCACCTTGAAGGCCTTGTTCAGGATCTGGTGGGCAATCTCGAAGGAGAAGAGCCGGCCGCGGCCGGTCGCCTGCACCCAGCCGATATCGCGCGAGGCGCAGAACGGGCACGCGACGCGCGGGTACATGAAGGGCTTCCCGCAGGCGCGGCACTTGGGGATCATGAGCTTGCCGTCGCGCGCGCCCTCCCAGTAGGGTCGGCTCTCGGGCGTGATCGGAGTGGGGAGCGGGCGTTCGAGGTCCATGGGCGAGGATTCTAACGCAAGCTGGGGTAAAGTACCGCCCCGAGGAGGCGCACCCATGGCACGCAAGCAGGACGCGCCCAGGCCCCGGCCCGTGACCGCCGACGACGTGGACCCCCGCCATCGCTGGGACCGGCCGCTTCAGGCGCCCGGTCACACGCAGGTGGATTTCGAGGAGCGCGTGGACTTCCGTCGCCTGCACGCCTATCGGCTGGGGCGCGCGCGCCAGGCGCTGGCCCGCTCGGGCCTCGGCGCGATCCTCATGTTCGACCAGTACAACATTCGGTATCTCTCGGGCACGGTCATCGGCGAATGGGCGCGCGACAAGCTGACGCGCTGGTGCCTCCTGACCGGCAACGGCGAGCCGTGGGTGTGGGACTTCGGCTCGGCCGCGCGCCACCACCGGCTCTACACGCCGCAGATCCCGGCCCGGCAGTCCCTCGCGGGCATGGTCGGCATGCGCGGCGCGGTCTCGCCCAAGGCGGGGCTCTTTCAGAAGGCAGCCGCCGAGATCCGCGACATCCTGCGCGCCGAGGGCGTCGCCGGGATGCCGCTCGGCATCGATCTGGTGGAGCCGCCGTTTCTCTTCGCGCTCCAAGAGCTGGGCGTCGAGGTGCGCGACGGCCAGCAGGTGATGCTCGAGGCGCGGATGCTCAAGAGTCAGGACGAGCTGACGCTCCTCAACATGGCCGCGGCGATGGTGGACGGCGTCTACCAGGACATCTTCGAGGCCCTCAAGCCGGGCGTCCGCGAGAACGAGATCGTCGGGCTCGCCACCAAGCGCCTCTACGAGATGGGCTCGGACTGCGTGGAGGCGATCAACGCGATCTCCGGCGAGCGCTGCAGCCCCCACCCCCACAACTTCACGGACCGGATCATTCGCCCGGGGGACCAGGCGTTCTTCGACATCATCATGTCGTTCGTCGGCTACCGCACGTGCTACTACCGAACCTTCAGCGTGGGCCGGGCGACGAAGCCTCAAGTCGCCGCCTACAAGAAGGCCCGCGAGTGGATGGACGAGGCGATCGCGCTCATCAAGCCGGGCGTCGCCACCGACAAGATCGCGCGCGCCTTCCCGAAGGCGCAGGAGATCGGCTTCGACAGCGAGATGGCCGCCTTCGGGCTCAACTTCTGCCACGGCATCGGTCTGGGGCTCCACGAGCGGCCGATCATCAGCCGGCTCAACTCCTTCGACGACCCGATGGAGCTGCAGGCGGGCATGATGTTCGCCGTCGAGACCTATTGCCCGGCCACCGACGGCATGTCCGCGGCGCGCATCGAGGAAGAGGTCATCGTGACGCCGAGC
>DASPZZ010000133.1:0-3563 GCA_035635995.1 Binatia bacterium | reverse complement strand
CAGGCTCGTGGTGGCGAGATTGTTGATGACGTTGAAGGCCGGCATCGCGTTCTGGTACGTCATGAAGAACGAGTACCCGACCGACGACTCCCAGTCGGTGGTCCGCCACCATACGTAGTTCGCGCTGAGGCCGAACAGCTCGCCGGTCGACTCGTGCTTGTGGCGCCGGATCTCGGCCACCAGCGGCTCGATGGGCGGGACCGTGTCCTCGACCGGGCGCACGTCCACGTTGTCGTCCCAGGTGAGCCCGACGCGCGCCTCGAGCGAGAACCGCCGGTCCTTGTCCTTCGAGGCCACGATGGTGTCGCGCAACCGCTCGGCCGGCCCCGTGAGCTGCGAGCCCGGCGCCAGCCGGATCGCCTGCTCGACCTCCGCCGCCGCCTGGCCCGGCAAGCCGAGCACGCCGAGTGCTAGACCGCTGTAGAAGCGGGTGAGCTGCTGGATCTCCGGATCGCTCGAGCGGCCGTCACGAAACGCGGTGAGCGCGCCGCGGTAATCCTTCTTGCGGTAGCGGAGGAACCCGACGTAGTAGCCGAGACTGTCGAGCTCGGGATTGGCGCGGAACGCTTCCTCCAGGAGCGGCTCGGCCTTGTCGTATTGCTGTTGCGCGAAGTAGACCAGGCCCAGCTGGTACGCGATCGAGGCGTCGCGAGGAGACTTCGCGCGGGCGCGCTCGAGGTACGGCGCGGCCAGATCGGGACGCTTCTGCGCGGCGTAGACGGCGCCGGTGAAGTAGAGCGCCTCGACGTGATCGGGCTCGAGCTCGAGCGCGCGGCGCAGGTTCTCGAGCGCGGCGTCGTACTTCTTGTCGTCGAACTCGAGGACCGCCTGAGCCACGTAGACGTCAGCTTCGGTCGTCTGGGCCCGTGCGGTCGCCGCGTCGAGTAGGAGTCCGAGCGAGAAGACGAGCCAGACCAGCGGAAGGGCACGGATCACAAGGGCTTTTATATCCCAAGGTTCGGCGCCAAATCAAATCGCACGCACGCCGCCTTCCTTGACCCGTGCCGGGGGATGACGCTACGCTTTTTCAAGCCATGGCTCAGCTGGTGTTCATCGTGTCGCGCCACCGGGCGAAGCTTCACGAATATCTCCAGCAGGAGTTCGCCGGCAACGACGAGGTCGCCATCATCGTCGATCGCCGGCTCGGCGACCGGCGCCTGCGCGAAGTCGAGCACGGTCAGGAGCGGCGTCAGACCGACCGCCGGCAGGCCCTGGTGGACGAGCGGCTGCGATCCATGGGCTGGGCGATCGTGTGGCGCAGCGAGTCGACGACCGTCTATGTCCCGCGCGACGACGCGTTGCTCCTGCCCCCCGAGGGCCACACGCCTCCCGACGCCTCACCCTGAATTCTCAGTGCCCGCGGTAGCCGAGCAGGCCGGCGTCGAGCGAGCGCCGGTCGACCCGCGACAGGCTGCGTGTCATCCCGGCCGTGAGCAGGCGCGTGTGCGGCACGCCGACGAGGTGCTCGGCGATCCACCAGAGGTCGCCCTCCGATGTCATCCAGCCCCGGTGGCTCCGATCGAAGCGCGCGAGGTTGACCGGGCGCGAATAGGCGCGCAGAGTCCGCTCGCCGCGGAGATTGATGTAGCTCTCGAAGTAGCTCATCACCAGCTCCCGTACGCTGCGGTAGACCGGCTCGCGGAAGCGGAGCCCCGAGAAGTTCGACTTCGCGATGGCCCCCCAGTGGCCGCGCACGCGGTAGACGCTGATGACGTGGTCCGTGTCCTGAACGGCTTCCAGGTCGAGGAGCAAGGGGGCGAAGCCCAGCACCCTCAAGGCCGCGGCGGCGAAGATCGCTCCCTCGAGGCAGTGCGCGGTTCCCTCGCGCAGCACCCGCCGTGGCGACCAGGCGCTGCCGGCCATGTGGTACGGCATCGCTTCGAGCGCCCGCTGGATCCCGGCGGGTGTTCGGAGCGCGCGCAGCGCGCGCCATTCGCGGGGCATAAAGCCGAAGTCGCGAGTCATCTCGTCCGCCTCGGGCGGTCGTTCATCCTAGCATCCTCGAACTACCTCGGCCGGTGGGGGCCCCAGCCACGCGACGGGTGTCTCTCGAGCCCGTGACGATGTCCGCGCATGTGCGACGCCGAGCGGACGTCCAGTCGGGTGCCAGAACGCCGACGCCAAGAACGATGCGGGCTTGTGAAACGGCACGCGTCTTGCCGGGCGTCGTCTGCCATGTCGGACCCGCGTTGGTTGCGCCGCCTCTTCGGAGCGGGCGCACATCTGTGTCAGGTCGAGGTCGACCTTGCCGCCGCCGGCTACCCCGAGCTGGTCGCGAAGCTCGAGGACATCCGCGCCGCGATCGACCTGGAGATCGCCTGTCTCGAGGCCGACGACGCCGAGAGCGCTTCACTCGGCAATTGACAGTCGCCCGCCCTCAAACATAGAGTCCGTCGCGAGGAGGCGGACGATGAGCGCTAGCGGACACGTACGCGACTTTGGGATCCACCGGCGAGACTCCGGACGGCGGGCGTTCCTCAAGACCGGCGGGCGCGCGCTCGCGGGGATGGCAGGGATCCTCGCCGCAGGCCGGGCGCCGGCAAGCTGGGCCGCGCGCGAGCTGAGTCTGCTGACCGCCGTCAACTACGCGCCCGCCTCCGACGTGAAGCTCGGCGAGCTCGCGAAGCGATTCACGAAGGCCTCCGGCGTCAACGTGCGTATCGACCACATCCAGAGCGTGCAGATGCCCGCCAAGCTCTCGGCGGAGATCATGAGCAAGTCGGGCCACGACATCATGAGCCTCGAGATGCACTACGCCTGGCTCTTCCAGCCCGGGTTGGCCGACGTGTCCGACATCGCCAACGACCTCGCGAAGAAGCACGGCGACTGGTATCCGTTCTTGAAGGAGCACGCCCTGGTCAAAGGGCAATGGCTCGGCGTGCCGTTCATGTACACCTCGTTCCCCGGCAGTCACCGGATCGACCTGTTCGAGAAGATCGGCGAGCGGGAGCCCGACACCTGGGACGACCTGCTGCGCGCCGGGCGCAAGCTGAAGAAGCTCGGCAATCCCGTCGGATTCGCAATCAGCCAGACCACCGACTCGGTCTCGACGCTCTACTCGATCCTCTGGTGCTACGGGGCCAAAGACATCGCCGAGGACGGCAAGACGATCTCCATCAACTCCAAGGCGACGGAGGCCGCGCTCGACTACGTGCAGGCCCTCTACAACGACGCGATGGACCCGGCCGTGCTCTCGTGGGACAACGCCGGGAACAACCAGTGGCTGAACTCGGGGAAGGGCTCCTGGATCCACAATCCGATCAGCCATTACGTGGTCGCCAAGCAGGAGAAGCTCCCGGTCGCCGAGCTGACCGGGTTCCACCCGTCGCCGGCGGGACCGAACGGGCGCCACACCGTCGGCGTGCCGCGCAGCCTCGGGATCTGGAAGTTCAGCAAGAACGGGGATGTCGCGCGCGATTTCATGAAGTGGTTCTTCGAGCCCGCGCAGTACCACGAGTGGATCGTGTCGGGCGACAGCTACAATCACCCGACCTGGCGCGACATGGAAAACCATCCGGTCTGGGACGTGGACAAGAAGTACAAGCCGCTCAAGGGCGCCGCGA
>DASPZZ010000132.1:0-25198 GCA_035635995.1 Binatia bacterium | reverse complement strand
TGCGCCGGGGCGTCTCCGAGCGCGGGGGGCTTGGGGGGCCCTTCGAGGCCCCCCATGTTCTCAGAACGAATCGGGCGCGGCGGCGATCCGCTCGAGCTCGGCGCGAGTGTACGAGCCGAGGCTCCGGAAGTTCAGCTCGGTGTAGTTCTTGATCCAGCGCATCGCGATCTTGTTCGCCTTGCGATAGCGCTCGTGCGTCTCGGCGCCCTGGCGCCGCGCGAGGATGTCGGCGAGCTCCTCGCCCAGGAGCCGCTTCACCAGCGCGGCGTCGTGCGTGGCGCCGGTCCCGGTCTCGCGCGCGCGATGGATGATGCGCTGGGCGATCTGCGCCACCGACATGCGACCGGTTGCGAGATCCTCCATGAGCGCCGGGTGAATGCCGGGCTTGCCCTCGAGGCTGTCGATGCCCTTGGCGCCGCGGCCCCCGAGCCAGCCCTCGACGTACTCGATCAGCATGCGCGCGTTACGCCGCGTGCCGTCCACGGTGACGGGGCCGTCGGGCGCCTTGATCACGACCGGGTAGTTGTCGGGGTTCGCCATCTGCGCCGTCGGCTTCCAGCCCGAGCCGATCAGCTTCTTGAACGGATCGCCGGCGGTCTTCATGTGGAAGATGTGGGCGACCCAGCCGCGGATGAAGCCTTGCTCGGCCTCCCACTGCTTGTCCGCGCGGATCGCCTCGGCGGCGGCGCGATTGACCTCGGGGTCGGGGTTCGGGAGCGCGGTGGCCATGCCGCCGATCGGGACGGCCCCCCGCCGCAGGCAGATCGCGACGAGCCGCCGGAAGATGTTCGCCAGGAACGGCGTCGTCTTGATGTCAACGCCGAAGCGGTCCGGCCACACCTGGCCGGGATCCGTCATGACGAACTCGAAGATCGAGGCCTTGAGGTCCCAGCGCGCCGCGTTGAGCCCCGCCGCGTAGGGGCCGAGCTCGTAGAGCATCTCCTCCATCTCGTACACGCACGGGAGCGACTCGACGAGCACGACCGCCCGGATCGTCGCCCGTCCGAGGAAGGGCAGCTGCTGCTGGCTCAGATCGAACAGGTCGCGGTACCAGCGCGCCTCGGCTGCCGCCTCGAGCTTCGGGAGATAAAAATAGATGCCCTGGCCGCGGTCGGCCTGGGCGCGCCCGGCGTAGAAGAGGGTGAGCGCGGTGCCGAGCAGCGCGGCGTTGACGGGCGCGCCGTCCACGGTGACGTCCGGCTCGTCGAGGTGCAGGCCCCGCTCGCGATGCATGAAGAACGGCAGCTCGCCGTCGGCGATCGCGTAGCTCCGGTTCCGCTCGCGGTCGACGAAGGCCAGCTCGCGGTTCACGGCCGCGAGACGGTTGTGGGCGGAGCGGACGGTGTCGATCAGGCGATGGCCGCCCGAGTCCTCGTCGTCGTCCAGGTCGCCGGCGGCGCGCTCGCCCTCGGGCCCGGGGTTGAGCGCGTTGATGAACATGGACGTGATCGAGCACGGGCCCGAGATCTCGATGCCCGGCGCCCTCAGCTCGTCGGGCATCGGCGGGACCCGCCACGTCCCGGCACCGGCC
This sequence comes from Binatia bacterium, assembly GCA_035635995.1. Taxonomy (GTDB): domain Bacteria; phylum Methylomirabilota; class Methylomirabilia; order Rokubacteriales; family CSP1-6; genus AR31. The sequence goes on along the minus strand of DASPZZ010000132.1, from coordinate 23,667 downwards.
ACGCTCGCCGATGGGTGCATCGGCAGGACGTGCTGCCGCAGCGCGCGCTCCAGCACCGCGAGCCGCCGGCCGCGGAGGTCGCGCGCCCGCGCGTCCAGGCCGTCGTGCAGTCGCGTCAGGTAGTCGCAGAAGGCGGGCGTGAAGAGCCCCGCCGCCCCTTCGACCGGGGCGAAATTCACTCGCGTCGACATCAGCTATAAAACTTTTCGCATGGCGACTGCGCGGCTGTCAATGGGAGAATGCCGTCGGCTTCCGGAATGAACCGTCGATTCCGCGGCATGGGGAAGGGGCGCAAGACCCGTCGCGCCCTCGAGCGAGGCGGTACGGGCCCGGCGCAACGGCTCAACGAGACGCTGGCGCGCTGGCCCGGCGTGAGGATCACGCCCATGTTCGGGCGCTGGGGCTACTTCGTCGGCGAGACGCTCTTCGCGTGCTTTCCGCTGCGCGAGAAGGAGCGGGATCTCTGGATCCGGCTCACCGGCGACGATCAGAGGCGCGCGCTCGGCGACGACCGGGTCCGCCCGCACCGGCGCTTCGCGAGGAAGGGCTGGGTCGAGCTGGACGTCGAAGGCGTCGAGGACATGGGACGGGCCGAGCGCTGGCTCCGGCGCGGCTACACGGCGGCCGCGCGCGGGTCGCCCTCCGCGACGGAGAACGACGGCTAGCCCGCGCCCGCCTCGCCGCCCACCGCCGCCTCCGCGTGTGCCCTCGCCTCGATGCCGTCGATCCGGACCAGCGGGACGAGGAGCCACGTGAGCGCCGTCATCACCGCGCTGATGTACACCAGTGGAGCGTAGCCGATCACGTCGTAGAGGCGCGCGCCCACGTTTTCCGAGAACCGCGAGCCCAGGTTGAAGACGGACGTCAGGGCGGCGAAGAACGTCGCCTCGACGTGGCGCGGGCACGCGCGGGCGGCCAGATCGAGGAACGCGAGGTTCATGATCATGCTGACGGGGCCGAACGCGAGGGTGATGAGCAGGGCGGAGGTCGCGTCGCGGTAGAGGAGATACGCGAGCGTCGCGGCGACGCCCAGGGCGATCGAGCCGTTGATGATGTGCTTGAGCGGCAGTCGCCGGGAGAGCGGCGCGTACACGAGGGCCCCGACGACGCCGGACACGGCACCCAGGGCCGACAGGCGGCCGATGAACTGCTGGCTGAAGTTCAGGGTGTCGGTCTGGTAGTAGAGGAACGCCGGTCCGAAGGACGGGCTGAACCAGAAGAAGAAGATGAAGCCCGCGACGATCCAGATCTCGCGTCCGGTCAGCGTCGCGCGGATCGCCGTCCACGTCTGGACGAACGCCGCCTTGTCGGCACGCGTCGGGGTCTCGCGCACGAAGGACAGCCCCATACCCAGCGAGATGAGCGGGAAGCAGGCCGCGAGCAGGAAGGCCTCGCGCAGGCTGCGCGTCTCCGCCAGCCGGCCGCCGAGCTCGCCCACGAGCACCGACGCGAGCGTGATGCACGCCCACTGCACGGACTGGAAGGCGCCGGTGAGGCCGAGGGGCCGACCGCGCTCGACCATCATCGCGTCCGTCAGCACGTCGTTGAACGCCAGACCGAGCGCCATCAGCGTGAAGAGCCCGACGCCCTCGACGATGGTGAAGGTCGTGAGCCCGAGCAGGTCGAAGGTCCAGATGTCTCCGTCGGTGATCCATCCGCCCCACGCCAGCGCCAGGCCGGTCGCCGCGGCGAGCGCGGAGGTGAGCAGAAAGTAGCTCTGCCGCCGCCGGCCGAAGAGCGGCACGAAGTCGGACAGCAGCCCGTACACGGGCTTGATGAACCACGGGATGATCGTGATCAGACCGAAGTCGGCGACCTGGCCCGCGGTGAGCCCGCGGTCCTTGAGGAGGATCGTGATCGGCTGGTCGGTGAGGTACCACATGCCCTGGGCGAAGTAGACGACGCCGAAGAGCACGGCGAGTCGCTTGGCCTCGGCGGTCTTGAACGGGTTGAACCGCGCGAGCGAGGCGAGCATCCGCGGCCATGATACCTTTAGTCGCGCCCATGCTGTCGGTCTGCCCTCACGACTGCCCGTCGTGCTGTAGCCTCGTCGTGACCGTCGCGGACGGCCGGCTGACGTCGGTCACCGGCAATCCCGACCATCCGTTCACCCGCGGCGTCATCTGCGGCAAGGTGCGCGAGTACGCCGAGCGCGTCCACTCGCCGCTGCGCGTCCGGCGGCCGCTCCGGCGCGTCGGGCCGAAGGGCGCGGGGGAGTTCGCGCCGATCTCCTGGGACGAGGCGATCGGCACGATCGCCGACCGGTGGCGGGCGATCATCGCCGCCGACGGCGCCGAGTCGATCCTGCCGTTCTCGTACGCGGGCTCGATGGGGCAGATCCAGTACTTCGCGGGCCACCCGCTCTTCCACGCCCTCGGCGCGAGCCAGCTCGACCGCTCCATCTGCGTCTCCACGGCCTACGCCGGCTGGCGGATGACGGTCGGCGCGGTGACCGGCAACGACTCCGAGCAGATGGTCGGCGCCGATCTCGTCGTGCTGTGGGGCGTGAACGCGTCGTACTCGACGATCAACGTCATGACGCTCGTGAAGCAGGCGCGGGCCCGCGGCGCCCACGTCGTCGCGATCGATCCCTACCGGACCCCGACCGCGCAGCAGGCGGACGAGCACTTGATGGTCCGCCCCGGCACCGACTCGGCGCTGGCGCTGGCCGTCATGCACGTGCTGGTGACCGAGGACCTCGTCGACCGCGGCTACGTCGAGCGCGCGACACTCGGCTTCGACCGGCTCGCGGCGCACGTGCGGGCCTATTCGCCCGAGGCCGTCGCGCCGATCGTCGGGCTCGACGCCGCGACCATCGTACGGTTCGCCCGCCGCTACGGCGCCACGCGGCGGACCTTCATCCGGGTGGGCATCGGCATCTCCCGCCACGAGAACGGGGCGATGACGTGCCGGACGCTCGCGTGCCTGCCCGCGCTCACCGGCGCCTACGCGGATGCGCACGGTGGCGCCCTGCTCTCGACCGGCGGCGCCTACGGCTTCGACTACGCGGTGGTCGAACGGCCGGACCTCATGCCGACGCCCCCGCCCCGGACGATCAACATGATCCAGCTCGGGCGGGCCCTGACGGACCCGACGCTGACGCCGCCGGTGCGATCGCTCTACGTCTACAGCTCGAACCCGGCCGCGGTCTGCCCGGACCAGACGCTCGTGCTCCGCGGACTCGCGCGCGACGACCTCTTCACGGTGGTCCACGAGCAGGTGATGACCGACACGGCGCACTACGCCGACATCGTGCTGCCGGCCACGACCTCGATGGAGCATCTCGATCTCTATCGCTCCTTCGGCCAGCTCACGCTCCAGCTCGCGCAGCCCGTGCTTCCGCCGCAGGGCGAGGCGAAGTCCAACTGGGAGACGAGCCGGCTCCTGGCCGGCGCGATGGGCGTCGCGGAGGCGCACTACGCCAAGGGCGACGAGGGCCTCATCCGCGAGTTCCTGGCGAAGGGCGACGCCACCGTGCGGGGCATCACCTGGGAGCAGCTCGTCCGGGACGGCTGGGCGAGGGTCGATCTTCCGCGCCCCTATCGGCCGTTCGCCGACGGGGCGCCGACGCCGTCGGGGAAGGTGGAGTTCTACTCCGCCCGGATGGAGCGCCAGGGGCTGCCCGCGCTCCCCACCCACGTGCCGCTCGTGGAGGGCCCGGACAACCGCGAGCTGGCGGCACGGTTCCCGCTGCAGTGCATCGTGCCTCCGAACCGGTTCTTCCTGAACTCCTCGTTCAGCCAGTCGGAGCTGCTGCGCCGGCGCCAGGGCGCGGCGACGGCGATGCTGGCCGCCGCCGACGCCGCCGCGCGCGGTATCCGCGACGGCGACGCCGTGCGCGTCGAGAGCCCGCGGGGCGCCGCGCGCTTCACCGCCAGGGTCACGGACGCGACGCGTCCCGGGGTCGTCGTCATCGAAGGGATCTGGTGGCATCGCTTCCAGCCCGGGGGGCTCGGGGTCAACGTCCTCACCAGCGACCGCGTCGCTGACCTCGGCGGCGGACCCGCCTTTCACTCCAACCTCGTCGAAGTCCGCAAAGCGTAGTTTCGCGCGTTGCGGCGGGCGCGGGGGCGCCCCGGCGGGGCCCGGGGGTGCGACCGGCTGCGTCACCCACTCGCCCGCTTCGCAGCTCTTCGAGCTGCGGGCGGGACTCGGGGGTCCCACTCCGCCGGTCGCACCCCCGGGCCCCGCCGGGGCGCCCCCGCGCCCGACAGTCCGCGAGACTGGTTTTCGGAGGGGGGTCGGCGGAGACCGCCGCGGGGCGCCCCCGCGCCCGACAGGCCGCGAGACTGGTCTTTCGGGGAGTTGGTGGGGGGACCGGGGGAGCTTGGGTTAGCGGGTTCGGTCGAGGTCGTGGGTGGCGGTGGCGAGTGCTTCGGTCTCGAGCGGGTGGGGCGTCGGGGTGGCGGTCAGTGCGGGTATCAGCTTGAGGAGCACCGGGAGGACGATGAGGGCGGCTATGAGACTCGTGACCGTCCCCAGCGTGAGCAGGAGGCCCAGACCGAAGATGCCGCGGTGATCGGCGATCATCAGACTGCCGAAGCCGACGATCGTCGTGAGCCCGCTGACGAGCACCGCCATCATCGTCGAGCGCGCGATCAGAGGGCCGCCGTGATCCCGACCCTCCATGAAGCGGAGCACGATGTTCAGGCCGTACTCCGCCGCGGCCCCGAGGATCAGCGGAAGCCCGAAGACGTTGCCCATGTTGAACTTGAGATCGAAGAAGTACATGAGGCCGAACGCCCACATCAGGCCGAGGCCGAGCGGAAGGAGCGTCAGCAGTGTCTCGCGGACCCGGCGCAGCGTGAGCGCCGTGACCAGGCTGACGAGCAGGATGGCGTAGACCGTGCCCTGCTGGTAGGCGCGCTCCATCAGGCCCAGCGCTTCGTACGTGATGACCGGCGTCCCGGTCACGTCGGGGTCGACCGATCGGAGATCGCTCACGAAGCGCCGGGCGCCGTCGCGATCCCAGATGTCGACCGCCGGGTGGATCTGCATGAGAAACCGCCCGCCATCGCTGACGAACTTCGCCCGGAGCTCTGTCGGGGCGTCGGCGAGACCGATCGGCCGGGGAGCCAGGTTCCCCTGGAGCCGCTGGAAGCTCCGGACGAAGTCGCGGTAGACCTGGGTCTGCAGGAGCGTCAGCGCGGGCTCGCTCACCTGGGGATCCGTCTGGCGGATTTTCACGATCAGCCGCCCGAGGTCCTCGGCGACGAGCCTGAGCTTCGTCCTGATCTCGCCCTCCGGCGCCTCGTTCGCCGCGATGTCGAAGCGGCGCTTGAGCGTCTCGAGCGAGTTCGCGAGCCGCACCGGGTCTACGGCGGTCGACCGACCCACCCGGACGGGCAGGACCAGGGGCGCGAAGTCACCGATGATCTTGAGCTTCGCGGGCTGGTCCTCGGGAATGAGCAGCAGCACCGAGTCCACCTCTGAGACGCTCGGGAGCGCGCGGAAGGCCGCGTTCTTGCGCCGAAGCTCGTCGAGCGAGTCCGCGCTCGCGAGGGCCGTGAAGCCGGAGCGTCCCGCCGTCGCCAGGATGCGCTTTTCCCAGACGACGGACTCGGTCCCGGAGGCCTGCAGGTTGAGCAGGTTGTAGTCGAACTGGATGTAGCGGAGGCCCCACGCGGAGACGGCGGTCAGCGCGACCGCCATGAGCACCACCGTCTTCGGGTAGGCGACGAGCCGCTCGACGAACGGCACGTGGACGCGCTCCAGGGCGATCGCCCGCGGGATGGTACCGGTCGGCCGGCCGGCGTGCCGGCGGTCGACGAGGACCAATATCGCCGGGAACACCGTCATCATCGCGAGCCAGGCGAGAAGAAGGGCGGTGCCCGCGATGAAGCCGAGCTCGCGCACGCCCCGGAAGTCGGTGAGCCACAGGACGTAGAAGGTGCCGGCGGCGGTCACCGCTCCGAGCAGCATGCCGGGGCCGCTGCGGGCGGCGGTGATCTCGATCGCCTCGTTGAGATTGCGACCGAGAAACAGCTCTTCCTCGTAGCGGAAGAGGAAGTAGATGCCGTAGTCGATACCGATCCCGATCACGATCGAGATGAACATGACCGAGAAGAGCGAGAGGTGCCCGATCACGAGGGTCGCGATGCCGATCGACCAGCAGAGGCTCGTGGCCAGGACGAGGAGCATCAGCACGGGCTTGCCGACGCGCAGGAAGGCGGCGAGCAGGAGCCCGAGCGTGAGGGCGAAGGCGAGCACCGTGGCCCGCCCGCTGTCGCGGAACGCCGCGACCATCTCGTCGTTCTGGAGGGCGGGCTTGCCGGTCACGCCCACCGAGACGTCGGGGAAGTCGCGCTTGAGCGACGCGATCACGGTGCGGATCCCCTCGATGGCGCGCTGGTCGCCGGTGAAGCTCCCGCGCTGCGTCTCGGGTTCGGCCAGGATGAAGAGGAGGCGTTGGTCTTCGGACAGGAAGTAGCCGGCGCCGGGACTGTCGGCTCCCTCGACCGCGAAGAGCGTCCCGAAGGGCGACTTGTACGCTCCCGGCCGTTCCAGGCGGGCCGAGATCTGGGCGACCAGGTCCTGCACGAATCGAAGGTCCGCGGCGCCCTTGCCCTCGGAGAGGCCGAGGTCGATGAAATTCGAGACGAACGCGGTCGCGATCTGGGTCGCCATCCCGTCGGCGAGCTGGTCGAGCGTCGGACGAGCCGCGAACGCCTCCATGAATTCCTGGTAATCGAAGACCGCCTCGCGGATCTTGACGAGCCGTTCCTTCGACAGGTACAGCAGGCCCCGCCCCTCGAACTGCTTGGGGTCGATCCGGTACGAGATCCGCTTCAGCGGGACGTTGTCGGCGCGCAGCTTACGGACGAGGCGCGTCGCGTAGACCGTCGCCTCCGTCAGGGAGGGCGCCTCGACGACGATGGCGATGCTGTCGAGGTCCCCGAACTCGCGCTCGTACTGCGTGTAGCGCTCGACGTAGGGCCGGCCCGGCGGCAGCAGGGCGCGGGTGGAGGTGGCGAAGGTGAGGTTCTCGAGCGTGTAGACGACCGAGACGAGCGCCAGGGCGGCGGCGAGCGCGACGGTCAGCGCCGGCCGCGCGCAGGCGATCCGCACCAGCGCGCGGAGCGGGCGGCCGATCAGTTGGGCGAGCGGCACCTACTCGTCGCCGGCGATGAACCGCTCGAGGCGCTGCCGGGCGGTGTCGTCGGCCCACTGTTCGGGCGGTGACTTCATCAGATAGGCCGACGGAGCGAACAGGGCGCCCTTGATCCCGCGGTCGAGTGCCAGCTTGCAGGCCCGGATCGCGTCGATGACGACGCCTGCGGAGTTGGGGGAGTCCCACACCTCGAGCTTCAGCTCCACGTTGATGGGCTGGTCGCCGAAGCCGCTGCCCTCGAGCCGGATGTGGGCCCACTTGCGGTCCGCGAGCCAGGGCACGTAGTCGCTCGGGCCGATGTGGACCGCGTCGCCGGGCAGCTCGTGGCCGAGCTGCGACCGGACGGAGTCCGTCTTCGAGATCTTCTTCGACGTGAGCCGGTCGCGCTCGAGCATGTTGTAGAAGTCGGTGTTGCCACCGAAATTCAGCTGGCTGGTCCGGTCGAGCCGCACGCCGCGGTCCATGAAGAGTTTTGTCAGCACCCGGTGGATGATCGTCGCCCCCACCTGAGACTTCACGTCGTCGCCGACCACCGGCAGCCCGCGCTCCTCGAAGCGCCGGCGCCAGTAGGCCTCGCGCGCGATGAACACGGGGATGCAGTTCACGAACGCGCACCCGGCGTCGAGGATCTGCTCGACGTACCACTTCGTCGCCATCTCGCTGCCGACCGGCAGGAAGTTGACCACGACGTTGGTGGCGGTGTCCCGGAGGGTGCCCGCGATGTCGGCCGTGGAGCCCGGCGCCTTCTTGATCAGCTGCGAGAGGTACTGGCCGAGGCCGTCGTGCGTCATCCCGCGCTGGACCGGCACCCCGAGCGGCTTGACGTCCGCGAAGCGCACCGTATTGTTCGGCGCCTGAAAGATCGCTTCGCCGAGGTCGCGCCCGACCTTGCGCTCGTCGATGTCGAAGGCCGCGGAGAACTCGATGTCGCCGACGTGGTATCCCCCGAGCCGGGGGTGCATCAAGCCCGGGATGAACCGATCCTCCGGCGCGTTCCGGTAGTACTCCACGCCCTGGACGAGGGCCGACGCGCAGTTCCCTACACCGATGATGGCTACTCTCACGGATCCCACGGACGCCTCCTCAGGTGTTACTCGATCGGCGCGGCTCAATTCTGGACGAAGTTTAGCACGGCGCTGGACATTTTCCGGAAACGATGCCTTCGCTCGGCTCAGGCGCCTTGCCTGAACCGGTCCCGGATGGGGCGCGGCGCGTACGGGATCGGCGGGGCGAGCGCCGGACACTACGCTCCGCCCTAACGCTGTGAGGTCCTCTTCTCCGCCTGGAGGAACTCTTCCTGCTTGGTCTTCATCTTCTTCACGAGCTCCTGGTACGACGAGGTCGTGATGATCTTGTTGAACTGGGTGCGGTAGTTGGCGATGAGGCTCACACCCTCGATGACGACGTCGTAGACGAGCCACTTGTCGCCCCGACGGTGCATCCGATAGTCGATGGGGATCTCCGTCCCCTGCTTGGTGACGATCTTGGTGCGCACGACCGCCCCTTCGCCGTCGACGGCCTCGCCGACGAATTGGATCTTCTCCCCGCCGTAGAGCTCGATCTTCGAGATGTACGATCGCTCCAGGAGGTCGGAGAAGAGCTCGACGAACTCTTCGCGCTCGGCCTGCGTCCGGCCGGCCCAGTGACGCGCGAGGGAACGCCGCGCGGTCTCCGAGAAATCGAAGATCTCGTTGGCGATCTGGCGAACCACGGTCCTGCGCTCCTTCTCCTTTCCTTCCTTCTTGAGCTCCGGGTCCTCGAGGACCTTGAGCACGCGATCGATCTGGGAGCGGAGCTGATCGGTCGGCGCTCCGGCCCAGACGCGCCCCGGAACGGCGAGGGCGAGAAGGAGCCCGACGACCAGCGCGAGCGCGCGCGCGAAGAGGACCATCGACGAACCTCCCACACCTATACCTTGCCGAAGATGTACTTGGACAGCAACTCTTCGAAATCCACGGGCGCCTCGACTTCACGGATTTTTCCGTTCGGAGGAATGACCTTGTCCGATCCGCCCGGGCTGATGCGGATGTATTTCTCGCCGATCAGCCCCTTCGTCTTGATCGACGCGATCGAGTCCTCCTGAAGCTTGATACTGGACTGGACCCGGAGCGTGACACGGGCCTGGTAGTCGGCCAGGCCGATCGACTCGACCCGCCCGATCTCGACCCCCGCGATCTCGACCGTCGAGCCCGCCTTCAGCCCTCCCACCGACGGGAAGTCGACGGTCAACGCGTACGTGCGGCCGCCCAGGAACGAGACCTGGCCGAGCTTGATCGAGAGGTACCCCAGCGCCACCATCCCCAGGATGACGAAGATTCCCACCGCGATGTTGACGCGCGATTGCTCCATCAACGTCCCTCCGAGGGGTCCGGCTCGCCCCTGATGAATCTTCGCACGACCGGGTTGGCCGAGGCCTGGATCGCCGCCGGCGGCCCGACCTCGACGATCCGGCCTTCGTGCAGCATGGCGACCGTGTCGGCGATCTCGAAGATCTCGGGGATCTCGTGACTCACCACCACGGCCGTGAACCGGGACCGGCGGTGGAGATCCAGAATGAGGTGGTGGATCGTATTGACCAGCACCGGGTCGAGGCCCGTCGTCGGCTCGTCGAAGAACACGATCTGCGGCTCGGTCACGAGGGCCCGCGCGATGGCCACGCGCTTGCGCATGCCGCCGGAGATCTCGGCCGGAAACTTGGCGCCCATCCCCTCGAGACCCACCTGGGCCAGCGCCGCCTCGACGCGCTTGGCGATCTCGGCCGGGGGCGTCCGCAGCTTCTCCCGGAGGGGGAAGGCGACGTTCTCGTGGCACGACAGCGAGTCGAACAGCGCGCCCCCCTGGAAGACGACGCCGTAGAAGCGCCGGATCTCGTCGAGGGCGCGCCCGCGCAGCCCGGTGATCTCGACGCCGCCGACGAGGATGCGGCCCCCGTCGGGGCGCAGCAGGCCGATCAGGTGTTTGAGGAAGACCGATTTCCCGCCGCCGCTGCGCCCGATGATGACGGTGATGGAGCCGGTCGGGACCTCGAGGGAGAGCTCGCGCAGCACCTTCTGGCGACCAAAGGACTTCGTGAGCCCCTCGACCTTAATCATCGGCCGTCATTGGAGGATCGATCCCATGAAGTAGTCCCAGACGAGGATCAGCACGGAGCACAGGACGACCGCCTGCGTCGTCGCGCGCGCGACGCCCTCGGCGCCGTGGCCGACGTTGAATCCCTTGTACGTGCAGACCCACGTCACGATGACGCCGAAGGAGACGGACTTCCAGAAGCCCGTCATGATGTCGTTCAGGTCGACGAACGTCTGCATCTCGCCGAAGTACGTACCCTCCGACAGACCGAGAAGCTTCACCCCGACCAGGTAGCCGCCGAAGATCCCCACCACGTCGAAGATCGCGGTCATCAGGGGGAAGGTCACCAGCCCGGCCAGGATCGAGGGCGCGACCAGGTAGCGCATCGGGTTGAGCGCCATGACGGTGAGCGCGTCGATCTGCTCGGTGATGCGCATGATGCCGAGCTCGGCCGTGAGGGCCGACCCGGCGCGGCCGGTGACCATCAGCGCCGCCAGCACGGGGCCGAGCTCTCGGATGAGCGAGAGGGCGACGGCCGGGCCGAGGAACGCCTCCGAGCCGAACCGGACGAGGGTCAGGTAGATCTGGAGCCCCAGCACCATCCCGGTGAACGCGCCGGTCAGCAGGATGATCAGGAGCGAGCGGTAGCCGATGAAGTTGATCCGGTCGAGAAACGCGCGGACCTTGAACGGCGGCGTGACGACGGCGCCGAGAGCTTCCCCGAAGAAGGTGCCGAACCGTCCGAGCGAATCGACGACCGCGATCGTCCAGCCACCGACGGCGTCGAACGGGCGCAGCGCCGGCGAGAGCGGCCGCTCAGGCATGCGCGCGGCGGTAGATTCCCAGCGCCCAGAGGGGAAAGTACTGCGCGTACAGATGGTACTTCAGGTAGAAGACCCGCGGGAAGCCCGTCCCGTTCCAGAGGGCGTCATCCCACGAGCCGTCGTCGCGCTGCGTCCGCAGCAGGTAGTTGACGCCGCGCTCGACGGCCGGGCCGCTGGTGCGCCCGGCCGCGAAGAGGCCCAGCAGCGCCCACGCGGTCTGGCTCGGGATCGACTGGCCGACGCCGGCGAACTCGTAGTCGTCGTAGCTCTCGCAGGTCTCGCCCCACCCACCGTCCTTGTTCTGGTGGCGCTCCAGCCAGCGGACCGCGCGCTGGACGTATTCGTGGCGGGGGTCCTCGCCGATCGCGGCGAGACCGCGCAGCACCGACCACGTGCCGTAGATGTAGTTCACGCCCCAGCGGCCGTACCACGGCCCGTCGTGGCGCTGCGCGTGGCGGAGGAAGTCGATCGCGCGCTGGGCGGGCTCGAAGTCCTTCCGGTAGCCGAGCGTGCCGAGGAGCTCGAGCCCGCGGCCGGTCAAGTCCTCCGTCGACGGATCGAGCAGGGCGCCGTGGTCGGCGAACGGGATGTGGTTGAGATAGAGCCGATTGTTGTCGGCGTCGAAGGAGCCCCAGCCGCCGTCCGCGCCCTGCATGCCGAGGAACCAGCCGAGCCCCCGCTCCTTGGCCGTCTGCGCCACGTCGCCGTCGAGCCCCTTCACCTTCTCGATGGCCATCACCACCATCGCCGTGTCGTCGAGGTCCGGATAGAAGACGTTGTCGTACTGGAATGCCCAGCCGCCCGGCTGCACGTGCGGCCGCTTCACCTGCCAGTCGCCGGGGACAAAGATCTGCCGGTCGATCAGCCATTCCGAGGCGCGGCGCACCGCCGCGTGGTCGGGTGGAAGATCGCTCTCGATGAGCGCGTTGATCGCGAGGGCGGTGTCCCACACCGGCGAGGGGCAGGGTTGATAGTGGAGCGCGTTGCCGTCCTCGACGGCGAGCGCTTCGATCTCCTTGATCTGTCCCATCACGAGCGGATGATCGTCCGGGTACCCGAGGAGCCGCATCGCGAGGATCGAGTTCGCCATCGCCGGGTAGATCCCGCCCAGTCCGCCCGGCACGGCGAGCCGCTCCTCGAGCCACACGCGCGCCGTCTCGATCGCGCGCTTGCGCAGGGGGCGCGGCGAGAAGCGTTCCCAGATCTTGAGGCCGTCGTCCACGGCGATGAAGAAGCTCTTCCAGAAGAGGCCGCGCCAGCTGAACGGCTCCGGCACGCGCGAAAAGCGCAGGCTCGTCTCCTCCCGGGGCTGCGGCCACAGCTCGTCGAGGGAGAGGTGCGAGGGCAGCCACTTGACCGGCTTGCGGTCCATCAGGATGAGCAGCGGCACCAGGACCGTGCGCGACCAGTAAGAGATCTCGTAGATGTTGAACAGGAAGAAGGGCCGCGGCAGGAGCATGATCTCGGCCGGCATGGTCGGCACGCCGTTCCAGTCGTACTCACCGAAAAGTGCCAGCTGGATCTTGGTGAAGACGTCGGCCTTCGCCGGCCCGCCCATCTCCCGGATCCGCTCGCGCGCCGCCACCATCGCGGGATCGCCCACCCCCACGCCCGCCATCTTCATGGCGAAGTACGCCTTGATCGTCGCCGACAGATTGGCCGGGCCCGCCTCGAAGAGGCTGAAGCCGCCGTCGGGGAGTTGCTGGCCTCGCAGATAGCGCACCGCCCGCGTCTCTCGATCGCGGTTCACGCGGTCGATGAGATGACAGAAGAGCAGGTGCTCGGAAGTGATCGTCGTGTTGGCTTCGAGCTGACCGACCCAGTGGCCGTCAGGAGCCTGCCGGCCAAGCAGGTACGCCCGGGCGCGCTCGATTGCGTCCTGCAGGTCCCTCACGGGCGTGATGGTAACATGCTGACTCGACTACGGAAACCTCTCGAATGGATCTGGTCGTCACGACCCTGACGCTTCGTCCCTATGTTTTTGCGTTCCTGGCGCTGTTCCTGGTGGCCGGCGCGACGGATCTCGGCTGGCGGCGCACGCTCGGCTTCGGCGGCTGCGTCTGGCCGGTCGCGCTGCTGTCGGAGCTCTCGTCCACGCGCACCGGCTTTCCGTTCGGGCTCTATCACTACACCGGCCTGACGCGCGGCCGGGAGCTCTTCATCGCCGATGTGCCGTTCATCGACTCGCTGTCCTTCGTGTTCCTCGCCTACGCGGCGTTCTGCCTGGCCCGGATGGCACGCGCCGGCCGGCCGGCCCCGCGATGGGCGATCGCGGCGGTGACCGGGGTGCTCATGATGGCGCTCGACGTCGTCATCGACCCACTCGCGGTGCGGGGCGACCGGTGGTTCCTCGGACGGATCTTCACCTACGACACTCCCGGCGTTTACTTCGGCGTGCCGCTCTCGAACTTCGCCGGGTGGGTGATCGTCGGCGCGGTTGGGGTCGGCGCGTACCTGACGCTGGTCTCCGGCGCCTCCGGACGACGGGTCTGGCCGGGAGTCGCGCTATACTACGCCGTGTTTGGGTTCAATCTGGCGATGACGATTCAGATCGGTGAGTTGCTGCTGGCCGCGATCGGTGCGACCATTCACGTCGTAGTCGCCTTGACCATTTGGTCCATCCACCGGAAGCCGGGTGCGGCCTTGGGCCCGGAGAGTCGAGGGATTCAGCGCTGATGAGCGTACCTGTGTCACAGATGTGGGCGGTGGCGTCGTATGTCATCCGACAAAAGCTCGCGGGTCGCAAGCGGTACCCGCTCGTGCTGATGCTCGAGCCGCTGTTCCGTTGCAACCTCGCCTGCGCCGGTTGCGGCAAGATCCAGTACCCCGCACAAATCTTGAGGAAGCACCTGACCGTCGAGCAGTGTCTCGCCGCGGTCGACGAGTGCGGCACCCCGGTCGTCTCGATCCCGGGCGGCGAGCCGCTCATGTATCCGGACATCGGGCGCCTCGTCGAGTCGCTGGTCGCCCGTCGCAAATACGTCTACCTCTGCACCAACGCCATCCTCCTCAAGGAGAAGCTCGAGGCGGGCCTGTTCACGCCGTCGAAGTATCTCTCCTTCAGCGTTCACCTCGACGGGCTCCGCGCCGAGCACGACGAAGCGGTGTGCCGTGACGGGGTCTACGTCCAGGCCGTGGAGGGGATGAAGGAAGCGCTCCGCCGAGGCTTCCGGGTGACGACCAACACGACGCTCTTCGACGGCGCGAGCCCGCTCCGGATGCGCGAGTTCTTCGACGCGATGATGGATCTGGGCGTCGAGGGCATGATGATCTCGCCGGGCTACAGCTATTCCAAGGCGCCGGACCAGGAGCATTTCCTGCGCACCCAGCGCGCGCACGATCTCTTCTCGACGATGCTCTCGAACCCGAAGAAGCGGTGGCGGTTCAATCAATCGCCGCTGTTCCTGCAGTTCCTCATGGGCAAGCGAGAATTCGAGTGCACGCCGTGGGGCAACCCGACCTACAACGTCTTCGGCTGGCAGCGTCCCTGCTACCTCCTCCAGGAGGGCTACGCGGCGACCTTCAAGGAGCTGCTCGAGACCACGCGCTGGGAGAGCTACGGGCGGCGGAGCGGCAACGAAAAGTGCCGCGACTGCATGGTGCATTGCGGGTACGAGCCGACGGCGGTGAACCACACGTTCGCCTCGTGGCGCGGATTCCGCGACACCGTCGCCGCCACGGTCGCCGGGCGCTTCTGACGCCGGTTCCGCCATGACGGACGGAGCCACCCCCGAAGGCTGGGCGCCCGAGATCGGACCGGACGTGTCCCTCGAAGAAGTCGTCGACAAGGCGTTCGACTACCGCGGCAACATCACCGTGGTGAAGACCGACGGCTCGGAGACGGTCGGGTACCTGTTCAACCGCAACCGCGACGTGCCCGTGCCGTTCGTCCAGATGTTCGACGTCGACGGCGCGGGGCCGCACACCATCTCCTATGTCGACATCCGTGCGATCCGGTTCACCGGCCGGGACACGGCGGCGGGCAATTCTTACGCGGCGTGGCTTCGCGCCAAGGAAGCGGCCAAAGCCGCGGACCACCCCGAGAAGGGTTCCGGCCCCACGCCATCCAGGGGCGCGTGACCCGCGTCCTCGTCGTCACCGCCATCGACCTCGAAGCCCGGGGCCTGGCCCGGCATCTGGGCCTCGCGCGTGTCGCCGGCAGCCAGTGGCCGCACTACCGCGGGGGCGTGCTCGAGCTCGTCTGCGCGGGACCTCGCGCCGCGTATCTCGAGCCGCGCGCCGCCGGAACCGCGCCGGGCTCGCTCGTGATCTCGGCCGGCGTCTGTGGCGGGCTCTCGCCCGACCTCGCCGAAGGCGACCTCGTCGTGCCCGAAGCGGTGGTGACCCCAAATGGGCGTCACCCGACGGTCGCCTTGCCCGGGCTCCGTCGCGCGGGAACCCTGGTGACGGTGGAGGAGATCGTGGCGACCCCGGAGCGGAAGGCGCGGCTCTGGGTCGAGACCGGTGCGCTCGCCTGCGACATGGAGTCCGCGCCGATCCTCGAGTGGGCCGGGGCACGCGGGCTCGCGGCCGCCGTCGTGCGCGCGGTGTCGGACACGGCGAGCCGCGGCGTCTCGGCCGATCTGGCCGCGGTCGTCGAGCCCGACGGACGGGTGCGGACTGCGCGGGCCGTGCGCGTGGCGCTGTCGCGCCCACGCGCCATCTCCGAGGCGATGAGGCTCATGAGCGGAACCAATGCCGCGCTCAAGGCCGTCGCGGCCGCCCTCGGCCGTATCGCCAGGACCCGTTCATGACCTCGAGCCACCCCGACGCTCTAGTCACCGGGGCCACCGGCTTCGTGGGCGCCAACGTCGCCCGCGAGCTGCTGCGCGAGGGCGCCACGGTCCGCGTGCTGGCAAGGCCGCGTAGCGACCGTCGCGCGATCGAGGGGCTCGCGGTGGACGTGTTCGAGGGCGACCTCGTCGACGCCGCGTCGGTCCGGCGGGCCGTGCAGGGAGCGCGGACCGTCTTCCACGTCGCCGCCGACTACCGGCTCTGGGCCCGCCGGCCCGAGGAGATCTACCGGGCCAACGTCGAGGGCACGCGCGCCGTGCTCGAGGCCGCCGCCGACGCCGGCGTGCGGCGCGTGGTCTACACCTCGAGTGTCGGCGCGCTCGGCATTCCCAAGGACGGTACGCCCGGCACGGAGACGACGCCGGTCACGCTCGCCGACATGGTGGGCCCGTACAAGGCCTCCAAGTTCCTCGCCGAGCAGGTCGCCCTCGGCTTCGCGCTCAAGGGGCTTTCGGTGGTGATCGTCAACCCCTCGACGCCGATCGGGCCGTGGGACGTGAAGCCGACGCCGACCGGCCAGATGGTCGTCGACTTCCTCCGGGGAAAGATGTTCGCGACGCTCGACACGGGGCTGAACCTGGTCCACGTCCGCGACGTCGCGCGCGGCCACCTCCTGGCCGCCGAGCGCGGCCGGGTCGGCGAGAAGTACATCCTCGGCAACGCCAACCTCACGCTCGTCGAGATCGGGGCGCTGCTGGCCGAGATCGCCGGGAGCCGCCCGCCGCGCCTCCGGATCCCGTACGCCGTGGCCTGGCTCGCCGCGGGCTGCATGGAAGTGGCGGCGCGCCTCACCGGCGGCGCTCCGGCGGTGCCGTTGACCGCGGTGCGCATGGCCCGCAAGCGCATGTTCTTCAGCCCGGCGAAGGCCGTGCGGGAGCTCGGATTGCCACAGACCGACGTGCGCGCGGCGCTCCGTGACGCGACCGACTGGTTCGTCGAGCACGGATACGCCACGCTCGCGCGGAAGATCGCGTGATCGGGCACCTGGCGGCGCGCCTGACGCGCAAGAGCCGCTCCAATTTCTACTACGCGTTCCTCGCACTGCCCAAGCCCCGCCGGGACGCGCTGTACGCCGTGTACGCCTTCTGCCGCACCGTGGACGACATCGCCGACCTCGGCGGCGAGCGCGGCGCCGATCTCGCGGACCAGCGCCGCGCGCTCGATCGCTGGCGTCGTGACGTCGCGCTCTGTTACGAGCCCGGCGGCCTGCCGGCCGAGCCGATCGCGTCGCGGCTGGCGCAGGCCGTGCGCGCCTTTGCGATCCCGCGTGACGCGCTCCTGGCGATCATCGACGGCGTCGCGATGGACCTCGACCGTGCCCGGTACGAGACCGCGGAGGATCTCTATCCCTATTGCTATCGCGTGGCCTCGGCCGTCGGCCTGTGCTGTATCGAGATCTTCGGCTACACGGATCCCCGCGCGCGCGAGTACGCGGTCAACCTGGGCACGGCGCTCCAGCTCACGAACATCATCCGGGACGTCGGCGCCGACGCGCGCGTCGGGCGGGTCTACCTGCCACAGGACGATCTCCGGAAGTTCGGCGTGACCGCCGAAGACCTCCGGGCGGGCCGGTACTCCGAGCCGTTCGTGCAGCTCATGCGCCACCAGGCGGAGCGAGCGCGACGGTACTACCGCGCCGCGCAGGAGAGCTTCCCGACCGTGGACGCGCGGTCGCTCGTGCCGGCGCAGATCATGGGGCGGATCTATCTCGCCCTGCTCGAGGAGATCGAGGCGCGGCGATTCCGGGTCTTCGGCGATCGCATCACGGTGCCGACCCGCCGCAAGGTCGCGATCGCGTTCCGCTGCTGGGCGGCGGCGCGGTTCGGCACCGCCGGCGCTCGGCGTGGGTGCCAGGCGTGAAGGCCGCCGTCTACCGCGGGGCCGGTCGGCTCGTCGCCGAAGACTGGCCCACACCCGCGATCGGCGCGGGCGAGGTCTTGTTGCGCCTCAGGGGCTGCGGTCTCTGCGGGTCGGACATCGCCAAGATCGTCGATCCCGCGACGAAGGTCCCGGCGGTCTTCGGGCACGAGGTGGTAGGCGAGGTGGCGGCCGTCGGCGCCGGCGTGTCGAGCTACGCGGTGGGGGACCGCGTCGTGGCGGCCCACCACGTGCCGTGCGGCGACTGTCACTATTGCCGCCGCGGCAGCGAGTCGATGTGCGCCGCGTTCAAGGCCTCGAACCTCGACCCCGGCGGGTTCGCCGAGTACGTGCGCGTCCCGGCGCCCAACGTGCGCCACGCGATGTTCCGCGTTCCGGCGCACGTGCGCGACGAGGCCGCGTCGTTCGTCGAGCCGCTGGCCTGCTGCGTGCGCGCGGTGCGGCGGGCGCGGATCCAGCCCGGCGACACCGCGGTCGTGGTCGGGCTCGGGTCGATCGGCTGTCTCTTCGTCCAGCTGCTCAAGCGGGCGGGAGCCGCGGTCGTCGGCTGTGATCCCTTGCCCGACCGCGCCGTCCTCGCGGGCCGGCTGGGCGCCGACGCCAGCGGGCCGCTGGAGGTCGCCGCGCAGGCTCAGCGGAAGCTCTCCGCCGGCCGCGGCGCCGATCACGTCATCCTCACGGGGGGCGGCTCGGAGGTGCTGCCGTGGGCGGCGGAGACCCTGCGCGACGGCGGGACCGTCCACTACTTCGCCGGCGGCGGCGGCGATGCGCTTCCGCTGCGCCTCGAGACTCTCTACCACCGAGAGCTGACGCTCACCGCGACCTATTCGGCGTCCCCGTCCGACCTGGCCGAGGCGTTTGGTCTCGTCACCGGCGGCGGCATCGAGGTCGAGCGCCTCATCACGCACCGCGTGCCGCTGGAAAGCCTGGCGAACGGCGTCGACCTGATGCGTCGCCGCGAAGCGCTGAAGGTGTACGTGACGCCGTGAGGGCGATGGTGTTCCACGGCCCGGGCGACCTTCGGCGGGAGGAGCTGCCGGTGCCGGCGCCGGCGTCCGGCGAGCTCGTCTTGAAGATCGACGCCGCGCTGACGTGCGGCACCGACGTGAAGACCCTGCGCCGCGGGCACCCGGTGATGATCCCGAAGGTTCCCACCGTCTTCGGCCACGAGTTCGCCGGCACCGTCACCGCGGTGGGGCCGGGCGTCTCGCGGTTCCGTGAGGGCGATCGCGTGGTCGCGGCCAACTCGGCGCCGTGCGCGAGCTGTCCCTCGTGCCTGGCCGGGCGGCCGAATCTCTGCGAGGACCTCTTGTTCGTCAACGGCGCGTACGGCGAGTTCATCGTCTTGCCCCCGCGTCTCGTCTCACGCAACGTCGTTCCGTTGCCGGCGTCGCTCCCGGCCGAGCGCGCCGCGTTCGCCGAGCCCCTCGCGTGCGCGCTCCTGGCGATCGAGCGCGCCCGGGTCGAGTCCGGACAGACGGTGGTCGTGTTCGGCCACGGGCCGCTGGGCTGCCTGCTCGGCATGCTGGCGGCGGCACGCAAGGCGCGGGTCGTCATGGTCGGCAAATCGGGATGGCGGTTCGATCGCCTGAAAAGCCTGGGGTTCGCTCGCTGGCTGAACGCCGCGACCTCGGACGATATCGTCGAAGACATTCGCGGCGCCACCGGCGGTCGCGGCGCGGAAATCGCCGTCGACGCCACCGGCAAGCCCGAGGTCTGGGAGCAAGCCGTCGAAGCGGTAGGGCGGGGCGGGAGCGTGGTCTTCTTCGGCGGCTGCGCGCCCGGAACCTCGATCCGCCTCGACACGCGGCGGACACACTACGAGGAGCTGACGCTCCTCGGCGCCTTCCATCACACGCCCGAGATGTTCCGGCGGGCGGTGGAGGCCCTGGCATCGGGCGCGCTGGTCCCCGACAGCCTCGTCTCCCACCGGATGCCGCTCGAAGAGGTCGGGCGGGCGCTCGAGCTCATGGCGAAGGGCGAGGCCCTCAAGGTGCTCATCGCGTCGTGAAGACCCTGGGAATCCCACGTCGTCGTCGGCGGCGTGTCATACTACTTTCGATGAGGCAGGGACGACCATGAAAGCCCCCATCTCCGAGATCCTCCTGGCCGGCCCGCGCGGCTTCTGCGCGGGTGTCGAGCGGGCGATCGACATCGTCGAGCTGGCGCTGTCGGTGTGCCGGCCTCCCGTCTATGTCCGGCGCGAGATCGTCCACAACCGGCTCGTCGTCGAGACGCTCCGGCAACAGGGCGCGATCTTCGTGGACGAGCTCGACGAGGTCCCGGACGGGGCCACGGTCGTCTTCAGCGCCCACGGCATCTCGCCGGCGGTTCGCGAGGACGCGCGCCGGCGCGGCCTCCGCGCGATCGACGCGACGTGCCCGCTCGTCACCAAGGTGCACCTGGAAGCGATCCGCTACGCGCGCGAGAACTACTCGATCGTGCTCATCGGCCACCAGGACCACGACGAGGTCATCGGCACGCTCGGTGAGGCGCCGGATCGCATCTTCGTCGTCGCCAGCGCCGCCGAGGCCGAGAGGCTTGAGGTGCCGAACCCCGACAAGGTCGCCTATCTGACGCAGACCACGCTCTCCGTGGACGACACGCGTGACGTGATCGAGGCCCTGCGCCGGAAGTTTCCGAGGATCGTCGGGCCCTCACGCAACGACATCTGCTACGCGACGCAGAACCGCCAGGCGGCCGTCAAGCGACTGGCGAACGACGTGGACCTCTTGCTGGTGATCGGCTCGGCCAACAGCTCCAACGCGATCCGGCTCGTGGAGGTCGCGCGGACGGCCGGCACCCGCGCCTACCTGATCAACGACGTGGGCGATATCAGTTCCGAATGGCTCGAGCAGGCGCAGCGGATCGGCATCACCGCCGGCGCCTCGACGCCGGAGGTCCTCGTCACCCAGACGGTGGAGGCCTTGCGCGGGCAGGGCGTCTCGGTGCGGGAAGTCCACGTCGTCGAGGAGGACGTGCGCTTCGCGCTGCCGCAGGAGCTCGCGCGCATGGCCGAGGAGCGGGGGATGACCCTGCCGGCCCGGACGGCGATGCGCCAGACTATTTGAAGGTGGGGGGCCCCGAAGGGCCCCGCAGAGAACCCGATGTTGCTAGCGATCGCATTTCAGGGGTTCGTGCCCAGGCAGCTCCACCGACGCGGTACGGTAGCACAGCGCGCCCCGGTGTCCTCGGTCGGGGCGCTGGTGCGCGTCGTGGCGTTCGGCTAGACTTCCCGCCAGCCATCCCAAGTGAGGTGCGCGTGCGGCTGATCGGGCTCGTTCTCGCGCTGGGTCTCACGCTTGTGCCGCTCGCGGGCGAGGCACAGCAGGCAGGGAAGGTCTGGCGGATCGGCGTGCTCTATCCAGGCGCGGACAACAGCCTCTTTCGGGCCAACTTCGACGGGTTTCGCCAGGCGCTCGGCACTGCCGGGTACGTCGAACGACGCAATCTGGCGTTTGACCTGCGGTTCGGCGACGGCCGCGCCCTGGCGCCGCTCGCGGCAGAGTTGACGACTTTCCGTCCTGATCTGGTCCTCGCCATAGCTCGGTCTGGCGTGATGGCGATGCACGCCGCGATGTCGACAATTCCAGTTGTGGCCCTCGACCTCGAGAGTGATCCCGTCGCGTCGGGTTTCGTGAAGACGATTCCGCGGCCCGGCGGCAACCTCACCGGGGTATTCATGGACTTCCCCGAGCTCGCCGGGAAATGGCTCGAGATCCTGCAGACGACGATACCGGCATTGGCGCGCGTGGCCGTCCTCTGGGATCCCGCCACGGGTTCCGCGCAGCTTGATGCTGCCCACCGCGCCGCGCGGATTCTGAAGCTGGCGCTGTACCCCATCGAAGCACGCACCACCGCCGAAATCGGACCTGCATTTCGAGAGGCAATGCGTAACCGTCCGAGCGGCATGATTGTGTTGACCTCGCCGATTTTCAATTCTGGGCGCCGAGAGATCGCGGCGCTCGCAGCGCGCCATCGTCTGCCGACGCTCGTCCCGTTCCCCGGTTATGAGAAGGACGGCGGCCTGGTTTCCTACGGGCCTGAGGTGATGACGATGTATGCCCAAGCCGGAACGCTCGCGGTCAAGATCCTGAGTGGCACGCCACCGACGGAGATTCCGGTCGAGCGGCCGACGCGCTTTACGTTCGCCTTCAACCTCAAGACCGCCAAGGCTCTCGGGCTCACGATCCCGCAGACGTTGCTGCTGCGGGCAGACCAGGTCATCGAGTAGCGCGTGCTGGCCTGCGCCCCGGTGCTCGACCAGGCCGGGGCGTCTTCATCCCCAGGGCCGGGCCGAGTAGACTTGCCGCAATGTCTGAGTTGGTAGTAGCGGACTGCCCGCGTTGTACACCACTGGGGATCGAGCACTCGCCGACGAGCGCGACCGGCACCGCGTCGGAGCGGACGCCGTGGCGTGCGACGCAGCGAGCGGCGTGGGAGGCATTGGACCAAGCACACCGCCAATAGTTCAGGTCTGCTAGACTCCCGCCAGCCATCCTGCACCGAGGTGCCCATGCGGCGGATCGGACTCGGTGTCCTGCGGGTGATCTGAACTGCCTTGACAACCCAAAGGATGTGGCCATACGATTCTCGCACTCTTGACCGACCGGCGTTAAAGGGAGGTCGCGATCCTCCGAGCGCGGGTTCGTGTACCCTTCGAGAGCCCCGTCTTCTACTGGAAGAGTCTCAAACATTCAAAGCTTCTTCAGAGGTTGACCGCGTCTGTGGTCGCAGGAACTCTCGCTGGCCTCGTTTCTCTGGCCTACGCAAGCCCCACCGACCCGACTTGGATCACAGGGATCTATGACAATGCCGATTACGACGACGTGGTCGCGTTCCTGACGGATCAGACTGACGCAAGCAGCGGCCAGGTCGCAACGTTAGCGGAGCAAAGCGCGATTGCGTGGACGTCGTGGCCGAAGTCGGACTGCGTTCCGGGAGGGACAATGGGTGCCGAAAAGAGTAGGGCGCCGCCCGTTAAGTCATGTGATGGCTCCATCCACCTCCGAATGAACTCGCCAGTTTGTCGATTGACGCATGCCCGAAGCAGACCTACACCCGATGACGCCGCAGCGAGCAATCACTTATAGGTTTTGGCGCCGTCGGCGACCGTCTCGACTGGCGGGCAGTCTGGCAGAAAAACAGGCTAATCGCGGATGCGGGTGTTCACTTGATCGATTCAAGACAGGGGGGAACCGCTAATGAAACGAGCAATATCCATTCTGGCGGCAATCGCTTTCTGTGCAGGAATGAACGCGACGCTTGCGGCGGACATGTTCAGCGGAAACTGGAAGCTGAACCTGGCGAAGTCGAAATTCGATCCCGGTCCCGCGCCGAAGGGTCCCAACTTCAGCAAGATCGAAGCGACGAACGATGGGCTGAAATTCACGAACACCGGGGTCAATGCCGAAGGCCAGCCCACGGCCAACGAATGGAGCGGCAAGTTCGACGGGAAGGACAATCCGGTCAAGGGGGATCCGAACCGGGATACCGCGGCGCTGAAGAAGATCAACGACAACACGATCGAGATCGTCAACAAGAAGGATGGCAAGGTCACGACCACGACTCGTGCGGTGTTTTCCAATGACGGCAAGACGAGAACTCAAACCACCACGGGAACGAACACCAAGGGCGAGAAGGTCAACAGCTCTGTCGTCTACGAGAAGTAGCTGAGACTCGGGCGGGGGTGATCGACAGGCGCGTTCGCGTCGCTCAGCCTTCGGCACGAGTAACTGGAGGGCAGGCAGTCTCTTAGAGTTCCAGTGAACGACGAAGATCGATGCGGAACGTCGCGGTGCCATCGGCACCGCGACGCCGCCGTGGACCCGCGCGGGCCGAAGGCGAAATGAGCGACACCGACGCCCGCCTCTGGCATCCCCGGCTCTGCATCAACCGCATCCTGCGCGTGATGCTGCACACGCGCTGGAGCGCGGAGGCCTGGTCCGTCGTCAGAGTCCAGTCAGCACTCGCGCTGACCACGTGATCCAG
>DASPZZ010000131.1:0-1866 GCA_035635995.1 Binatia bacterium | reverse complement strand
AGATTCGCGCGATGGAGGTCATCGCTGCGCTCGAGCCCGACCAGCGTGGTGTCTACGCGGGCTCGCTCGGTTACGTCAGCTTCGGCGGCAACCTCGACATGGCGATCACGCTGCGCACAGTGGTGATTGCAGACGGCATCGCTTACGTGCAGGCAGGCGCCGGGGTCGTCGCCGACTCGCGACCAGAGCGAGAGTTTGACGAGACGCTCGAGAAGGCCGGCGCGATGTTCAAGGCCATCGAGATGGCGGAGGCGATGTGAACGGTCAGGCCCCGAAGCTGGCTGTCGTCGACAACTACGACTCCTTCACGTACAACCTGGTCCAGTATCTCGGCGAGCTTGGCGCGACGCTCGAAGTCGTGCGCAACGACACGCTCAGCTGCGACGCGATCGTCGCCAAGCGCCCCGAGCGCGTGGTGATCTCGCCGGGCCCCGGCAACCCCGACCAGGCTGGCGTGTCGCTCGAGGTCATCCGTCGTCTCGGCCCCACGACGCCGATCTTGGGCGTCTGTCTCGGCCATCAGTCGATCGGTCAGGCGTACGGCGCCACGGTCGCGCGCGCGAAGACGCAGATGCACGGCAAGACGTCCGCGATCCGTCACGACGGCCGCGGCGTGTTCGCCGGTCTGGGCAACCCCTTCGTTGCCACGCGCTACCACTCGCTCGCCGTCATGCGCGACACGGTGCCCGACGCGCTCGAGGTCACGGCCTGGGCCGAGGACGGCGAGATCATGGGGCTTCGTCACCGGCGCGATCCCGTCGAGGGCGTCCAATTCCATCCCGAGTCGATCCTGACGATCGAGGGGAAGCAGCTTCTCAGAAATTTCCTCTCCGGATGAGCCAGCCCGGAGCTGCGACGGAGCGACGCCTGATCGAGATCATCCGGCGGGCGGCCCGGCGGGCGCCGTCGGTCCGGGTGGGCATCGGCGACGATTGCGCGGTGCTCGAGCCGGCCGCGGGGAGCTTGCTGCTGGCGACGACCGATCTGCTCATCGAGGACGTGCACTTCCGCCGCCGCTGGGCCAGCCCGACGGACATCGGCTGGAAGGCGCTCGCGGTGAACGTCTCCGACGTCGCCGCGATGGGGGGGCGTCCCCGGTGGGGCCTGATCGCGCTCGCCTGCCCGGAGGCCGTGACCGTCGACGAGGCCGAGGCGTTCTATGCGGGTGTGGAGGCCCTTGCGACCGAGCACGACGTCGCGATCGTCGGCGGGGATACCTCGGCCTCCCCTCGAGGCTGGATCATCAACGTGACCCTTCTCGGTGAGACGATGCGGGCCCCTCTCCTCAGGTCGACCGCGCGCGCCGGCGACGTGATCGGCGTCACCGGATCGCTCGGGCGCTCGGCCGCCGGGCTGGCGCTCCTCGAGGCGAATCCTCCGCCCGCCGCCCTTGCCCCTGACGCGCGCGCCGACGTGACCGCCGCGCACTTGAGGCCGCGTCCGCGGACACGAGAGGGACAATGGCTCGCCGAGGCCGGTGGCGTCACCTCGATGATCGATCTCTCCGACGGCCTCGCGACCGACCTCGGCCATCTCTGCGAAGAAAGCGGGACCGGGGCACGGATCGATCTCGGACGGATCCCGGTGCAGGCGTCGGTGCGCGCGGTCGCACGAGCGCTCGACCGCGACGCGCTCGCCTGGGCGACCGGCGGCGGAGAAGACTACGAGCTCCTGCTCACCGCCTCACCCGACGCGTTCGATCGCCTGGCCGACGGGCTCGCGCGCGCGATCGGGACCACGCTCACCGCGGTGGGCCGGATGACGCGGGACGCCGAGGGCATCCAGTATCTCGACGCCGATGGGCGCGCCGTGTCGGTCCGTCCGGGGTTCGAGCACTTCGTGACGGGGCGCGCCGGTGCCTGAGGG
>DASPZZ010000130.1:0-47411 GCA_035635995.1 Binatia bacterium | reverse complement strand
GTCCGGCTTCAGGGGGTCCGGGATCAGGGCGAAGAGCTTCTCCTTCGACGCGGCCTCGATCGCGTGATAGGCGCGATGGATCTCGGGATTGAATTCCTTCACCGGCGCCGGGAGATCGCCGGTCAGCACCTCGCTGGTGTCGTGGTAGAGCGCCAGCGCCGCGGTGCGCTCCGGGCTCACGTCGCCGCCGAAGAGCCGGTTGCGGATGATGGCGAGCGCGTGGGCGATCTGCGCCACGCGCAGGCTGTGCTCCTGGATGTTCTCCGGATACGTGCTGTGCATGAGTCCCCAGCGGCGGATGAACTTCATGCGCGAGAGGTACGCGAAGAAGTGGCTGGTGGCCATGCCGCGGCGTGGAAACCCGTCAGACCCGGAGCTTCGGGTCCAGGGTGTCGCGCAGCCAGTCGCCGAGCAGGTTGACGCCGAGGGCGGTCAGCGCGAGGGCCGCGCCCGGAAACGCCGCCAGCCACCAGGCGACGTAGAGGAAATCGCGGCTCTCGGACAGCATGCTGCCCCAGGCGGGGGTCGGAGGCTGGACGCCGAATCCGAGAAAGCTGATCGCCGCCTCGGCGACGATGAACGACGAGAACTGGAGGCTCGCGACCACGATGATGGACGGCGCGACGTTGGGCAACACGTGGCGAAACAGGAGCCGGGTCCGGCCCACGCCGAGCGCCGCCGCGGCCTGGACGTAGTCGCGTTGCTTGACCGAGAGCACCTCGCCGCGCACGACGCGAGCATACACGACCCATCCCGCCGCCGAAAGACTCAGGATGATGTTGCGCAGGCCGAGCCCGACGATGGCGTTGATCGTCATCGCCAGCAGGATGAAGGGGAACGAGAGCTGGACGTCGACGATGCGCATGAGCACGGTCGAGGGCCAGCGCTCGACGAAGCCGGCGACGAGGCCGAGCAGTCCGCCGACGACCGCGGTGAGGACGACGGTGCAGCCGCCGATGAAGAGCGCCAAGCGCGCCCCGTGCAGGACGCGCGCGAGGAGGTCGCGGCCGAGCTGATCGGTGCCGAGGGGATGGCCGGCCGCTCCCGGCGGTCGGAGGCTCTGGGGGAAGTCGGTCCGGAGCGGATCGTGCGGGGCGAGCCACGGGGCGCCGAGCGCCGCGAGAAGCACCGCCAGCGTCAAGCTCATCCCGAGCCATTTTTTCATGTCAGACGGACGCGGGGGTCGAGCCAGCCGTAGGCCAGGTCGACGACGAGGTTGATCAGCGTGTACATCAGCGAGATGAAGAAGACCGCGGCGAGGACGACGGGGAAGTCACGGTTGAGGAGCGCCTGGACCGTGAGCCGACCGAGCCCGGGCCAGGCGAAGATCGTCTCGGTGATCACCGCGCCGCCGAGCACCTGGCCGGCCTCGAGGCCCGCGAGCGTCACGATCGGGATCGCCGAGTTGCGGAGCGTGTGCTTGCCGATCACGCGCCCCTCGCCGAGCCCCTTGGCGCGGGCGGTCAGGATGTAGTCCTCGCTCAGCACCTCGAGCACCGCCGAGCGCGTGAGTCGCGCGACGCGGGCGGAGTAGAACGCCGCCAGCACGATCGACGGCATCACGAGGTGCGCGACCCCGCCCATCCCGCCCGTCGGCAGCCACCGGAGCTGCACCGAGAAGAGATAGATCATGAGCAGGCCGAGCCAGAAGCCGGGCGTCGCCTGGCCCAGCACCGTCAAGATCGTCCCGAGGTGATCGAGCAGGCCGTCACGGTGCACCGCCGAGACGACGCCGAGCGGCACCGCGACGGCAAAGGTCAGGAGCAGCGAGGTGCCGGCCAGGAGGAGCGTGGCCGGCAGCCGCTCGAGTACCAGGCCCATCGCGTCGCGCCGGTAGCGGAGCGACTCGCCGAAATCGCCGCGCACCGCGCCGCCGACGAAGCGCGCGTACTGCACCGGCAGCGGATCGTTGAAGCCGAGGCGCTGGCGGAACTCGTTCACGTCCTTGGCCTGGATGTCCATCGGCATGAAGAGGAGGACGGGATCGCCGGAGAGCCGCACCATGACGAAGACGGCGGTGAGCGAGAGAAAAACGACGAGCGCGGTCTGGGCGAGGCGGGACACCACGTAGGCCCGCATGCGCCTACAGTTGTATCACGACGCGACGCTACGGTTTGATTCGGCGGCCGCGGTTCTCCATTTACTTGACGGCGATTCGCGCCTCGACGCCCGTCCATACCAGCTCCGCCCAGCGCGCATAGCCCACGTCGGACGGATGATAGCCGTCCGACCAGATGAGCTCCGGCTGGATGGGAACCTCGCGCTGGCTGGCGGCGTAGAGATCCACCAGCTCGGCGCCGTGCGCGCGGCCCGTCCGCACGAGCGCTTCGTTGAACCCGACGGTCAGACGCCCGACCGCTTCCCGCTCGCGGCTGCGGCTGAAGCGCGGGGTCACCGCGAGGTCGGGGATCAGGTTGACGACGGCGACCGCGGTGGTCTCGTGGCGCAGGCGCCCGAGGATCGTGTCCAGATTCTTCTCGTACCCCGTCACGGGCACCCGCGTGGTGATGTCGTTCGGTCCGATCGAGAGCGTGACCAGGTCGGGGCGCAGCCCGATCGCCCGGTCGAGCTGGCGCAGGAGCACGTCGGCCGAGGTCGCGCCGCCGACGCCGAGATTGACGACGCGCGCGCTCGGATACACGGCGCGCAGGCGCTCGTGCAGCCGGCTCACGTAGTTGCGGTCGGGGCTCGAGGCGCCGACACCCTCGACCGTGCTGTCGCCGAGGGCGACGTACAGGACGGCGGCGCTGCGATCGGCGGGCAGGGTCCGAGCACGCTCCGGATGACCGGTGGCGCACGCCGTCGCGAGCAGCGCGACGAGCACCGTGATGCGCGTCACCAGTGCGAGGCTTCCTCGAGGGTGCGGCGATACCACGGAGCGTCGGGGAAAGTGATCGGACGGATCGCGGGCAACGTCACGCCGGCCTCGCGATAGGCGCGGACGAACGACCGCCCGGCCTCGGCGCCGCCGACGGCGCCGACCGCGCGGGTCAGCCCCTCCGCCACCTCGCCGCTGCGATCGAACAGGGCGAGCTCTTTCCCGAGCCCGCTCGCCTCGAGCATGGCGCGGTAGAACGGCAGCGTGAGGTACCGCGCGAGCTCGGCCCGGAAGGCGGTGAGGGCGCCGGGTGCGTCGTCCGAGATCGCCAGCGGCACCGCCGCGACGATCTCGAAGCCGGCCAGCGTCTTGCCGGCCCGCGCGCGCCCGCGCCCGAGCGCGGGCACGGCGACGTCGCGCACGTAGTCGGGCGAGCAGAGCCAGAGAACCACGCCGTCGGCGATCTCGCCGGCCAGCTCGAGCATGTTCCGGGACAGCGCGGCGAGGTAGAGCGGCGGCGTCGGGGGACGCTCGGGAACCGCGAGACTCCACTTGACGCGGTAGTGCCGGCCGTCGAACGCGGCGGTGCCGCCGAGGGCGCCGCGGAGGACGGCGACGTATTCGCGCATGACGGCGAGGGGCTCGCGCAGCGTGAGGCCGAGCATCGCCTCCATGCTGGCGCGGTGGCTCACGCCCAGGCCGAGCGTGAAGCGCCCGCCGGTCAGCTCCGACAGCGTGAGCGCCGCCTGGGCCATCGCGACCGGGTGCCGCGGGTAGATCGGGACGACGCCGTTGCCGAGGCCGAGCCGCGTCGTCGCGGCGCCGTAGGCGGCGAGGACGAGGAAGGAGTCGCGCCCCGAGCCGTGGGTGACCCAGACGCTCTCGTAGCCGAGGCCTTCCGCGCGCCGGGCGAGCTCGACGCCGCCCGCCAGGTCGCGCCCCGGGTTGAGGAAGGCCGCACGCCGGAGAGTCGCCACGTCAGTCCCGGATCCAGGACTCGGCGAGCGGAATCCGGGACCGCCGCGCCGGGGCCCGGAGCGGAATCACGTTCGCGGCGCGGGTGGCACTGGGCGCCAGCCGCAGAAGCCCTTCGACCTCCGCCCGGCGGTAGAGCCGCTGGCGCTTGATCCCCTGACGGTAGCTCCGGAGCACGCCGCGGCTCACGTAGGCATAGAGCGTCGCCGGCTTCACGCCGAGCAGGCGCGTGGCCTCCTTGACCGTCAGGTATTCCTCGCCGTTCACGCTGATCATGGCTGCCCGCCTCCGACGCTAGCAGGCCCGGCCGGTCTCGTCCAGGGCCGGCTGGGCGAATCAATCTAAATAAAGTATAATCAATATGTATCAACTCAAGGCGCGCAGGAGGCGGCGATGGAGACGGCGTGGAAGGCGGGGCTCGAGGACGTCATCGCGGCGCGGTCGGCGATCTGCCAGGTCGACGGCGAGCGCGGCAGGCTCTACTACCGGGGCTACGAGATCGGCGAGCTCGCCGGCGCCCTTTCGTTCGAGGACGTGACGGCGCTCCTCTGGCACGGCGAGCTGCCGTCCGCCGCCGACTCGGTCCAGTTCGCGGCGCGGCTCGGGGCGGCGCGCGGCCTGCCTCCGGCCGTCGGCGACCTGCTCCAGACCCTCCCGCGCGACGCTCATCCACTCGACGCCCTGCGGACCGCGGTGTCCCTGGCGGCGACCCGCGACCCTGACGTGCGCTCGAACGAGCCGGAGGCCAACCTCGAGAAGGCGTTCCGCCTCATGACCCTCGTGCCGGAGACGGTGGCCGCCTGGCAGCGGATCCGCACGGGCCGCACCCCTGTCACGGCGCCGGCCGCGACGTCACACGCGGCGTACTTCCTCGGGCTCCTCGAGGGGCGGGCGCCGTCGCGCGAGGTCGCGCGGGTCCTGGATCTGGTGCTCACCCTTCACGCCGACCACGAGCTCAACGCCTCGACGTTCGCGGCTCGGGTTGGCGTCGCCACCCTGACCGATCTGCACGCGGCCATCGTGGCGGCGATCGCGACCCTGAAGGGGCCGCGGCACGGCGGTGCGAACGAGGATGTCCTGGCGATGCTGCTCGAGATCGGCGAGCCGGCGCGAGCGGAGAGCTACATCGAGGCGCGTCTCGGGGCGCGGGCCGGACTGTCCAAGCACGAGCGCGGCGACCCGCGGGTGCGCGTGCCCGGGTTCGGCCATCGCGTCTACCGCGTGGACGACGCGCGGGCGCGGGTGCTCCGCGGCATGGCGAAATCGATGGCGGAGGCGACCGGCCGGCAGAAACTGTTCGAGGTGGCCGAGCGCGTCTACGACGCGATGCGAGCCCGGACGACCTTGCCGGTGAACGTCGACTTCTTCTCGGCCGTGGTCTACGACGCGCTCGGGATCCCGCCGGACTTCTGCACGTCGATCTTCGCGGTCGGGCGCGTCGCGGGGTGGTGCGCGCACGCCCTGGAGCAGTACGCCGACAACCGGCTCATCCGGCCGCGCGCCGACTACATCGGCGCCGCTCCGCGGCCGCTCGCGGCCGATCAGCGGCGCAGGACGGAGACCTCCATGGCGTCGTCGTCGAAATCGTAGTCGCGACTGTCGTAGCGGCCGCCGCCGGCCCGCACGTACTCGAGGTAGGGCGCCACCTCGCGGCGGGCGATGCCCGTGTTGTCGGCGACGACCACCGCGCCAGGGACGAGCTTCGGCTCGAGCTGCCGGAGGTAGTCGAGGTAGTCCTCCTTGGCGGCGTCGATGAAGGCGAAGTCGAAGCGGCCGGGCAGGAGCGGGATCACCCGCAGCGCGTCGCCGGCGACGACCTTCACGCGGCGGGCCAGGCCGGCCTCCGCGGCGTTCGCCCGCACCAGGTGGGCCAGGAAGGGATTGGCCTCGATGCACGTGAGCCGTCCACGGGGCGGCATCGAGCCGGCGATCAGGATCGCCGAATAGCCGAGCAGCGAACCGAGCTCGATCGCGCGCGTGGGCCGGTGGCGATCGAGGAGCCGGCGGAGGACACGGCCCTTGGCCCGCCCGACGTTCGGGATATGCCAGTACGTCGTGGCGCGGTCCATCAGCGCCAGCATCCGGCGCGCCTGCTTCGTCACGCGCGCGCGGCCGGAACGCGACCCGCGACGGTGTCGGGCACCGGGTAGCGTCGCGTGGACTTTCCCGCCTTGACGATCTGGCCGGGGAGCGCCCGACCGACGATATCCTGAACCCGCCGCGCCACCGCGATCAGTCGGTCGAGGTCGATCCCGGTCTCGATCCCCATCGCGCCGAGGCAGTGGACCAGATCCTCACTACAGACGTTGCCCGAGGCGCCCGGGGCGAACGGACAGCCGCCCAGGCCGCCGATCGAACCATCGAGGTTCGTGACGCCGAACTCCATGGCGGCCAGGATGTTCGGGATCGCCATCGCGCGCGTGTCGTGCGTGTGGAGCGTCCACTCGATCCCGGCGAACTTCGGCACGAGGTGTTCGAGGACGCGCGCGACCTGCCGCGGGTTCGCCATTCCCGTGGTGTCGGCCAGGCCGATGGCGCGCGCGCCCATGTCGGTCAGGCGTCGCACCACGCTCTCGAGCTGCTCGAGCGGAACGTCGCCTTCGAACGGACAGCCGAACGACGTGGAGATGCCGCATCCCACCGGGACCTTCGCGCGCTCGGCCACCTGCATGACCGCCCGCAGCTTCTCCATGGACTCGGCGATCGTCATGTTCACGTTGGCGAGATTGTGGCTCTCGCTGGCGGAGACCACCGTGTGGATGACGTCGACGCCCGCGTCTACCGCACGCACCGCGCCCTTGTCGTTGGGCACGAGCGCCGCGTAGCGCGTGCCCGGACGCCGCGCGATGCGGGCCATGACCTGCTCGGCGTCGCGCAGCTGCGGGACGACCTTGGGGTGGACGAAGGAGGTCACCTCGATCCGGGGGACACCCGCCTCCGACAAAAGGTTCACGACCTCGACCTTCTGCTCGGTCGGAATGAAATCGGGCTCGATCTGGAACCCGTCCCGGGTCCCCACTTCACAAATCGTGACACGCGCCGGCAGCTTCATTGCATCCTCCAGACCTCCGGGGTGTGGAGAACTGTAGCATGGCGGGGGCGAACCTATCGAGCGGCGGCCGGCATCATAGAAACAGGAGGGCCCGATGAATTCCAATCTCGGCATCGACGACAAAGACCGCGCCGGCGTGGTCAAGATCCTGAACGCACTGCTCGCCGACGAGTACGTGCTGTACACGAAGACCCGCAACTACCACTGGAACGTGGTCGGCCCTCAGTTCAACGACCTGCACAAGTTCTTCGCCGAGCAGTACGAAGCGATCGATGACTTCGTCGACGACGTGGCCGAGCGCGCGCGCACGCTCGGCGGGCACTCGGTGGCGACGCTCAGCGAGTTCGTGGAGGCGGCGCGGCTCAAGGAGCATCCCGGCCAGTACCCGAGCGCGGAGGACATGCTCGAGAATCTGCTGGCCGACCACGAGGCGATCGTCCGCCAGCTGCGCGCCGACGCCGATGCGGCCGCGACCAACTATCACGACATGGGCACGAACGACTTCCTCACCGGCCTGATGGAAGAGCACGAGAAGATGGCGTGGATGCTCCGCGCCTTCCAGGAAGGCGAAGTCCCCGGCCGCTCGCGCTAGAGCGCGCGCCGCGTAACCGCTGTTCGAGCGCCGGCTTCGCCGGCACAATCGATTCCGAGCACAATCGCAGCGGGCGACCGGTGGGGGGGGCATCGGGGGGGAGCGGCGCTCGCTCCCCCGATGGTCTCAATAACTCCGAGGCATCCCGAGCACGTGCTCGCCGACGTAGGCGAGCACCAGGTTGTTGTTGACCGGCGCCGTCTTGTAGAGCCGGCACTCGCGGAACTTCCGCTCGACGTCGTACTCCTCGGCGTACCCGTAACCGCCGTGACAGTCGATGCACGCGTTGCCGGCCTCCCAGGCCGCCTCGGCGCCGAGGTACTTCGCCATGTTGGCCTCGCCCCCGCACGGCTGGCCCGCGTCGAAGAGCGCCGCCGCCTTGTCGCGCATCAGCTGGGCGGCGTCGGTCGAGACGTGGGCGCGGGCGATCGGGAACTGCACGCCCTGGTTGGCGCCGATGGGGTGGCCGAAGACGACGCGCTGGTTCGAGTACGCCACCGCCTTGTCGATGAACCAGCGCGCGTCGCCGAGCGAGTCCGAAGCGACCAGGATCCGCTCGGCGTTCATCCCGTCCAGGATGTAGTGGAACCCCTTGCCCTCCTCGCCGATCAGGCTCTCGGCCGGGATCTCGACGTTGTCGAAGAACAGGGCGTTCGTCGAGTGGTTCATCATCATCCGGAGCGGCCGGACCTCGAAGCCCTTGAGGTCGCGGATGTCGATCAGGAAGACGGACAGCCCGTCGGTCTTCCGCTTCACCCGGTCGACGGACGTCGTGCGCGCGAGGAGGAGCATCAGATCGGACTGGAGCACGCGCGAGATGAAGATCTTCTGGCCGTTGACGACGTAGCGATCGCCCGTGCGGACCGCCGTGGTCTGGAGCTTCGTGGTGTCCGAGCCCGAGTTCGGCTCGGTCACGCCGAAGGCCTGCAGCCGCAGGCCGCCCGTCGCGATCTTGGGCAGGTACTCTCGCTTCTGCGCTTCGGAGCCGTGCCGCAGCACGGTGCCCATGATGTACATCTGGGCGTGGCAGGCCCCCGCGTTGCCGCCGGAATAGTTGATCGTCTCGAGGATCAAGCCGCCCTCGCGGATGCCGAGCCCCGCGCCGCCGTACTCTTGCGGGATCAGCGCCGCGAGATAGCCGGCCTCGGTGAGCTCGGAGACGAACTTCTCCGGGTACTCGCGCCGGGTGTCGAGGTCGCGCCAGTACTCGCCGGGGTACCGCTTGCAGATCTCCAGCACGCCCGCGCGGAGCGCGCGCTGCTCTTCGGTGAGCGAGAGCTCGATCGACGCCATCGTCACTTCCCCTTGAATTCGGGTTTCCGCTTCTCGTTGAACGCGCGGACGCCCTCGAGGCGGTCCTCGGTCACGACGGTCGCATTGTAGGCCTCGATCGCGAGGACCATGGCGGTGTCGAGGTCCGTCTCGGCGCCGTAGGCGATGGCCTTCTTCGCCTGGCGCACGGCGATGGGACCGTTCTTCGCGATCGTGGCGGCGATCTGGGTCGCGGTCGCGCGCGCCTGGCCGGCCGGGACCAGGTGATTGACGAGGCCCACCGCCTTCGCCTCGTCGGCCCGCATCCGGCGCCCGGTGAAGATCAGCTCCTTGGCGAGCGGGGCGCCGACGATCCGCGGCAGGAGCTGCGTGCCACCGATGCCGGGGAAGATGCCGAGCGTCGTCTCCGGCACGCCGAAGACCGCCGTCTCGCTCGCGACGATGAAGTCCGACAGGATGGCGAGCTCGCACCCGCCGGCGAGGGCGAACCCCTCGACCGCCGCGATCACCGGCACCGGGCACCGGAGCACGCGGAACGCCGCCTGCTCGAAGATCACGTGCTGCGCGCGCCACGCCTCGTCGCTCATGGCGTTGCGCTCCTTGAGGTCGCCGCCCGCGCAGAACGCCCGATCGCCGGCGCCGGTGAACACGACCGCGCGCACGTCCGGGTCGCGCTGGAAGCCGTCGAAGCAGGCGAGCAGGTCCTCGCCCATCGCGGTGTTCA
This sequence comes from Binatia bacterium, assembly GCA_035635995.1. Taxonomy (GTDB): domain Bacteria; phylum Methylomirabilota; class Methylomirabilia; order Rokubacteriales; family CSP1-6; genus AR31. The sequence continues at coordinate 37,978 of DASPZZ010000130.1, read as the reverse complement.
TCGCGTTCATCTGCTCGGCGCGGTTCAGCGTCACCGTGACGACCCGCGCGTCGTCCGAGCTGGTCACGAGGAGATGGCGATAGGTCGCGGGGCTCACTGGATGACGCCGTTTCCCTTGAGGCTCCGGACGTCGTCGAGCGTATAGCCGAGCCAGGTGAGCACGTCGCCGCTGTGCTCCCCGAGGAGCGGCGGGACGCGCCGCACCGTTGGCCGGACACCGTCCCAGGTGAGCGGCAGGCCGATGCTCCGGTAGTCGGACAGGCGCGGATGGGCGGCACCGACGAGCACGCCGCTCTCGCGCGTCTGCGGCTCTTGCAGCATCTGATCCACGCTCAGGATCGGTGCCGCCGGCACCCCGGCGACGCGGAGCGCCTCGACGAGCTCGGCCGCCTTCCGCTCGCGCGTGCGCCTCGAGAGCGCCTCGACGAGCGGGGCCCGGTTGGTCACGCGAGAAGGATTGTCCTTGAACCGCTCGTCGCCGACGAGCTCGGGGCAGCCGAGCGCCGCCGCCAGGCGAGCGAACAGCGCGTCGGAGGCCGCGCCGATCATCACGAACCCGTCGGCCGTCGGGAAGGCCTGGTATGGCGCGATCATCGCGGTTCCCGAGCCCTGAGGCTGAGGCACCGCGCCCGACGCGAGGAAGCCCATGGCGTGATACGACATCCACATCAGAGCCGTCTCGAAGAGGGCCGTCGTGACCTCGACGGCGCGACCGGTCGCGTCGCGCTGGCGAAGCGCGGCGACGATGCCGAGAGCGGCCCACATGCCGGTGCCCATGTCGACGATCGACGTCCCGACGCGCGCCGGCTCTTGCGCGGGATGGCCATTGACCGACATCAAGCCGCTGTACGCCTGCATCAGGGGATCGTATCCGGGCAGGTGGCGGAGCGGCCCCCGCGTCCCGAAGGCCGTGATCGAGCAGTAGACGATCCTCGGATTGATCCGCACGGCGCCCACGAAGTCGAGTCCAAGCAGGCCGATGACCCCCGGCCGAAGACTCTGGACGAAGACGTCGGCGCGGCCAACCAGTCGTTGCAGGATTTCGAGCCCGCCCGGGGACTTGAGGTCGAGAGCGAGGCTTTTCTTGTTGCGATTCAACGAGATGAAGGTGGCGCTCTCCTGGCCCCAGTAGGGTGGCGCCCACGCCCTCGCGTCGTCGCCGCGCCCGGGCCGCTCGATTTTGATGACCTCGGCGCCCATGTCACCGAGGGTTTGGGTGCAGAACGGACCGGCGACATTCTGCGTCAAATCGGCAACGACGATGCCTTCGAGAGGGTGCGCCACGCCCAGGAGTCTATCATCGCGCGACCATGGCACACCGGGCCGCTCCCGGCTTCGGGGAGGCATGCCGGACTGTTTGACACCTCCGGGGAGCCCCGCGTTAGAATCAATTTCAACCCCATGCCTCTGAACGCCGACGACCTGGCCAAACGACTCGCAGCATTGCGTGAACGATTTTCGAGCCTGGGGGCGACGCTTGCCCAGGCGACCCAGCAACTCCAGGCGTCCGGGGCCTTACCGGCCGAGACCCTGGTCGATGAGATCGCCAAGATCCGTACGGACTTCGTGGACGTCCGCCAACGAGTCCTCGAGGCGGCACGCTCGCTCTCGACCAACGTCCCCGCGATGTCGGAGATCGACAGCCTCAAAGCGCTCGAGCCCGTGCTCGAGACCGTCATCCGGGTGCTCGCGACACAGGAAAAAAAGGCGGCCCTGTCGGAGGCGCGCACACAGGTCCTGGCGGTCCTCGACCGGGTGCTGACCGTGAGCCACGTGGACGGTCCAAACTTCGCGGCGCTCGTCCAGTGCCTGGCGAAGGCCAAGGAGATCCGCCAGGCCGCTCTCGACCCCAAGGCGTTCGACACCGAAAACGCCCCGGCGTTCCTGGAGACCATACCGTCGTTCGCCGCGCTCCTCTCGATCATCGAAGGGCGCGACGCCCTCGACGACGAGAAGTTCGCCGCCCTCGACGACACGGTGACGCAGTCTTTCGGAAGGACCCTGGCGGTCGCGGCGGCACGCGGCAAGCTCGCGATCGGCGCGCCGCCCGCACGGGTCGTGGAACGGGCGGCCCCGCCGGCGCCGGCTCGGCCCGCGGCAGCAGCCGCGCCGCCGCCCGCGCCGCAGCCCGTCGAGGCACCCGCCGCTCCGACGAGAAACATCATCATCACCGAGCCCCGCGAATCCGTCCCGGCGGTCGAGCCCGCGACGCAGGACGAGGCGGCGCAGTGGTGGGTTTCGGCGTGGGCGCGCTGGACGAGCTGGAAGGGCACGCTCTCCTTCACGGACGCCGTGAAGGAGGAGCTCGGCAAGTACAACTACGTCCTCAGCGTCCCGATCCAGAAGAGCACGGACTACGAGGAAGGCCTCCTCGCCTACGGCTACTCGATCCTCCTCGACCACATCGAGCATCGGCACTCCGGCTTCGTCAACAAGGCGCTCAACAGCCTCAAGACGTTCCAGCCCGGCGCCGCCGGCCAGCCGAAGTCCGTCGGTGCGCACCTCTACAACATCCTCGTGAGCGAGGGGCGATTGACCGAGCAGTACCCCGAGTTCGTCAAGAGCGTGCTGCTCGCCGCCGTGCCGGAGCCTGGCCTCTGGACCCACGCGCGGATTCTCGAGTCGACGACCGAGACCCGGATCTTCACCCATCCGAGCAACCGGCTCGGTGATCCCGAGCACAATTCGCAGCGGTTGACGCAGGAACGGCAGCGATTCGCCGACCATCGATTCCCGGTGGTCGTGGCGCCGATGACGGCCCGGTTCTTCGCGATCGCCGCCGATCTCAGGGAGCCCCGATCGATCGACGTGAAGCTCATGGACGGCCGCAGTGACTCCGATCACGCGTGGCTGATGACCATGCCACCCGTCGGACGGGCCGACCTCAAGTCAGAGCTGTTCCGGCTCTTCCCGGAGGGGACGTCGGTGCCGGGGCTGGGGCGGGACTACGCGACCCTGTGGGTCGCGGTGTTCAATCCGGATCCGCAGATCGAGAAGAAGTACGAGCTGACGCTGAGCCTCAAGCAGTCCGCCAAGCAGTCGACCGGAACCTTCCGCTCGGCCAGAAGCGCCTGAGCCTCAGGGCTTCGCGGGGTCGGCCGCCTTCGGCTGCTCCGCCGGCTTGGGAGACTCGGGCGGCTTGGCGTGGTCGGGCTGACGCGGATGCTCGCCGGGCCCGGATCGATCGAAGGGGCTCCGGCGTGGCGTGATCCCGAGCTTCGCGGCGATCTGCGCCATCGCCTGAGCGATCTCGTCCTTCTCGAGCCGGAGCAAGTGATTCTCGCGCTTGAGCTCCTCGACTTCCTTCTGCGCCGCGGTGCCGGCATGGTGGTCGCCCGCCAACAGCTCGGGCAACAGACTGAAGATCTGGCGCGTCTCCTCGATCCACTTCGCTACTCGTTCTCGCGCTTCAGCAGCGGATGTAGGGTCCATGAGCATCCTCGTCTGCTCCGGGGCGCGGTCCGTCGCCACATGTCTAGGGCCGGGAGGCCGACGGCAGCCTGCTAGCCGCTGGTTGCGACACTCGTAGCATAGCAGCGTAGCATCGGCGTTCCGAAATTAGCAAACCTGGCCCCGAGGAAGGGGCTCAGGGCGTGGCGGGGGCGGCCAGCAGCGCCTCGATGAACCGTCGTCCGTTCGGGCTGTCCCACGGTCGCGGCCCGGCGGCACGCCCGACCAGCCGCCCCTGGCGATCGACGATGTACACCGTCGGCGGGCCCCAGACGCCGTACACCTTCCCGGTCACGTCGCCGCTTTCGTCGAGCAGCACGCGCGAGGTGTAGCCACGCTCCTTGACCGTCTGTCTGACGCGCTCCGGATCCTCCCGGAAATCGATGAGGAGGACTTCCAGTCCCTTACCCTGAAGCTCTCGGTGGAGCGTCTGCACGGGAGGCAACTCCTCCCGACAGGTCGGTCACCACGTGGCCCAGAAGAAGAGCATGACGACCTTGCCCCGAAGATCGGCGAGGTTGACGGTCTTGCCGGCGAGGTCCGGCAGGGCGAAGGCGGGCGCCGGCTTTGGAGGCGTGTACGGTTGCACCTGCACGCTGGCGAAGTCGGGCGCGGCGGCCGCCCACGGGCTGAGCACGGTCGAGGCGCTCAGCGCTACGGTCATGATCGCGACCCGGAAGGACAGTCTCATGACCGCAGGGTACCCCATGACGTCAAGGCCGCGCTATCTCGCGTGCCGGAGCGCCCGCACCACTCGCTCCGGCGTGATCGGCTGATCGGTCAGCATCACGTACGCCGCGACGTCCAGGAGCCGCGCCAGCGCGGCGTGATAGCTGCCGCTGTCGTAGACGTTGCCGGTCGCCGAGGTGTACGGAAACTCCTCGGGGCGCACCAGATTGCGGCGGCGCACCTCGGCGGGGTCGAGCTCGAGGTCGCCGCGGCGCTCGTCTGACGCGCGCTCCGATGCGGCCCGCCTCCGCCGGCACGGCGGGAATCTATCACGATTGACACTCGCAAACCGGCCCCCTATCATCGGCGCCACCCGAGATTTTTTACACGGTGCCCCGACGGAGGTAGCCATGGATCGACGCCAGTTCGTGACGACTGCAACGGCCGGGGCGACCCTTCTGGCGTTCCCCGCTGTGCTGCGCGCTCAGAGCAAAGACCCGGTCCGCATCGGGTTTCCGCTGCCGCTGACGGGCACCTTCGCCGCCATCGCCGCCGACTTGCGACGCGGGGCCGAGCTCGCCATGGAGGAGCTCAACGCCAAGGGCGGCATCATGGGCAGGAAGCTCGAGGTCCTGTTCCGTGACGACGAGCTGAAGCCGGCCGTCGGCGCCCAGCGCACCAAGGAGCTGATCGAGAATCAGAAGGTGGACTTTGTCGTCGGCGGTCTCGCCGCTCATGTGCAGATGGCCATCAACGAGCAGACGAAGGCGGCCAACAAGCTGTACATCTCGGTGAGCCAGTCCGACGAGATCAGCGCCAAGCCGGACACGAGCCCACTGACCTTCCACGAGGCGCTGAACCCGACGATGACGAGCCGGGCCATGGCCACCTTTGGCATGCAGAATCTCGGCCGGAAGTGGTGGGTGGTCTACGCCGACTACGCGTGGGGCAAGCAGAACAACGCCGTGTTCACGGCGGCCATCACCAAGCTCGGTGGCACCGTTCTCGGGAGCACCCCGTATCCGCTCGGCAAGCCCGAGTTCTCGGCGCACCTGCCGAAGATCCAGGCGGCCAAGCCAGAGGCGATCTACGCCGTCACCCCGGGCGCCGACAACGTCCCCTTCCTGAAGCAGGCGATCAGCTTCGGCCTGAAGAAGGACTCGAAGATCGCCCAGCCGCTGCATTTCCTCTACTACACGAAGGAGGGCGGCGCCGACGCCTTCCAGGACATCTACGGGGCGACCCACTTCTGCCACGAGCTGGCGGAGAGCATCCCCCAGGCCAAAAAGTACGTCGACGCCTTCACCAAGCGCTTCAACCAGCCTCCCGACGCGTACTCCGGCTACGGCTACGCCGGCATCTACGAGGTTGCTCGCGGGGTCGAGCTGGCGAAGTCGACGAATTCCGACGCAGTGGCCAACGCGCTCCGCAAGAACCCGGTGTACGACCACTACAAGGGCAAGGAGTGGTGGCGGCCCTGCGACAACAAGTCGTTCCAGGATCTTTGGATCCTCAAGATCCGGTCGCCCCAGCAGGTGAAGGGGGAGTGGGGCTACTTCGACGTCGTCTCGAAGATCGCGGCCAACGAAGAGCTGGACCGGACGTGTGCAGAAAAGGGGCACGCGTAGCCGCGTGCCCGACGTCTCGCTGTCCGCGCTCACCGCTCAAGTGTTCACAGGCCTGGTCCTGGGCGGGATTCTCGTACTACTGGCCATCGGCCTCAGCCTGATCTTCGGGCTGATGACGGTGGTGAACTTCGCTCACGGATCGTTCTACATGCTCGGGGCCTACGTCGCCTTCTCCGTCCTGGGGCTCACGAAGAGCTTCTGGGCGACGCTGGTGCTGGCACCGCTGGCGGTAGGCACACTGGGCTTCATGGTCGAGCGGTTCCTCATCCGCCGGCTGTACGGACGCAGTCCGGATGACCCCCTGCTGCTGACGTTCGGACTGTCACTCGCCATGGTGGAGGGTGTGAAGCTCCTGTGGGGGAAGATCGGCCTCACCGTCGATCCGCCGAAGCAGCTGGCCGCCGCCGTCGATCTCGGTTTCATGAATTTCCCCGTCTACCGGCTGTTCGTCATTGCGGTGACTGCGGTGGTCCTGGTGGCACTCTGGCTGTTCCTCCAGAGGACCAATGTCGGGCTCATCATCCGGGCGGGCTCGCGCGATGCACTGATGGTCCGCGCCCTCGGCCTGGACCTCAACCGCGTCTGGCTGCTCGTCTTCGGGATCGGGATCGGTATGGCCGGTCTGGCGGGCGTTCTCGCAGGCCCGATGCGCGGGGTCTATGCCGAGATGGGCGTGGAGATCATCATCGACTGCTTCGTAGTGGTGGTCGTGGGCGGAATGGGCAGCCTGGCCGGGGCCATCGTCGCCGGGCTGCTCATCGGCGAAATTGTCAGCCTCACGACGTTCTTCGCCCCCAAGCTCGCGGAGATCATCGTCTTCATCGTGATGGCGCTGGTGCTACTCATCCGGCCGAGCGGGCTCTTCGGCGAGGCGGGCCTGGCGGAGTGATCCAAGGGGCGTTCCGCCGGCTGGCGGCCTGGGGCGCGGCGCACCCCATCGCCTCCTTCACCGTCTTCTTCGCCGTCTTTCCATTCATCGCTCCCTACCAGGCGCTTGCGACGCAAGTCTTGATCTTCGGGCTCTTCGCCCTGGGCTTCAATCTCCTCTACGGCTACACCGGGCTCCTCTCGTTCGGTCACGCCGCCTATTACGGGCTCGGCGCGTACGGGACCGGCATCGCCCTGGCCAAGCTCAAAGTGACGTCGCTGTGGGTTGCCCTCGGGCTCGGGCTCGGGACGGCGATGGTGGGAGGCGTCCTGGTGGGGTTCTTCTGCTTGCGTCGCCGCGGAATCTATTTCGCGATGCTCACCCTCGCGTTCGCTCAGATGCTCTACTTCATCGCCTTCCACGCTGCCGACCTGACCGGTGGCGACGACGGGCTGCGCGGAATCCCGCTGCTCCCTCTGGCGCTGCCCGGTGTGTCGCTATCGCTCCGCCACCCACTGGCCTTTTACTTCTTCGCCTACGTGCTGGTCGTGCTCGCGGTCGCCGGCCTCAAGCGCATCCTGGACTCGCCGTTCGGCGCCGTGCTGCAGGCGATCCGCGAGAACAGCGACCGCGCCGTGGCCTGTGGCTACGACATCGATCGGATCAAGCTGCTGTCGTTCGTCTTCTCCGCCTCGTTCGCCGGGCTCGCCGGCGGGCTCGACGCGCTCCGCCTTACCGTCGTACCCGTCGAAGCGCTCTACTGGTCGACCTCGGGCCAGGTCGTGATCATGACGCTGCTCGGGGGGGCGGGGACGTTCTTCGGGCCCTTCGTCGGCGCGGCAACGTACCTCGTGCTGGCCGACCGACTCAGCATCTTCTTCGAATACTGGCCGCTCGTGATCGGCGTGATCTTCATGGTGTTCGTCCTGTTTCTTCCCCAAGGGATCTGGGGCACACTGACGGCGCGAAGGGTCCAGCGGTGAACCCGATCCAGCAAGCAGTCGTCGAGCGTGCCGAGCGGCTGACGCGCGAGCGGATCGCGGGTCGAGCGAGCGAGTACGACTCCGCCGGCGCCAACCCCGTCGAGAGCTGGGGCGATCTCTGGAAAGAGGGCTTGCTCGCCGGCACCATCCCGACGGCCCACGGCGGCCTGGGGCTCGACATGGCCACGTACATCGCGGTCATTCGCGCGGTGGCCCGCGGCTGCGCCAACACCGCCATGACCGTTCACATGCACTCGACGGTCATGCGGTTCATCGACGCGGTCGGGACCGCCGCGCAGAAGCGCCGCTACTTCGACGAGGTGGTGCGGCACGGCGGGCTCTTCGGAAGCTGGGGCAGCGAGCCCGCGGTCAGTCTCTCGCGCACCCTGCTCATGGAGACGGTGATCCGGCAGGACGGCGCCGGCTACGTGATCGACGGCGTCAAGCACTTCTGCACCATGGCCCTCGGCGCCTCGTACTACATGGTCTGGTGCGCGCTCGACGGCGGCGCCGACATGGCGAAGTCGCTGCAGCTGGCCCTGGTGCCCGCCGACACGCCGGGGATCACCACCGACGGTAAGTGGGACACGCTCGGCATGCGCGCGACCTTCAGCCCGTCGGTCACGTTCGCCGGCGTGCGCGTTCCCGACGACGGGATGCTCGGGGATCCGGGCGCCTCGCTCCGGATCGGCGTCATCGAGAGCTTCGCGCTCGGCTACGCGGCGGTCTACCTCGGCATCGCCGAGTCCGCGCTGGCCTTCGCGATGGACTACGCGAAGAAGCGCGTCGTGAAGCCGGAGAACATCGCCGTCGCGGCGGATCCGACCGTCCAGCGCCATGTCGGCGAGCTGGCCGCGCACCTCGACGCGGCCGGCCTGGTCCTGGCCGACTCGGCTGCGCGCTGGGACGCGGCCGACTTGATCGAGCTGGGGCCGCTCGCCAACCGGGCCAAGTATCTGGCGACGGAGGTCGGCCTGCACGTCACCTCGAAGGTCATCCAGGTCGTGGGCGGCCGCGGCGCGTACAAGGACTATCCCGCCGAGCGCGCATTTCGCGATCTCCGGACCTGCACCCTGATGCCGCCCACGGTCGACCGGATGCTCGAGGCGATCGGCAAGAGTGTGCTCGGGCTCGACGCGGCGATGTTCAACGTTCCCGGCGCCACTCCGCCCGCCCGGCACTGATCTCGCCCCGCCGGTCGAATAGATCCCCCTCCTGGCCGGTCCAATTGGATCAGAGGGAAGGCAAGCGGTCGGCCCCCTCGGGAGGGACTGAGATGAAAAAGATCACGGTTATCGCGATCTTGTTGGCGCTGCTCGTCCCCGGCGCGGCGTTCGCGGGGTCATCAACCGACGCAGCGCTGGGCCTCGGAGCCTTCGCCGTCTTCAACCAGATCATTTCGGGCACCGGCATCTTCGGCGGGTTCCGTCCGGCGCCCCAGCCGGTCATCGTGCAGCCACCGGTCCCGCAGCCCGTAGTCGTGCGCGAGTACTATCCGGTCTACGTCCAACCTCCGACCTACTACGCACCGGTCTCCTACCCGCCGGCCCACTACGCGCCGGCCAGGGTTGTCGTGATCAAGGAGCGTGGCTGGGTCCCGCCCGGTCACGCCAGGAAGGGCCACTACGGCTACCGCTGGCACGGGCGCGATAACGACTGAGATTGTCCGACGCTCGCCCGCCGGGACGCCGACGCTAGATCTCGAGGAAGCGCTGCTGGATCGTCGGGTCCCGGCGGAGCTGTTCCGGGGTGCCCTCGAACTGGATCCGCCCCTGGTCCATCACGTAGAGCCGGTGCGAGAGCGCCAGCGCGACTTCGAGGGTCTGCTCCACGAGCAGGATGGTGGTGCCCCGCCGATTGATGGCGGCGAGGATCTCCGTGAGGCTCTCGACGAGAAGCGGGGCGAGCCCCTCCGTCGGCTCGTCCACGAGCATGACGGACGGACGGCTCACCAGCCCGCGCGCGATGGCGAGCATCTGCTGCTCGCCGCCCGAGAGGAACCGGCCGCGGTGCGCGACGCGCTCGCGCAGCCGGGGGAAGTAACCGAAGACCTCCTCCAGAGCCTCCGCGCCTCCGTTCCGCGTCGGAGCGCCAAGCATGCCGAGCCGGAGGTTTTCCAGCACCGTGAGGTTCGGCAGCACGCGACGCTCCTCGGGAATCCACGCGATGCCGCGCCGCGCGATTTCGTGGGTCCCCAGCGCCGTGATGTCCTCGCCGCGCAACCGCACGTGACCCCGCCGGGGCCGCGCGATCCCCATGATCGAGCGGAGCGTCGTCGTCTTGCCGGCGCCGTTGCGCCCGATGAGCGTGACCACCTCGCGCTCGCCGACCGTCAGCGACACGCCCTGGAGGATGTGGGCCTCGCCGTAATAGGTGTGGATGTCTTCGACGGCGAGCAGGCTCACCGGGCGGCTCCCAGATAGGTTTGCTGGACCCGCTCGTTGGCGCGGATCTCCTCCGGCGTGCCCTCCGCGAGCACCTGGCCCTGGTGGAGCACCGTGATGCGGTCGGAGATCCGCATGACCACCTTCATCTTGTGCTCGACCAGCACCACCGTGCGCCCGGCGGCCAGCTCGCGGATGAGTCCCATCGTCGCGTCGGTTTCCTCCGGGCTCATACCCGCCGTGGGCTCGTCGAGGAGCAGCAGGGTGGGATCCGATGCGAGCGCGATGCCCAGCTCGAGGTGGCGCTTCTCGCCGTGGGAGAGATGCGCGGCGAGCGACTCGAGCTTCCCCCCGAGCCCGACCGACTTCAGAATGGCGATGGCCCGGTCGCGCACATCGGTGAGCCGATCGGCGCGCGACCAGAAGTTGAAGGACCGTGCGTAGCCCTGCACGGCGACGCGCACGTTCTCGAGCACGCTGAGGTGCGGGAAGATGTTGGTGATCTGATACGACTTCGCGATGCCCAGCCGCGCCGTGGCGTGCTGGGGCATCCCGGTGATGTCGGCGCCGTCGAACCAGATGCGACCGGTGGTCGGCACCGTCTCGCCGGAGATCAGCCGGAAGAAGGTGGTCTTGCCCGCGCCGTTGGGCCCGATGATCGAGCGCAGCTCGCCCCGGCGGACGCTGACGTCGACGTCCGACACCGCGAGCAGGCTGCCGTACGCGCGCGTGAGCCGCTCGGTGCGCAGCAGAACGGCGTCGGGCATAGCGCGAGATAGCATGGCGGCTTTCGCCATGTCAAGGCGCCGGGCGTATGCTATCGTGCCGCGCGAACATGACGCGTCACATCGTGCCCACGCGGTGGAAGAGCGGGATGATCGAGGTCGGCGCCAAGGTCTTCGCCTACGTGCAGGCCTCGGGGATCGACCGGACCGGCGACACCGGTGTCGCCAACTCCGGGCTCATCGTCGGGCCCTCGGCGGCGGTGGCGGTGGACGCACTGATGGTGCCCTCGATGACGAGACGGCTGATGGCGGCCATCAAGAAGACGACGCGCAAGCCGATCGCCCAGCTCGTCAACACGCACCACCACCTCGACCACACCGGAGGCAATCGTTTTTTTCGCGGCGCGACGATCGTGGCCAGCCGGAAGTGCCGTGAGGCGCTCGCCCCCGGATTTCCTCCGGTGCCGCTGCTGCAGCGCTTCATGCCGCGCTTCGCCGCGGAGTTTCCGAAGCTCCGGGTCGTCCTGCCGACGGTGACGTTCGAGGACCGCATGGTGCTCCACGACGGCGACCGCGAGATCCAGCTCTGGCATCCGGGTTTCGCGGCGCACACGGTCGGCGACGCGGTCGCGTACCTCCCGAAGGAGCGAATCCTGTTCGCCGGCGACATCGCCTTCCACTACGTGACGCCGCTCGCCTTCCAGGGCCACATCGGCAACTGGATCAGGGCCGCCGATCGCCTGATGCGCTACGAGGCGGACGTCATCGTGCCCGGCCACGGACCGATCGGCACCAAGAAGGACCTGAAGCGCATGCGTGACTACCTGGCGCTGGTACGGCGCGAAGCCAAGCAGCGCTTCGACGCCGGAATGCCGGCGGAGGCGGCCGCCGCCGACATCAAGCTCGGCGTCTATGCGGCCTGGAGCGACGCCGAGCGGATTCTGCCGAACGTCATGCGCTGCTACCAGGAGTTTCGCGACGAGCTGGACCAGCCGATGGATCTGCCGCGCATGCTCGCGGGGATGGCGCGGTTGCGCGGCGCGGCTACCGCGCACGCCTGCGTCTGACGCGGGCGCGGGCTCGCGCGCCCGGCTCAGCTCCGGCCCGACAGTTCCTTCCGCACGAGCGCGGCGCCGGCGGCCAGGGCCCGGATCTTCTGGTTGCACATGTAGCGTGGAGACCAGCCGAAGCCGCAGTCGGGATTCACGGTCAGCTTCTCGGCCGGGCACACCTGGAGCACGTGGCGAATCCGCGTCGCCACGTCTTCGGCGGTGTCCTGGTTGAACCCCTTGACGTCGATCACGCCCGCGCCGAGCTCGCGCCCCTCGCCGTATCGCTGCCAGAGGGCGAGCTCGCTGAGCTCGCGGCCCGCGAACTCGAGGACGAGCTGGTCGGCGCGCGTCTTGAGGACGCCGGGAAAGTACGGCTCGTAGGAGCGGCTGAAGCGGGAGCGGCCGAAGCGGTTGCCGAAGCAAATGTGGAAGGCCAGCTTCGCCTTGACGCCCGCGGTGGCCAGATTGAAGAGCCGGGCCATCTCCTCGCCGGAGACGTTGCCGCGCGCGGGCTCGTCGAGCTGGATGAAGTCGGCGCCGGCCGCGACGAGCCCACGCAGCTCCTCGTTGATGACCTCGGCGAAGCGCTCCGCCACGTCGACGACGCCCTTGTAGAGCTTGCCCGGGTGGATCCGCGAGCCGAACGTGAGCGGGCCGGCGCAGGTCGCCTTCGTGCGTCGCGTCGTGTGGGCTCGGAGGTACTCGAACTCCTTGACGATCCCGAGCCCGCCGGCGGGCGTCTCGATGCGGCCGACCGCCTCGTAGCGCGTCTGCTGATCGTATCCCCACGGCCCCGCCTTGCGGCGGACGGGCAGGGGCGCGATGCCCTTGATGATGGCGTAGTAAGAGTCGACGTAGCCGTCGAGACGGCGCACCTCGCCGTCGGTGATGATGTCGATGCCCGCCTCCTCCATGTCGCGGATGGCGGTGTTGGCGGCGTCGTCGAACATCTCGTCCATGTCGCCCGGGCCAAAGTCGCCCTGCTCGAAGGCCTTGACCGAGGCGAACCACCAGCCGGGCTTTCCGTGCGAGCCGACGACCGCGGTGGGGATCAGGGGGAGGTTACTTGTGACGGGGGGCATTGTAGCGGGGTCCTTGAGTACGGAGCCGATCGGGGGTGGCCTGAAAAACGCGCGTCATCGTGAGCGTCGTCCAATCATTCGCGAGACGGAACACTTGTGTCTTCGCGAGGCGGGACTCAGGCATTGCCGGGACGAAAGGGCGCGCGTCATCGTGAGAGTCCCCCGATTATCCGCGAAACGGTTGTATCGCGCCAGGCGTCGTCGGGCGGGCCGCCGAAGATGATCTCGCCGCGCTCGATGACGTAGAGCCGGGTCGTGTAGTCGGGCACGTGGTGGATGTTGGACTCGGCGATGAGGATCGCGTGGCCGAGGCTGGTGATCGTGGCGATGCCGCCGCTCACGGCGGGAATGATGGCGGGGGACAGACCCTCGAACGGCTCGTCGAGCAGCAGGATCTCGGGGTCGAGGGCCAGCGCGCGGGCGATCGAGAGCATCTTGCGTTCGCCCCCGCTCATCGCGGGGCCCTTGCGCGCCATGTAGCGACGAAGCGCCGGAAACACGCGGTAGGCCAGCTCGATGCGCTCGGCCGCGGGGCGGCCTCCGGGGCGTGTCCAGGTCGCGATCTCGATGTTCTCGGCGACGGTGAGATCCGGGAAGATGCCGCAGTCTTCGGGCGCCCAGCCGAGCCCGAGCCTTGCGATCTCGTGGGTGCGGCGGCCGTGGATGGGCCGCCCGCGGAACTCGACGCGGCCCGCCCGCGGCCGGAGGTAGCCCATGATCGTCCTGAGCGTCGTCGTCTTGCCGGCGCCGTTGCGACCGACCAGACACACGACGTCGCGGGCGCCGACCTCGAGCGAGACGGATCGCAAGATGTGGCTGGCCTGGATGAAGACGTCGACGCCGGTGAGGGCCAGCATTGCCCGCTCAGTGCGCTCCGGCCTTGCGGCCGATCACGGTGTCGATCACTCGCTGGTCCGCCTGGATCGCCGCCGGCGCGGCGTCGGCCAGGACCTTGCCCTGGTGGAGCGCGATGATGCGGTCGGAGTAGGCGAACACGATGTCCATGTCGTGCTCCACCTGGATGATCGCCCGGAGCCCGATCCGCCTCGAAGCCGCGACCAGCGTCTCCATGACCGCCGTCTTGTCCGCGGTGCTCACACCCGATGTCGGCTCGTCGAGGAGGATGATCTCCGGTCTCAGGGCGAACGCGGACGCCACGTCGAGGAGCTTCTTGTCCCCCTGCGGCAGCTGCCTCGCCGGCATGTGACGCTGGTCCGCGAGGCCGAACAGCTCGGCGACCTCGAGGGCGGCCTCTTGCACCTCGCGATCCCCGGCGAGCGACGCGAACAGGCGGGCGCCGCGCCCGAGGCGCGCCACGCCGGCGGCCTGCAGGGTCTCGAGGACCGTGAGGTCGGGAAAGACCTGGACGAGCTGGAAGGATCGGGCCATGCCGAGCCGCGCCAGGCGCACCGGGCCGATGCCGCCGACCTCGCGGCCCTTGAAGCGCACGCTGCCCGCGCTCGGTTTCGTGATGCCGGTGAGGATGTTGATCAGCGTCGACTTGCCGGCGCCGTTGGGTCCGATGATCGAGACGAACTCGCCCGCGTCGACCCCGAGGCTCACGCCGTCGAGGGCGCAGAACTCGCCGTAGAACTTCCGGAGCCCGTCCGCCTGGAGAATCACGCCCGCGACGCCGGCGCCGGGCGGCGGCGGGTCACGAGCCCCATCAATCCCTCCGGCGCGAGGATGACGATGACCGCGAGCATCGCGCCGAAGATCAGCCGCCAGTAGGGCACGATCGACATCACCCAATTCTGTAGATAGATGAACACGAAGGCGCCGACCACGGGACCGAAGAAGCTGGCGAACCCGCCGAGGAGCGTCATGAACACGAGGTTGCCGGAGTGCGTCCAGTAGGCGAGGGTCGGGTCGACGTTTCCGGTCGGCGGACCCAGGAGCGCGCCACCGACGGCGGCGTAGATCGCGGAGATGACGAAGGCGAAGAAGCGGTAGCGCGTGACGCCGATCCCAAGCGTCTCGGCCTTGACCGGATTGTCGCGGATCGTCTTGAGACACAGACCGAAGGGCGAGTGGACGATGCGCCACATGCCGAGCGCGGCCAGGATGAGCACGGCCAGCGAGTAGTAGTAATAGGGGCCGACGAGGTAATCGATCTTCGGCATCGCGTCGAGGCTCCGCCCGAGCAATGACGGGCGCAGGAACGGCGTCCCCTCGTCGCCCCCGGTGAGCCGGTAGAACTTCAGGACGAACGTGTAGAAGACCATGCCGAAGGCGAGGGTGAGCATGCCGAAGTAGATTTTCACGTACCGCGCGCAGAGCGCCGCGACCGGGACCGCGACCAGCGCGCCGAGCGCCGCCGCGGCGACGAGGATCACCTCGAGCGAGCGGATCTTTCCGTGGCTCGTGAGGAACGCTCCCGTGTAGGCACCGATCCCGACGAAGAGGGCGTGGCCGAAGGAGACGAGGCCGGCGTACCCGAAGAGGAGGTTCAGCCCGAGCAGGACGACCGCGTAGGCCATGAACGGCAGCATGAGCAGGACGTGGTAGGTCGAGGCGACGAGCGGTGCGACGGCGACGGCTGCCGTCGCCGCCATCACGACCAGGCGCCCCTTCACGCCGCGGCTCCGCCGAAGAGGCCGCGCGGCCGCATGACGAGCACCAGGATCACGATGAGATAGATCAACAGCATCTCGAGCTCCGGATACACGGAGATCGCGACCGAGCGGAGGACCCCGACGACGAGGGCGCCGACGAACGCGCCCCGCATCGACCCGAGCCCGCCGATCACGACGACGGCGAAGGCCTCGACGATCAACTCGATGCCCATCTCGCTCATCGCGGCCGTGGCCGGAATGACGAGGGCGCCCCCGAGAGTGCCCAGCGCGGTTCCCAGCGTGAAGACCCTGGCGTAGACCCAGCGCATGTCGACGCCGAGTGCCTCGGCCATCTCCCGGTTGTCGGCGGTCGCCCGGATGATCCGGCCGAAGGTGGTCCGCGTGAGGAGCCAACCGATCGAGAGCGCGATGGCGAGGCTCGCCGCGATGACGATCAGGTTGTAGACCGGCACCACCGCGCCGAAGAGCCGCAGCTGACCGTAGGTCAGATAGAGCCCGGAGGTGGATCGAGGCGAGGTTCCCCAGATCAGGCGGATCGCGTCCTCCATCATGAGGACGACCGCGAACGTCAGGAGAAGCTGGAAGGTCTCGTCGCGGTCGTAGACGAAGCTCAGAAGGCCGCGCTCGACGATGATACCGATGGCGCCCACGGCGAGGCCCGCGAGCGCCAACGGCAGGATGAAGAGCGCGGGCGGTCCGCCGACGCCGGCGTACCAGCCGACGGCGGAGACGCCGGCGTAGGCCCCGAGCGCGTAAAACGATCCGCACGCGAGGTTGAAGATCTTCTGGACGCCGAAGACCACCTGGAGGCCCGCGGCCACGAGAAACAGGATGCTCGCGTGGAAGACGCCGCTCAGCAGGACGTTGACGACGTGCGCGGTCATCCGGCTCCGGTCGGCGGCCTCGCCGGTGCCCGGCCCGCGTTCACGGAGCTAATTTAGATCTTCCAGCCGTTGATCCATTCGAAGAGCTTCGCCCCCGAGGGCTTCATCGCCTGTTTGGTCGATACGACCTCGATCGGGCTGATCGTCACGAAGTCGTAGCCGTTCTTGTGCGTCGTGATTCCCTGATAGAAGTTGCACATCTGGATGTGGTCCTCGCGCCAGCTCCGGCGGCCGGAGAGCGACTCGACCTCGATGCCCTCGAGCGCCTTGACGACCAGCGCCTTCTCGGGCCACTTCTTGGCTGGTCCGCCGGCCTTCTCGACCGCGGCCTTGTAGGACTCCGCATTGAAGAAGGCGTGGTCGCACTCGTAGGGCGGGTACTCGTCGTACTTCGCCTTGTACTCGCGGACGAACTGCTTGAGCAGGGGACCGCCCTTGGGGTCGTCGAAGTACATCGTGTTGTAGCCGAGCAGCAGCCCTTCCGGCGTGAACTCCTTCTTGAGCGAGTCGTGGACGCCGCCCGCGGTGGTGAAGACGCCCTTCATGGTCTTGAAGAGGCCGACCGCGGCGGCCTGCTTCATGATGATCGTCGCGTCGCCGGACCAGAAGGAGCACATCAGGAGGTCCGCCTTCGACTGCTGGATGGCGGCGATGTGCGAGGTGAAGTCCGTCACGCCGAGCTTGGGGAAGAGCTCGAGCACGAACTTCACGTCGGGGATGGTGCGCTTGAGCACGGCCTGGTAGGACTCCCAGCAGTCGTGGCCGTAGGAATAGTCGTTCCCGATGCCCGCGACCGTCTTGACGCCCTTGAAGTACTTCGGGGTGAGGATCCCGGCCACGATCGCCTCGACCTCGTTGTCGACGCTCTTGAAGGCCCACTTCGGGCTCGGCATCGTCTCTTCGACGCCCTTCTGGGTCGTGCCGTCCCAGGACAGCCAGGGCGTACCGAGATCCTCCGCCACGGGTCCGAGCGCCAGCGTCACGCCGGTCGAGATGCCGCCCAGGACGACCTCGACCTTGTCTTGAAGAACGAGCTTGCGATAGCGCTCGACCGTGTCCTTCGGGTTCGATTCCTCCTCGACGACGAGCTGCACGGGCCGCCCGAGGATCCCGCCGGCCTTGTTCACGCGCTCCGCCCACCACTCGGTCCCGCGGAGCCCCGCGGTGCCCACCGGCGCGGCGATGCCGGCCCGGATGGCGAGGACGCCGATCTTCACGGGACCGGCCGCTTGCGCGCCGGCGGACCGGACGTCGAGGCCGGTCGTCGCGGCCACGCCGGCGCCCAGGAGCTGGAGGAACTGTCGTCGTGAGGGCCGCATACGCGCCTCCGTGTAGCGGGGTCCTTGAGGACGGCTTGGACCGAGGGTGGCCTGAGAAAGATGCGACCCGGCTCCGTACCAGCGGACAACCCTTTTGTTGTAGCGAGGTCCTTGAGCCCGGCTCGCACCGAGGGTGGCCTGAGAAAGATGCGCCGGCGTGAGGGGGCGGCGTTTCATGGGGCGGGCTTGCTGGTCATGCGAGGCCCAGCTGCTTGCGCGCCAGCCGGGTGCCGGCGACCAGGCGCTTGAGCTTTTCGTAGGCGACCCAGCGCGGCACCGGAAAGAAGCCGCAGTCGGGCACGGCGGACAGGCGCTCGACCGGGACGAACTTCGCGCAGAGTGCCAGCCGCTCGGCGACGTCCTCCGGGCTCTCCATGTAGAACGACTTCACGTCGACGACGCCACAGGCCACGTCCCGGTCGACGCCGATCTCCTTCCAGTGCTCGATCTCGGCCATCTCGCGGTTGGCGTATTCGAAGACGAACTGCTGGCACTTCGCGTCGAGCAGGGCGGGGAACATCCAGCGATAGGAGCGTTTCCCGCGCGGACGCGACAGGAGGTTCCCGAAGCAGATGTGGTAGGCGATCCGCGCGCGCACGCCCTCGACGCAAGCGTTGAACATCTTCACGTACTCGTCGATCTGCCCGGGCACGATCGCCGCCGACGGCTCGTCGAGCTGGATGTAGTCCGCGCCCGCCTCGACGAGGGCGCGCAGCTCGGCATTGATGGCCGGGACGAAGTCCCAGCAGAGGGCGAGCCGATCGTTGCCGTACGCGTCGCCGGGCCGCAGCTGCACGTGGATCGAAAGGGTGACCGGGCCGGGGCACGTCGCCTTCACGGGCTTCTCGGTCTGGGTCTTCAGATACTGGAATTCCTCGACCACGCCGAGCCCGCGGGGCACCTTGATGCGCTGGCGCGGCCGGTACCGCGGCGCCGAGTCGTAGGCGTAGAGGCCGGTCTTCCGGAGCGGCTCGACCGGATCGAGGCCGTCCATCTTTTCGTAGAAGGTCTGCACGAAAAAGAAGCGCCGCATCTCGCCGTCGCAGATGACGTCGATCCCGGCGCGCTCCTGGTCGCGGATGGCGAGCTGGGTCGCGTCGTCGAACGTCTCCTTCACGTCGGTCTGGCCGTAGTCACCGCCCTTGATCCTGTCGAGGGCGGTCCAGAACCAGCCGGGGAAGCCGTGGCTCCCCATCACGTGCGTCGGGATCGGCGGCAGCGCGGCGGTCACGCGCTGTTGTTTATCAGAGGGCCAGACGCTTGGCAATGGCGGCGGTGACCGTCCGGCGCCGCCGCGGCCTGGACGCAGGTCGGGGACGAGCACGACCGTCCGCCGGTGCCCCTGGGCCGGGACCGCCGGAATTTGTTGGAGAAAGGCGATCCGAGGGCGCGCGGTATGATAAGACTAACCGCCATGCAGGTTCGCTTCTGGGGCACTCGTGGATCGATCGCCGCGCCCGGGCCCAACACCGCGCGCTACGGGGGCAATACCTCGTGCGTCGAGGTCCGGGCCTCCGACGGAACCGTGATCATCCTCGACTGCGGCACCGGCGCCCGCGAGCTCGGGCTCCACCTGGAGCGGACGATGCAGCAGCCCATCCGGCTCCACCTCTTCATCGGCCACACTCACTGGGACCACATCCAGGGCTTCCCCTTCTTCGTCCCCGCGTTCCTGCCGGGCTCCGAGCTGAACATCTACGCGCCGATCGGCTTCCAGCGCGGCCTCGAGGATGCGATGGCGGGACAGATGGAGTACTCGTACTTCCCGGTGAAGATGCGTGACCTCCGCTCGCGCATCCACTTCACGGAGCTGGACGAGGGCTTCTTCCGGGTCGGCGACGTGCTCGTCGAGACGCAGTTCCTGAACCATACCGCGCCGACCATCGCGTACCGCATGACCAGCGACGGCGCGTCGATCGCCTACGCGACCGACCACGAGCCCTTCTGGAACGCCTCGGGCCGGATCTCCCAGCACCCGGGCGACGAGCGCCACATCGCCTTCCTGAAAGGCGCGAACCTCGTCATCCACGACGCCCAGTACACCGACGAGGAGTACCGCGACAAGGTCGGCTGGGGCCACAGCAGTCTCGAGTACGCCGTCGACGTCGCGCTGGCCGCCGGGGTGGAGCGCCTCGTGCTCTTCCACCATGATCCGGCGCACGACGACGCGGCGATGGAGCGGATGGAGGCGATGGCGCGGGCCCACGTCGGTCGGCGGGGACAGGCGCTGGAGGTGCTCGCCGCCCGGGAAGGGCTCGAGCTCCAGGTGCTCGGCAGCAGCGCCGCGCCCGACATGGCCGAGGCCTCCGCGCTCAAGCATCGCCAGATCGTGGGCGGCCGGGTTCTGGTGGTCAGCGCGAACGAGACGGACGTGGCCGAGATCGAAGAGGTCCTCGGCGACGACGGGTTGGTCTTCTTGCGCCAGTCGGACATGAGCGCGGCGCTGTCGCGCGGGCGCGAGCTCCTGCCCGACATCGCGATCATCGACCGGGAGCTCCTGGACGGCGACGGCGACGCGGTGCTGGATGTGCTGCGCGACCGCCTCGGCCGGCGCAACTTCCCGATCGTCGTTCTCGCCGACAGCTCGATCCCGTCCGATGCCGTGTATCGCGGCGAGGCCTCGTCGACCGACTACCTGCCCAAGCCCTTCAGCCCGCCCATGCTGCGCACCCGGGTCCGCGCCTGGCTGGCCCGGACGCTCATGGTCTTCGACCCGACCGAGCGCGTCGCGCCGCGCGGCGAGCGAACGCCCGGCCCGACCGACAGCCGGGCCCGCTGTGCGAGCCTGCTCGCTTCCGTGCCCCTCTTCCGGCAGCTGACCGACGAGCAGCGCGACCTGCTCCTCGCCAGCGCGGCCGAGCAGAGCTTCGCGCCCGGCCACGTGCTCATCCGCGAGAGCGACCCGCCGGATCGCCTGTTCGTGATTCTCTCCGGCCGCGTCCGCGTCCTCGAAGTCGCGCCCGACTCGCCGGTGGAGCTCATCGTCGGCGAGCTCGGCGAGGGCGAGATCCTCGGCGAGCTGAGCGCGCTCCGGAACCAGCCGCGCTCGGCGACCGTCGTCGCGGTCGAGCGGACGCACTGCCTCGTGATCCCCCAGAGCGAGTTCCTGAAGGTGCTGCAGGGCTCGGCGGAGCTGGCGGTGTCGCTGCTCCGGATGCTCGCCGGGCGACTCTACGAGACCGACCGCCGCCTGTCGCGCTACGCTCCCGACCCGGTCACGGGCCTGGCGGGCCGCCGGGCCTTCCACGACCAATACCGTCGGCTGGCCGCGGTCGCGCGCCGACGCAAGACGGGCGCGCTCCTGCTCGTGCTCGACGTCTTCCAGCTCCGGACGATCAACGACCGCTTCGGGTACGGGGCGGGTGACGACGTGTTGAGAACCGTGGGCGACGCGCTCGTCGAGGCGACCCGTACCACGGATCTGATCGTCCGCCACGGCGGCGATGAGTTCGTGGTGTTCTTCCCGGACGCCGGCCCCGGCGACGTCGACACCGTCATCGGGCGGGTTCGCGAGAAGATCAAGGCGCTCTCGGGCAAGCGCGGGATTCCCGTCGCGGTCACGTGCAATTTCGGCGTCGCGTACGCTCAGTCGCCTCCCGAGAGCGCGGAGGACCTGTTGCGCGAGGCCGACCAGGACATGCTCCGCCGCAAGCGGTAGACGGCTACCGCTTCTTCCGGCTCGCGAACTCCCGGATCCGCTCCCGCGCCGCGGGGCTCGTCCTGAGCGCCGCACCGTACCCCTCGGCCTCGCGACCCCGTGCGCCCGCGCGGATCGCCGCGACGATGTCCTTCGTCGCCGCGAGGCCGCCGCGCGGCGATCGTGCGATGTCCGCCGCGATGGTCGTGACGGTCGCCTCGAGGGTGGGCGGTGCCACCACCCGGTTGACGAGCCCCATCCGCAGCGCCTCGGTGGCGTGGATCGTTCGGCCGGTCAAAAGCAGGTCGCGCGCGTGGCCGCCGGCCACGACGTCGAGCAGGCGGGCGATCCCATAGCCCGGGTTGAAGCCGAGCGTCACCTCCGGCAGTCCGAAGCGCGCCCGATCGGAGGCGACGCGGAGGTCCTGCGCGATTGCGAGCATGAGCCCTCCGCCCAGCGCCCAGCCGTCGACGGCGGCGATCGTCACCTGGGGGAGCGTCGCGAACCGGGCCATGATCGCGGCGTGCCGACGGGCCAGCGCCTCGGCCTCCTCGGGCGAGACCGTCTCCATCTCCTTGATGTCGTTGCCGGCGCAGAAGGCGCGCCCCCGGCCGGCGACGACGAGGACGCGCACCTCGTCCATGGCCGCCACGCGCTCGAGCGTCTCCTCGAGCGCGCCCGTCACCGTGCGGTCGAGCGCGTTGAGGGCCTCCGGGCGGTTGAGCCGGAGCCAGGCGACGCCGTCGGCGGCGTCAAGCTCGACTATGGTAGCGAGTGCCATGAGTCCGGCTTTGACCGAGGGTGGCCTGAGACTGACGCGACCCGGATCCGCAGCGCCAGGTACGTGACGGCGCCGATCGCGAGACCGATCGTTGCGGTGAGGGCGATCGGCCAGAAGTCCGTCCGGAAGAACGGGATGACGAAGAACGGTGAACGGCCCTCGGTGGGCCGGATCCGCCCGTCGAGGAGCCCGTCGACCAGGTCCATCGTCTCCGCCATGAGCACCTCGGCCGCCGCCTTGGCGAAGCCCGCGTCCGCCAGCGCCGGATGGCCCACGTACCCCTGGCCGCCGTTTCGCAGCGGAAAGTTCGGCACGGCGCGCTCGGCGAGCGAGTAGCGGGCCGGCGGAAGCGTGCGATAGGACGGGTCGACGAGGTCGGGACGGAGGAGCAGCATCAGCGACGTTTCCCACCAGCCGCCGTGGGCGTCGTCGGCGAAGGCTTGCCGCTCGTCGTCGGACAGCGGACGCCCGAGCGCCGTCGCGATCTTCTCGAGGTACCGGCCGCGCAGGAACTGCCAGGCGAGATGGCCCGAGAACGACGCCATCGTCACGCGGTGCCGGCGCGAGACGATCGCGGAGGCCTCTTCGAGCGCCGTGAGGTGCCCCGGCCCGCCGTGGCCGTTGGCGATGAAGATATACCGGAAGCCGGCGCGCGCCAGCGAGCCGCCGTAGTCGACGAGGGCGTCGCGCACGACGCGCTGCCGCACGCTCACGGTTCCCACGGCGTCGAACGTGAACGAGCCGAGGTGGAGGGTCGGGGCCAGCAGCGCGGTCCAGCCCGGCCGCGCGGCGGTGAGGCGCTCGCCGAGGGTCTCGGCGAAGTATCGGGCGGCGATCGCATCGACACCGACGGGCAGGTGCGGCCCGTGCTCTTCGAGCGGGCTCACGGTCAGGACGACGACGGTGCGCGCGCGGTCGAGCGCGTCGAGGGCGGGGGTCGACATCTCTTCCAGCAGGCGGACGCTCAAAAGGAGCTCCCTTTCGTCGCGGCGAGGTAGTCGTTCTTGGCCCGCTCGAGCTCGGCGATGAGCGCCTGGCGCTCGGTCGTGAGCCGTCGGGCCGCGTGCTCGCGGGTCAGGGCGAGCGCGCCGAAGCGCAGGCGGCTCCGGAGGCGCCCGGCGCCCACCCAGTAACGATACGCGATGGCGCCGGAGATCGGCAGCGAGAGCGCGAACACCAGCGCGACGGCGGTGCCGCCCAGTCGCGCGGCGGCCCAGATCTCGAGGCCCCAGAAGAGCGGACACGCGAGCATGGCGGTGAGGAATCGCCACGTCGCGTAGTCGGTCTCCTTGTGCGACATGTGACGCGCCACCCAGCGCGGGATCCAGTACGGAAGGAAGTTCACCGTCGCGCCGTACAGGAAGAAGGGGAAGCCGGCGATCGCCTCCCAGCCGCGACGGACGCGCTGCCGCGGCCGGGGCCGCTCGAGCCGGGCGCGCACCGCCTCGTCCTTCACGCGATACTCGGCGAGGAGCGCGCGGTAGCTCTGGATGCTCTGCCAGATGCGCTCGACCCGCTCGGGGTCGCGCTGCTTGAAGTAGGTGGTCGAGTCCACGATGGCGCGCGAGAGCCGGACCAGGTCGATCTGTCGCTCGCCGAGCCCGCGCTCCTCCCGGAGCTCCCGCACGAGCTCGCCGCGGTAGAGCTCCTGGACGGCGTTCACGAGCCGGCTCTCGTCGATCCGCTCGACGTGAACGACCTCGGTCTCCATGCCCCACTGGATCGCGTCGGTCAGGGCGTCGACCGCCTTGACCGGGTCCGCGTGGTAGGCGTCGAGGTACGGCGTCACGGGAATGGCCGAGCCGAACGACACGAGGACGCGCCCCCGGAAGGATTTCCGCGCGTCGAAGTTGAGCCCGACGGGGATCACGCGGAGCGCGCCCGCCCGCTCGGCCTCGTAGCCGAGCGCCAGGCGGGCGGCGCCGGTCTTGATGCGCTGCACGCGCGCCTCGGCGTGCGTCGTGCCCTCCGGATAGATGGCGACGAGCCGGCCCTCGCCGAAGGCCTTGAAGCACGCCTCGAACGTGCCGGCGTTCCTCTCCGCCGTCGTCGCCGGAGCCGCGAGGCCGGCTCCGGCCGAGGGTGGCCTGCGAAAGGTGCGCGGATCATCCTCCTTGCGGAAGACGGGGATCGCGCCGCACGCCCGCAGGAAGCGGGCGACGAGGCGGTTCCTGAAGAGCGCGGCCGTCGCCAGGTAGTGGACCTTTCGCGGGAGCGCGCCGCCGACCAGCAGCGAATCGATGAAGTTGTTGGGATGGTTGATGCAGAGGAGCACGGGCCCGTCGACCGGCACGCGCTCGGGATGTCGGACGTCGACGGATCGAAAGAAGAACCAGAGCCAGAAGCGCCCGACGGCGCGCACGGCGCGATAGAAGCCGTCCATGGTGTCGCGCCGCGTCCCGGTGTCGAGCGTCGCGCTCACGGCGTCTCGCGACGGGCGAAGCGCTTCATGAGCTCTGCGAAGTCGTTCACGGCGAGCGCCTGGGCCCACTCGGTGGCCTCGGAGTCCCGTCCGTACGATTCGCCCATGTAGACGACCGCCTCCTGTCGCGTCCGGAAGAGCCGCCAGAGGTGGCCCGCGCCGCCGCCGACGCGGCGGAGGTGGAAGACGGGATCGACGGGCGAGGTGGGCTCGTACGAGGCGCGCTGGCCGAAGCGGTCGAGCGTGATCCACGCCGCCGCGATCCCGTGCGCCGAGAGCACGCGCGCCTTCAGCGATTCCTCGCGCGGCATCGACTCGAGGTCGCAGAGCTGCGGCCCGTAGTAGACCGAGACCTGGTCGGCGGGGAGCGACAGGCCGACCTTGAGCGGCCCGCCGGCCTGGTCGAGCAGCGTCTTGGTCTCGGCGCCGATCCACAGGGCGCCACCCTCGTGGTGATCGGGCCAGGCCTCGACGATTCGGCCCTTCGGAACGAGCGGCCGGCGTCGCGCGATCTCGTCTTTCTCGGTCGTCTGGTACAGCCGACTCACGGAACGCGCGCGAAGCCTTCCATGAGCCGGCGCGCCGTCCGGTAGACGGTGACACGCTCGGCCCACGGGGCCCCGCCGCGCGGCCGCACCGCGGCGTCGATCGGCAGCACGCCCGAGGGATGGCCCAGGCGGATGTCGTGGTCCGCGGGACCGGCGCACTCGCGCACCACCGTCCCGTCCACGCGCGCGGCGACGGCGAGGCACATCGCGACGGTGAGCGCGACGGCGCGGTGGCAGTTGCCCATCGAGATGACGCGCGTCAAGACGTCCACGGCGTCCGCGCGGTGCTGGACGCCGTCGAGCGCGGTGAACGCGGTCGCCGGCGCCACCACGGCGATCTTCGGCACGGCGGCGCTCCCGGGGATGCCCATGCGCCGCGCCGCCTCGACCCGGATCGCCTCGAGCCTCGCCGAGAGGGCGCGATCGGCGTCGATCTCGTGCGGCGTCTCGGTGCCGGCGAGGCCCAGGTCCTTCGCGCGCACGAAGACGACCGGGTTTGTCGCGTCCACGAGCGAGGCGTCGAGGCCGTCGAGCGTCTCGCGCGGGGCGCCCGTCGGCAGCAGGCGCCCGGTGCCGGCGCCACCCGGATCGAGGAAGTCGAGCGCGATGCGCGCGCCGCGCCCCGCGACGCCCGCCAGCTCGAAGTCGCCCTCGACGGCGGCCTCGCCGTCGCGCACGGGCACGTGGGCGACGATGAGCTTCCGCGTGTTCGTGTTGTGGATGCGGACGAGCGTCTCGCCTTCGATCGCCTTCACCAGGCCCTCGTCGATCGCGAAGGGCCCCACGGAGGAGGAGCAGTTGCCGCAGTTGCCCTTGTAGTCCACGACCGCCTTCCCGACCTCGACCTGCGCGAACGTGTAGTCCACGTCGGCGCCCGGGTGGGTCGCGGCGCCGATGATGCAGGCCTTCGACAGCGACGAGATCCCGCCGCCCATGCCGTCGAGCTGACGGCCGTAGGGGTCGGGGCTCCCGAGCGCGGCGAGCAGGATCCGGTCGCGCTCGGCGCCGTCCGGGGGAAGATCCGCCTGATGGAAGACGAGGCAGCGGCTGGTGCCGCCGCGCATGTAGACGGCGCGGATCTTCCTCTGGCTCATGTGCGCCTCCCGTTCATCTCCAGGCGCGCACCACAATCACGCGCGCCCGGCCTTGGTGTGCGCGAGGATGCCGCCGTTCAACAGAATTTCGCGCTCGCGCGACGTGAGCACGCACGACGCGGTGAACGCCGCGCCCGTCCGCGCGTTCTCGACGCGCTGGCGCTCGCCCGCCGCCAGCGCGGCGCGGAGCCCCGGCAGGCGCAGGCGGTCGTCGCGCTCGATGCCCGCCCAGGCCGCCGGGTCGTCGAAGACGAGCGGCACGACGCCCCAGTTGATCAGGTTCGTGCGGTGGATCCGGGCGAAGGACTTGGCGATGACGGCGCGGACGCCGAGGTACATCGGCCCCGTCGCGGCCGCCTCGCGCGAGGACCCCTGACCGTAGGTCTCGCCGCCCACGATGATCCCGCGGCCGGCCGCCTTCGCGCGCGCCACGAAGTCGGCGTCCACGTACTTGAAGCAGAACTCCGCGATCGCCGGGACGTTCGAGCGGAAGACGAGCACCGCGGCGCCGGCCGGCGAGATGTCGTCGGTCGACACCTTGTCACCGAGCTTGATCACGACCGGCGCCTCGAGCGTCTCGGCCACCGGCTCGCCGAGCGGCACCGGCTTGATGTTCGGCCCGCGCAGGATCTCGCCCGCGCCGTCGGGCTCGACGAAGCCCGCCGTCGAGGATGCGAAGCGGGGCGGCAGCGTCACCGCGGGCGGGGCGCCGAGAGTCCGCGGGTCGGTGATCACGCCGGTGAGCGCCGAGGCGGCCGCCACCACCGACGAGCACAGGTAGACCGCATCGTCCTTCACGCCGCTCCGTCCGGAGAAGTTCCGGTTGAAGGCGCGGAGGCTCTTGGCGCCGGCGGCCGGCACGTGGCCGATGCCCGCGCAGGCACCGCACGTGGACTCGGAGACGGTGGCGCCGGCCGCGAGGAGATCGGTGAGGAGCCCTTCGCGGGCCATCGTCTCGAGGATCTTGTGGCTGCCCGGGAACAGGACGAACGAGATCGACGGGTGCACGCGCCGGCCGCGTACGATCTCGGTGACCGACGCCATGTCGTGCCACGAGCCGTTGGTGCACGAGCCGACCATGACCTGCTCGACCGCGGTGCCCGCGACCTCCTCGACCGGCACCACGCGGTCGGGCGAGCCCGGCAGCGCGACGAGCGGGGTCACCTGCGAGAGGTCCAGGTCGATCTGGTCGTCGTAGGTCGCGTCCTCGTCGGGCGCGGCCGGGCGCCAATCGTCGCCGCGGCCCAGCCGCGTGAGGAACGAGCGCGTCACCTCGTCCGAGGGAAAGACGCTCGTCGTCAGTCCGAGCTCGGCGCCCATGTTGGCGATGGTCATGCGCTGGGCCGCGAGAAGGCTCCGGAGCCCGGGCCCCCCATACTCGAAGATCTTGCCCGTGCCGCCGCGCACGGTCAGGCGCCGGAGCAGCTCCAGGATCACGTCCTTCGCGGTCACCCAGGGCTGGAGCGCGCCCGTGAGGTGGACGCGCACGACCTGCGGCATCTGAAAGAAGTACGGTCCGCCGCCCAGCGCCACCGCCACGTCGAGGCCGCCCGCGCCGATCGCCAGCATCCCGGCGGCGCCGCAGAGCGGCGTGTGGCTGTCGGTGCCGAGCAGCGTCTGGCCCGGAATCGAGAAGCTCTCCATGTGCACCTGATGGCAGATACCGTTGCCGGGCTTGGAGAAGACGGCGCCGTAGCGGCGCGAGACCGCCTGCATGTAGCGGTGGTCGTCGGAGTTGCGCGAGTCGACCTGGTAGACGTTGTGGTCGGCGTAGCTCACGATGCGACCGGGGACGGCGCGCGAGAAGCCCATCGCCTCGAACTGCAGCCACGCCATCGTGCCGTTGGTGTCGGTGAGGAGCACCTGGTCGACGGCGAGGCCGATCTCTTCGCCCGCCGCTACCTTGCCGGAGACCAGGTGGCTCTCGATCAGCTTGTGCGTGAGGCTCTTGGGCATTTAGTTGGACCGGGGGGGAGCGGGCGCCGCTCCTCCCCCAGACCCCCCCACCGCTCCGAACGGCGAGCTCATCGCTCTCATCGTTTGTCGAGTGGCATCCACGCGCGGCGGCCGGGGCCGATGTAGTCGCCGCGAGGCCGGATCAGGCGGTTGTCGGCGTGCTGCTCGATGATGTTGGCGGCCCAGCCCGCGATGCGGCCGGCGGCGATCACCGGCGTGAAGAGGTCGACCGGGATGCCGAGCGAGTAGAAGAGGGGCGCCGAGTAGAAGTCCACGTTGGGGATCAGCTTCTTCGTCTCGTTGATGCGCGCGTGGAGCTTCACCGCCATCTCGTACCACTTGAACTGGCCGGACTGGCGGCAGGCCTCCTCGGCCATGCCCTTGAGGATCGCGGCGCGCGGGTCGCCCGCCTTGTAGACGCGGTGACCCATCCCCATGAACCGGCGCTTCTCGGCCAGCGCCTTCGCGGTGAAGGCGTCGACGTTGGCGACCTCGCCGATGTCCATCAGCGTCCGCATGACCGCCTCGCCGGCGCCGCCGTGGAGCGGCCCCTTCAGCGCGCCCACACCACCCGCGACGGCCGAGTGCAGATCGGACTGCGTCGAGACGATGACGCGCGTCGTGAAGGTCGACGCGTTCAGCTCGTGCTCGGCGTAGAGCGTCAGGCTCGCGTCGAACGCCTTGGCGACGACCCCGCTGGGCCGCTTGCCGGTCAGCATGTAGAGGACGTTGGCGGCGTGCGAGAGGTCGGACGCCGGGCGGATCGCCTCCTGGCCGCTCCGGACCCTGTGATGCGCGCAGATCGCCGTCGCCATCTGGCTCGTGAGCCGCACCGATTTCCGGAGATTCGCCTCGTGGGAGTTGTCGGTGGCGTCCGGATCGCTCATGCCGAGCATCGCCACCGCGGCCTGCAGCACGCGCATCGGGTCGGTCGCCTTGGGCATGAGGCGGAAGGCCGGGACGAGGTCGGCGGGGATCTCGCGCGCCGCGATGAGCGCCAGCGTGGTCTTGTCGAGTTGCGCCGCGTTCGGCAGGTCGCCGTGCCAGAGGAGGTGGCAGACTTCCTCGAAGCTGGCCCGGCGCGCCAGGTCCTCGATGTCGTAGCCGCCGTAGGCGAGGCGGCCGTTCCGGCCGTCGAGATCGCAGAGCTTCGTCTCGGCGGCGACGACCCCCTCGAGTCCCCGGATCAGCTGACTGCCTTCCTTGTCCATGACCACGCCTCGTCGAGCGAGATTGCCTGGATGGTAGCAGGAATCCATCGCGCGCGTCCGCTCCGCCTGGTGGCGCTCGGCCAGGGCGCCGATGAGTTCCTCGGCGCCCTGGGCGATCCCTGGGCCTCTCGACGCCGCGGCCCCGGCTCTGGGCCGCGGGGCAGCGTCAGGCGGGTGAGGCTTCCCGACGGAGGCGGAGCGATCGCACGAGCGTCGGCCGCAGACGCCGCGGCGTCACGCGCTTGATCTCCACCTCGTCCCCGCCCACGAAGACGGCCAGCGAGCCCAGCGCCTTCGCGACACCGTCGAGCGCCTCGTCTCGATCCACGCGGCCCCAGCCGGAGGGCGGAGCCGCCGCCGACGCGAACCACGGCTCGAAGTGCACGTGACGGACCTCCAGCCTCCGCTCGGCGCGATGCGCCTTGGCGTCGACGCGGCCGATGAGATGACCGTGGTGGAGGATCGGCAGCGTGTAGTAGCCGTGGACGCGCTTGGGCCCGGGCGTGTAGACCTCGATGCGGTAGTCGAACCCGAACAGGCGGGCGACCCGGTCGCGATGCCAGAGCAACGAATCGAAGGGTGAGAGAAACGTCGTCCCGAGCGAGGGCTCGGATGCCCGCCCGGCGCGGGCCAGCGCCGGCACATCGCTCGTGAGCGCGAGCCAGCGGCCGGGCGTTCCCTCGACCTCGATCTCCGAAATCTCACCGCGCTCGAGCATGCCGCGGAGCGCGGCGCGGCGGGCGCCCGGCCGAAAGCGGGGAAACGTGAGATAGCGGGCCAGGTCGAGCTCGGTCGCCGTGCCCATCGCGCGGAGCGAGCGTTGGAGGTGCCAGCGCTGGAACTCTTCCGACGAGACTGGCTCGACGCCGAGGGCGTTCGGGATCGCGCGATCCAGGAGGTCGTAGCGCTTCTGGAAGTGCTGCCGCGAGTGGATCGTGAGCGCGCCGGTCATCCATAAATGATGGAGCGCATGCTGGGCGGGCCGCCACGACCACCATCCGTCGCCGGCCGGGCGCCGCCCTTCGAAGTCGGCGTTGCCCAGCGGACCGTTGGCCTCCACGGCCGCCCGCACCGTGGTCAGCACCTTCGCGTTCCGGCGCAGCCAGCCCGACCAGCCCGTGTGCCGGCTGCGATAGTCGAGCATGGCCCGCCGCCACCACGGCAGCGTCGACGTCGGCACCAGGCACGCGGCGTGCGCCCAGTACTCGAAGAGGAGCCGGCGGCGATAGACGAGCCGGTCGAGCCACGCGCGGTCGTACGGGCCGAAGCGGCTCCACACCGTCAGGTAGTGAGCGCGGTCGAGGACGTTGATGGAGTCGAGCTGGAGGCCGCCCACGTCTTCGACGAAGCGGCGGAGGCGCCTGGCCGTCAGCGCGGTCGCGTGCGGGCGCGCCAGATGCTGGCGATCCAGGAAGAGCGCGGCGACGGCCCGCAACGGAACGCGGCGGCGTGGCATGCGGCGGAGCTTATCATCGCCGCCGGATGAGTACCGAGACGTTCGGTCAATCGCGGTGCCGTGTCAAGGGTGATAGGCTCCGGGCCATGGTCGACACGCTCCTGCCGCGTGGCGAAAACTACGCGGACGTCTACGCCCGCTTCCGCTGGACGGTCCCGCCCGCCTACAACATCGCGGTCGACGCCTGCGATCGTCACGCCGGCGACCGATCCCGCGTGGCGCTCGTGTACGAAGACGACGCGGGCTCGGTGAGCGAGCACACGTTCGCCGAGTTCCGCGCCCGCTCGAACCAGCTCGCCCGCGTGTTTGCCGGCCTGGGGATCGCGCGAGGCGACCGCGTCGGGATCGTGCTCCCTCAGCGGCCCGAGACGGCCGTCGCGCACCTCGCCGCCTACAAGCTCGGCGCCGTCGCGCTGCCGCTCTCGACGCTCTTCGGCCCGGAGGCGCTCGAGTACCGGCTGCGTGACGGCGGCGCGAAGGTCGTGGTGACCGACGGCGAGAACCTCGAGCGGGTGCTGGCCGTGGCCAAGGGGCTTCCGGCGCTCGCGCGCGTGGTGTGCGTCGATCGCGCCGATGCCGACGGCGTGGTCGAGTACGCCAAGGCCATCGCGGGCGTCCCCGACTCCCTGAAGCCCGTCGCGACGGCGGCGGAGGATCCGGCGATCCTCATCTACACCTCGGGGACGACGGGGCCGCCGAAGGGCGCGCTTCATGCCCATCGCGTGCTCCTCGGTCACCTGCCGGCGATCGAGTTTTACCACGAGTACTTCCCCAGGCCGGGCGACCGCCACTGGAGCCCGGCGGACTGGGCGTGGGCCGGCGGGCTCCTCGACGTGCTGCTCCCGAGCTGGCACTACGGCGTGACGGTCGTCGCCCATCGGCCGAAGAAGTTCGACGCCGAGCGCGCCTTCGACGTCCTGGCCCGACACAAGGTGCGCAACACGTTCCTCGTGCCGACGATGCTGAAGATGATGCGATCGGTCGGCGACCCGCGCGGGCGCTGGAATCTCACGCTGCGCTCGATGTTCACGGGCGGCGAGGCGGTCGGCGAGGAGGTCATCCGGTGGGCGCGCGAGGCGCTGGGCGTCACGCCCCACGAAGGCTTCGGTCAGACCGAGGTGAACCTCGTCCTCGGCAACTGCTCGCTCTTGATGCCGGTCAAGCCCGGGTCGATGGGGCGCCCGATCCCCGGCCACGTCGTGGAGGTGGTGGACGAGGCGGGCGGATCCGTCCCCATCGGCGAAGTCGGCGAGGTGGCCGTGCGCCGGCCCGATCCCGTGATGTTCCTGCGCTACTGGAACAACGAGAAGGCCACGCGCGAGAAGTTCGTGGGTGACTGGGCGCTCACCGGCGATCTGGCCCGGAAGGACGCGGACGGCTACTTCTGGTTCATCGGGCGCAAGGACGACGTCATCTCGAGCGGCGGCTATCGCATCGGCCCGAGCGAGATCGAGGACTGCCTGCACGGCCATCCGGCGGTGGCGCTCGCCGCGGCGATCGGCGCGCCCGACCCGGTGCGCGGCGAGGTGGTCAAGGCGTTCGTCCAGCTGCACCCCGGGGGCGCGGGCACGACCGCGCTGGCGCGCGAGCTCCAGGCGTGGGTGCGCACGCGTCTTTCCGCTCATGAATACCCACGTGAGATAGAATTCATCGAGGCGCTGCCGGTGACGACGACGGGCAAGGTGAGGCGCGCCGACCTGCGGCAGCTCGAACGCCGGCGGCGCGGACTGGAGACCTGAGATGGCCTACGACTACAAGAAGCACTTCGGTGAGATCACGTTGACCCAGGACCTCACGACCTTGCCCGAGGAGCGGACGTGGCGCCTGCAGGCGCCCGAACGGGAGGCCGAGCCGCACCAGATCGTGCTCTACCTGGGCTGCAACGTGCTGCGCACCTCGCACATGATCCGCACCGTCACCGCGATCTTCGACCGCCTCGGGCTCGACTACGTCGCCGTCGGCGGGCCGACCTACTGCTGCGGCATCGTCCATCACCGCAATGGCGACACCGCGGCGTCCGGCGGCATGAACAAGCGCACCGTCGAGCTCTTCCAGCGCTACAAGCCCGAAGAGGTCGTGATGTGGTGCCCGTCGTGCATGTATTTCTACGACGAGATCCAGAAATTCCCGTGGCCGTTCCCGGTGCGGCACACGACGGAGTTCCTGGCCGACCGTCTGCCGTCGATCGAGTTCACGCACCGGGTCGACGCGTCGGTCGCGCTCCACTCCCACAGTCAGAGCGAGCCGCGCCGGCGCGAAGGCGCCGCGGGCCGCCGCCTGCTGGAGGCGGTGCCCGGCCTGCGCTTCGTCGAGGTCGAGCCCGAGCCGCGGTTCGGCCGCCTCTGCACGGCGGACGTGCAGGCGCAGCTCGGCCAGCACGTCTGGGACGCGCTGATCCGCGACGAGATCGACCGGGCCCGCGCGGGCGGCGCCGAGACCCTCGCGACGATCTATCACGGCTGCCAGCGGCTCGTCTGCGGCTTCGAGGCCGAGCGACCGATCGCCATCGAGCACTACCTCTCGGTGTTCGCGCGCGGCCTCGGGATCGAGTTCGAGGATCGGTACAAGAAGTTCCGCTTGTGGCAAGATCCGGAGCGCGTCCTGGCCGAGTCGACGGGGTGCCAGAGCGCGAACCACGTCGATCCGGCGCGCGCGCGCCAGCTCGTCGAGACGACGTTCGGCCGGTTCACCACCGCGCCGGGCGAGGGAAGCGCGCCGGCCTCCTAGCCGCGCTGCTGCCCGATCGCGAGCCAAATCGCCGTGGAGATCGGCCTCTTCACCGAGTTCGAGTGGCGTCCCGGGGTCGACGAGGCCCAGGCCTTCGCCGACTCGCTCATTCAGATGACGGTCGCCGAAGACCTCGGCTACGACGCCGTGTGGCTCGCCGAGCTGCACTTCCAGAAAGAACGCTCGGTCCTGTCCTCGCCCCTGGTCGTCGGGGCCGCGATCGCCGCGCGGACGAAGCGCGTGAAGATCGGTCTCGCCGTCCAGATCTTGCCGCTGAGCCATCCCCTGCGCCTCGCCGAGGACGTGGCGACGCTCGATCACGTGAGCCGGGGGCGGCTCGACTTCGGCGTGGGACGGAGTGGGCTGCCCGGCCAGTACGCGGGCTTCAACATCCCGCTCGGCGAGAGCCAGGAGCGGTTCGACGAGACGCTCGAGATCCTCCGCAAGGCGTGGACCGAGGACCGGTTCTCGCACGAGGGCAAGTATTTTCAGTTCCAGGACGTGTGCGTGGTCCCCAAGCCCTACCAGAAGCCGCACCCGCCGCTGCGCGTCGCGGCGGTGACCGAGGAGACGTACGCCGCCGTCGGGCGCCTGGGCCTGCCGATTTTCCTGGCGGTGCGGACGTCGAGCATCGGCGAGCTCAAGCGGTTCGTGGGCGGCTACCACGCCGGCTGGCGAGAGGCCGGCCACCCCGGGCGCGGCGAGGTCGGCGTCATCGTGCCGGTCTACGTCGCCGGCACGGAGCGCCTCGCGCGCGAGGCGACCGAGGCCAGCGCGATGCATTTCTACCGCTCGGTCGGCGAGGCGCTCCTCGCCGGGCCGCGACGGGCGGTCGGCGAGCGGCTCCGGCGCATGAGCTTCGACGAAGTCGCCCGGGACTACGCCGTCTCCGGTACGCCCGAGTCGGTCACCGCGCGGCTTCTCGATCTGCGCGAGGCGATCGGCGCGACGAAGCTCTGCGTCTGGATGAACGTCGGCTCGCGCGTCCCGCACGAGCGCGTGCTGGCCTCCATGCGGCTGTTCGCGGAGCGCGTGGCCCCGCGGCTGAAATAGTCGCCCGCGGGGCCCCCGGGCCCCGACTCACGCGAACGCGGGGTCGATCCTGACGTCCACGAGGTACGGGCCGCCGCTGGCGAGCGCGCGGCTGACCGCCGGGCCGATGTCCGAGGCCTTGTCCACGCGCGTGCCGGCGACGCCCAGCGAGCGGGCCAGGCCGACGAAGTCGATCAGCGGCCGGTCGAGGTCCATCGCGACGTAGCGGTCGTCCTCGGCCGAGAAGCCCTTCAGCGCCTTGGTCCGCTGCTTGAGGATCCGGTACGACGTGTTGTTGAAGATGACGTAGACGACGGCGAGCGCCTCGCGGGCCGCGGTCCAGAGCGCCTGGTTCGTGTACATCGAGCTGCCGTCGCCGACCAGCGCCACCACCGGCCGATTCGGCAGCGCCAGCTTCACGCCGAGCGCCGCCGGTAGCCCCCAGCCGATGCCGCCGCCCCGCAGCCCGAAGAAGCTCTTCGCGTCGGCGCACCTGAAGAAGTGGCGGATGCCCTGCGAGGACGAGATCGCCTCGTCCACGATCACCGCGTCGGCCGGCGTCACCTTCGCGACCTCGTGCATGAGCGTCAGCGGCGAGATCGGCACGCGCGAGGCCTCGGCCTGCGCGCGCTTCGCCAGCTCGGAGCGCTCGGCGGCGAAGGCGGCGGTGACCGCGTCTCGGCGCTTGGCGGCCTGTGGATGCCCGTTCTTGCCGGTGTGGCGCCGGATCGCCTCGGAGATCTCGGGCAGCGTCGCCTTGGGCTCGCCCAAGATCGCGACTTCCGCCGGGTAGTTCTTGCCGAGCTCCCACGGGTTGACGTCGAGGTGCACGACCGTGAGGCCGGGCGGCATCGGATCGACGTCGTCGGGCAGCGAGAGCGTGAAGAGGTCACCGCCCACCGAGAAGAGCAGATCGTGGCGCATCAGCAGCGCGCGGATCGGCGGGCCGATGCGCGGCATCGAGCCCGCGTAGAGCGGGTGGGTGAAGGGGAAGCTGCACGTGCTCGCCACACCCTCGGTGATGACGGGCGCCCCGATCAGCTCCGCCAGCTCGGCGAGCTCGGCGAGGGCGTCGCCGTGGGCGACCGCGTCGCCCGCGATGATCACCGGATTCCGCGCCTTCGCCAGTAGTTCGGCCGCGCGGGCGACCGCCGACCGGTCGCCGACGATGCGCGGCGCGATACGAGTCGGCGCGCCGAGGTCCAGATCGCGCTCGGCGTTCAGCACGTCGACCGGCAGCGAGAGGAAGACGGGCCCGCTCGGATGGGCGAACGCGGTCTTCACCGCGCGATGTACGATGCGCGGCAGATCTTCGAGCCGCCGCGCCTCGGTCGACCACTTCACGAGCGGCGCGGCCATCGGCGGCAGATCCGACCAGAGGATCGGCTCCGTCACGTTGAACCCCTGGTCGTGCTGGCCCGCGGTGAGGAGCATCGGCGCGCCCGACTTGCTCGCGTCGTAGAGCATGCCCATCGCGTTGCCGAGCCCGGGCGAGACGTGCACGTTCACCGCCGCGAGCCCGCCGCTCGCCTGGGCGTACGCGTCCGCCATCGCGATCGCGACCGCCTCCTGCAGGGCCAGCACGTAGTGGATGCCGGGCTCGCGCGCGAGCCCGTCCATGAGCGGCAGCTCGGTGGTGCCGGGGTTGCCGAACATGACCGAGACGCCTTCCTGCTTGAGGATCTGGAGGAACGCTTGCTTGCCGGTGATGTATGCCATAAGGGCAGATGATAAGCCGACGTGCGCTTGCAAGGAAGGCGCCTATCCAGCGTTACCCCGGAACCCGCGACGCGAGTGCTACGTTACCCCCGAGGAGGGACTCCGGCATGACGCTGCGGACCGTGTCATTCCTCGCCTTGGCACGACTCGGACTGATCGCCGTCGCCGTGACGGCATGCGGAACCGCCAGCAGCTACCTGGGCCCGTCCGGATCGACCACCACCCTGATGGCGGGCTGGGAGCACCACTTCACGATCGACTGGACGGTCGAGCCGGAGCACGGTGAGGCCCGCCGGGTCCGAGGCTACGTCTCCAGCCGCCACGGGGAGTCCGCTGAGCCGGTGCGCATTCTGGCGCAGGCGCTCGACTCGTCTGGAGCGGTCGTGGAGCAGCAGATCGTTTGGGTGCCCGGCGGTGTGAGCGGATTCCAGCGGGCGTATTTCGAGATCGCCCGCCTGCGGTCTGCGGCCCAGTACCGGGTATCCGTGTGGGACTACACCTTCCTCCAGAATCCCGGTTCTGGCTGGATGTGATACGAGGGCGCGACAAAGCGGGCCTCTAGTACCCTCCTCCGGTGCCCCGCTCGCAGAACCCGCTGCGGGGCGAACTTCGCGGCCCCCTCTGATAAGCTCTCTTGCGTGTCACTTCCAGATGCGCCGCTGTTGCGCGCCGCCCGCCGGCAGCCGACCTCGTACACGCCCGTGTGGCTCATGCGGCAGGCCGGTCGCTACCTGCCGGAGTACCGCGCGATGCGCGAGCGCTACGGGTTCCTCGAGCTCGCCCACAATCCGGAGGCGGCGGCCGAAGTCACGCTCCAGCCCGTCACGCGTCTGGGCGTCGACGCGGCGATCCTCTTCGCCGACATCCTTTTGATCGTCGAGCCGCTGGGCGTCGGGCTCGAGTTCGCGAAGGGCGAGGGTCCGGTGATCCATCGGCCGGTCCGCAGCGAAGCGGCGATCGCGGGATTGACGAGGATCGACGTCGAGGCGGCGGTGCCGTTCGTCTTCGAGACCGTGCGGAGAGTGAAGCGCGCGCTCGCCGGCACGGTGCCGCTGATCGGCTTCGCGGGCGCGCCGTTCACGGTGGCGTCGTACGTCGTCGAGGGCGGGCCGTCGCGCGACTATAAACACACCAAGCGCCTCATGTACGAGGAGCCCGAGGGCTGGAGCCGTCTCATGGGGATCCTCGTCGACGCGACCGCGCGATATCTCAACGGCCAGATCGCCGCCGGCGCCGAGGCCGTGCAGATCTTCGACTCGTGGGTCGGCGTGCTGGCCGCCGACGACTACCGCACGTTCGTGCTGCCGCACACGCGCGCGCTGATCCGCGCGCTCACGCCGGGTACGCCGGTCATCCACTTCGGAACCGGCACCGCGTCGCTCCTGCCCTCGATGCGGGCGGCGGGCGGCGACGTGATCGGGCTGGACTGGCGGGTGGACCTCGACGCGGGCTGGGCGGCCGTGGGCCACGACGTCGCCGTGCAGGGCAACCTCGACCCGGCGGTGCTGCTGTCGAAGCCCGCGTACATCCGCCAGCGCGTGAAGGACATCCTCGACCGCGCCGCCGGCCGGCCGGGCCACATCTTCAACCTCGGCCACGGGATCCTTCCGCAGACGCCGGTCGAGCACGCCCGGGCGCTGGTCGAGATGGTGCACGAGCTCTCCGACCGACGATGAGCGCCGTCGACTCGGTGCTGCTCGTCGCCTTCGGGGGCCCGACGGCGCGGCGCGAGATCCGGCCCTTCCTCGAGATCGTCGCGCGCGGACGGAGCATCT
>DASPZZ010000129.1:0-3670 GCA_035635995.1 Binatia bacterium | reverse complement strand
GGGACGAAGCGCCTCGCGCGGATCATCGACGGCCAAGGCTCGCCCGGCCGGCCAGAGGCTGAGAGAGCCGGAGATCAAGGCCGCGACGAGGGCGACGACCGGCGACGGAGTCATGTCGCGGCCAATAGTAGCTCGCGCGCGTCGACCGCGACCCGGCGCTACTTGCCGCGCTTGGCGAGATATTCCGGGCCGACGAGGACCTCGCGTGGCTTGGCGCCGTCG
Source organism: Binatia bacterium (assembly GCA_035635995.1). Lineage (GTDB taxonomy): Bacteria > Methylomirabilota > Methylomirabilia > Rokubacteriales > CSP1-6 > AR31. The sequence goes on along the minus strand of DASPZZ010000129.1, from coordinate 3,448 downwards.
CCGGGGCCGATGACCCGGTCCTGCTCCATCATGTCGATGAACCGCGCGGCCTTCGGATAGCCCAACCGCATGCGCCGCTGCAAGAACGAGATCGAGGCCTGGCGCTGGCCGACCACGAGGTGCACCGCGTCCCAGTAGAGGTCATCGCGGTCGGCGTCGGCGCCGGCGGCCACCTCTTCCTCGGTTGCCAGCACGACCTCTTCGTAGACCGCGGTGCCCTGCTTGCGCAGGAAGTCGCAGACCGCGCGCACCTCGTCGTCGGCGACCCAGGCGCCGTGCACGCGCGTCTGCTTGTTCGCGCCCGGCGGGACGAAGATCATGTCGCCGCGGCCGAGGAGCTGCTCGGCGCCGTTGCCGTCGAGCACCGTTCGCGAATCGACCTTCGAGGCCACCTGGAAGGCGATGCGCGTCGGGAAATTCGCCTTGATCAAGCCGGTGACGACGTCGACCGAGGGGCGCTGGGTCGCGATGATCAGATGGATCCCGACCGCCCGCGCGATCTGCGCCAGCCGCACCAGCGAGGTCTGCACCTCGCCGGCGGAGACCATCATGAGGTCCGCCAGCTCGTCCACGACGACGACCCAGTACGGAAGCTTCTCCTCCGGGCCGACCACTTTGTTGTAGCCCTCGATGTTCCGGACCTGCTTGAGCTGGAGCGTCCGGTAACGCTCGTCCATCTTGCCGACGATCCAGCGCAGCCGGGCCGCGGCTTCTTTCGCGTCGGTGACGACTGGAGCGAGCAGATGCGGAATGCCCTCGTAGACGCTGAGCTCGAGGCGCTTGGGGTCGATCAGCAAGAAGCGCACATCGGCCGGCGAGGCTTTGTAGAGGATCGAGCAGATCATCGAGTTCAGCCCCACCGACTTGCCGCTGCCGGTGGCGCCCGCGACGAGGAGATGCGGCATCGCCGTCAGGTCGGAGACGACCGGCGTGCCGTTCACGTCCTTGCCGAGGGCCAGCGGGAGGCGCCCCTTGGACTCCGCGAACTCCGCCGAGACGAAGATCTCGCGCAGATAGACGGTCGCCGCCTCCGAGTTCGGCACCTCGATCGCGACGGTGCCGCGGCCCGGGATGGGTCCGACGATCCGCACCGACGCGGACTTCAGCGACAGCGCCAGATCGTCGCCAAGGTTCACGACCTGGCTGATCTTGACGCCGGTCGCCGGCTCGAACTCGTACGATGTGATGACCGGGCCCGGGCTCACCTGGACGATCCGGCCATCGACCTCGAAATCCTGCAGCTTCCTGCGGATCGTCTCGGCGTTGTCCTGCAGCTCCTCCCGCGTCCGCTTGAGCTCGCTCGCCGGCGGCACCTTGAGAAGCCCGACCGGCGGCAGCTGGAAAGCCGCCGGGCCGCCGCCGCCGAAGTCGAAGTTCTCTTGCCACGCGAGCCCCTGCTCCGCCAGACGCCCGCGCGGGCGTGAGGGCTCGACGACGACCGGCAGCGCGAAGATCTCCGGTGTCTGAGTCTCCACCACCGACGCTGCCTCCACCGGAACGCGCAGGGTCGGCGCCGACTGGGCCCGCCGTTTCCGCAGTTTCGTCAGGCGTGATGTCGTGACGCGGACCACCGCGGCGTAGGACACGCGCGTCACGCAGAGCACACCGATCGGCACCGCCGCGATCAGCATCAGCCAGGTACCCACGTCGCCGAACCCGGCGTGGAGCACGCTGGTCGTCGCGTATCCGACCAGGCCGCCACCGATCGCGCCACTCCGGACTCGCGTCGCCTGCGTGAGCAGCCCCGCGGCGCTCACCAGGAGCACGGCCAGCCCGGCCAGCGGGACCCAGCCGCGCACGACGATCGGCCGCAAGAACGCCGACGCGCCCCAGGCGCCGAGCAGGAGCGGCAGGAGAAAGCCGGAATAGCCGAACGACTGGAACGTCGCCCACCCGAGCCAGACGCCGACCGGGCCGGTCAGGCCCTGCTGCTCGGCGGGCGTCAGCGTGGGATCGAAGGTCGCGAGCGCGATGAGAGCGAAGCCCCCGGCCAGCAGCGCCATGATGCCCTTGACCTCGCTCAGCCAGCGGTCGCTGCCGCGCTTGCGGCGGCGCCGAGGTTTGCTTTCCGTCGATTTCCCTTCCGTCGAGATGACGGTCGCCATCAGACCTCCAGAATGATCGGTAGCACGACGGGCCGCCGGCGGAAGCGCTGGTTGACGAACTGGCGAACCGCCATGCGAACTGTCGCGCCCATCATTTCGCGATCGAACGGCGCGTCGGGACCGCGCTCGGCGAGCGCGGCCAGGACGGCCTTCTTGAGCTCCTCGAGCAGGGGCTCGTTTTCTTTCACATAGACGAAGCCCCGCGTGGCGATCTCCGGTCCCGCGAGGACCGCGCCGTCCCGGCCCACGGCGAGCGAGACCGCGATCAGCCCGTCCTCGGCGAGCAGCTGCCGGTCGCGGATGACCACGGGCCCGATGTCGCCGACCGACTTGCCGTCGACGAGGACGCGGCCGGCGGGGAAGCGGCCGGCCAGGCGCGCCTCGCTCTTCGAGACCTCGACACCCATGCCGTCCTCGATCAGGAACACGCGATCGGGGCCGATGCCGACGGTCTCCGCGAGCCGCGCGTGGCTGAGCAGATGACGGTACTCGCCGTGCACCGGGATGAAGTAGCGCGGCCGGGTCAGGTTGAACATCATCTTCAGATCTTCCTGGCTCGCGTGGCCGGAGACGTGGACGAAGGCGTTGTCCTCGTAGAGGACCTCGGCGCCGAGCCGGTAGAGCGCGTTGACCACGCGGCCGATCGTCCGCTCGTTGCCCGGGATCACGCGCGCCGAGATGATCACGAGATCGCCGCGCTCGATGCGTACGTACTTGTGCTCCTCGGTCGCCATCAGCGACAGCGCGGAGTGCGGCTCGCCCTGGCTCCCCGTCGAAAGGATCACCTGACGGTCGGCGGGAAGCTCGCCGAGATCCTCGAGCTCGACCAGGACGTTCTCGGGCACGCGGAGATAGCCGAGGCCGGCGGCGATCGTCACGTTTCGCTGCATGCTCATGCCCAGCAGCGCGACCCGCCGGCCCGTGCGCGCGGCGAGCGTGAGCACGTGCTGGATGCGATGGATGTGCGAGGCGAACGTGGCGACGATGATCCGCCCGGTCGCGGCGTCGAAGCGCGCGCCGAGCGCCTGGCCCACGTCCATCTCCGAGCGCGTGTGGCCGGGCCGGTCCACGTTGGTCGAGTCCGAGCAGAGCACCATCACACCCTGCTCGCCCAGCTCGGCGAAGCGCCGGTAGTCTGACGGCTCGCCGTCGAGCGGGCTCGGGTCGAGCTTGAAGTCGCCCGTGTGGACGATGGTCCCGACGGGTGTGTCGATCGCCAGCCCGATCCCGTCCACGATCGAGTGCGTGACCCGGATCGCCTCGACACCGAGTGAGCCGACCGTGACGCGGTCTCGCGGGCGGATCACCCGGAGGTCGGCCGTTTCGGCGAGCCCGTGCTCGCG
>DASPZZ010000128.1:0-40662 GCA_035635995.1 Binatia bacterium | reverse complement strand
CGGCTCGTCGAATGGTTTCGAGCGAAGCACGTGCACTCGGCTGATCGCTCCGGCTGACGATTACATCGTTCGCGTGTCCGAGCGCATGTCGTCCTTGACCGTGACGAGGAGCGGGGCGATCATGTGTTGTGCTGCTTGCGCGTCGCGTCTTCGCATTGCTCATCGGGGCCCTGCTCGTCGGGCTCCCGACGGTCGCGTTCGCCGATCCCCCCGACCCTACCTGGATCGCTGGCTACTGGGATGATGACGATTTCGACAACGCCGTCATCGCCATCGCTACCGCGTCCGCCGTCGAGGCGCCGCCACCCGTCGATGTCGAGCTCCCGATATGGGTGCCTATCGCGCGCGTCGAGATGCCGAAACAAGAAGCATACCGGGCGCCACGTCGCCCCGCCGCCTCTCCTCGTGCTCCTCCCGTAGACTCCCCGACCTACCACTGATCCAACACTAGCGTCAGCCTGGCCCGCTACCGGTCAGGATGTCGCCAACGGGCGCTCGCACCCGCCCGTCCGCCGCACACACATGTGCACGGGGAGGCACGAATGAGCCATCTCCGAAGGGTTCTTGAGGCGGGGAGGTTTCTGCGGGGGTGATGGACTTACCAGCTTGGCGGCGGTTCGCGCTCGTCGCCGTTGTCGGCGCCCTGGTGCTGAGCTTCGATTTCGGGTCGCGTCTGCTTTTGACGAACGACGACACGCGGTTTCCTGTCCTGGCCCGGGACGTGCTGGTCAAGGGGCACTGGCTACTCCCGGCTCTCCCGAACGGCATGTCTCATCTCGTAAAGCCGCCACTCGCGGTCTGGCTCATCGCGATCACGTCCTGGCCCTCCGGTTCGGTCAGCGTCCGCACAGCGGTGTTGCCCTCCCTGCTGGCGGCGATCGGCGTAGTCCTCCTGACCTACTGGCTTGGTCGCCAGCTCTTCGGTCCGGATCCGGGCGTCGTCGGGGGCCTCACAGTAGCCACCACGGTCGGGATCTACACGATGGCGCACTCGTCGATGCCGGACATGGTGCAGCTGGTCGCAGGTACGGGCGCGATAGCGGTGTACGTGGCCTCCGGGTTCGGAGCCAAGCGGTCCTGGCTGGTGCTCCTCTACGGCATCATCGGCCTCGGATCGCTTGCCAAGGGCGTTGCCGGCTTCGTCCCGCTGGCCATCGTGCTCGGGGACACGATCATTGCCCACGGGAGAGGCGGACTGAAGCGGCTGGTGTCGATCCCGGGCTGGGTCGTGCTCGCCGGGCTGGCCGTCCCCTGGTGGGTCGCGGACGCGGCGTCCGCGGGGCACGAGCGATTCGTCAATGGCTTCGTGTTCAACGATCAACTGCTCTCGTATTTCGGACGCGACGTGTGGGGCTGGCGGACCATCGCGGAGCCGCTCAGTCTCGCCGTCACCGTCCTGCTGCCCTGGGGCCTGCTGCTGCCGTTCGCGGTCCGGCGAGCGCTCCGCGAAGCCGACCCGGACACGGTCCGGCGGGTGCGCCTGCTGCTCGTATGGCTGGCCACGGTGTTCGTCATTATGGCCGTGTCGGGCAAACAGCGAGAACGGTACTACCTTCCGCTCTGTCCCGCCGCAACGCTCCTCATCGGGTGGTGGTATTCGACGCTGGCGTGGCGGGCACGCGCCCGGGCGTTCGCGGGCGCGTGGATCGCGGTCGTGGCGGCTGGCGTCGTACTCGTCAGACTGGACACACGGCACTTCAATGCGACGACCGATCTCCGCGCGCTGCGGGCCGTGGTGTCACAGGCGCCGGCGCCCCTCTTCTCGCTTGACCTGCAAGATCTCGCCCTGTCCTTCAACTTGGACCGCGCGGTCGTGAACGCGAAGAATCTCCCGAGGTTCGAGGTCCGTGTGCGGCAGGGGGAGATGGGCTACCTGATCATCTCGGATCGGGCCCTTCGCACACAGCCCGGCGACCCCTGCATGCGCCGCATTGCCCGGGGGCTGGTGACACGGCAGCCGTTCACGGTGCTCGATCCAACGGGATGCAGCAGGCGAGCGTTGTCGCCCGGCGACCGGCGCTCTGGGTAGGGCGGCGTGCGGTTCCGCGTTCTCGATCGGTACATCGCGCGCGAGATGGTCTCACCGTTCGCGTTCGGCTGCACGCTCTTCACCTTCTTCCTGGTCATCGACCGGATCTACAGCCTGACCGACCTCGTCATCACAAAGGGTGTGCCCTTCTCTCTCGTCGTCCAGCTTCTCGTCTTCATGCTCCCGTCGTTTCTGGCCCACACGCTGCCCATGGCGCTGCTGGTCGCGGTGCTCCTCGCCGGTGGCCGTCTCGCGAGCGACCTCGAGGTTGTCGCCTTCAAGGCCGCCGGGGTCAGCGTGCTGCGGCTGTTCCGCCCGGTCCTTCTCGCCTCGCTCGTCGTCACGCTGGCCACCGCCAGCCTCACGCTCGTCCTGAACCCCGCGGCGAACCGCGAGTTCCAGCACCAGCTCTTCCGGATCCTCCAGTCGCGGGCGGTCAGCGGGCTGCAAGAGCGCGTGTTCAACGGGACGTTCGGCGACGTGATCATCTACGTGGAGGACGTGAGCACCTCCCAGGTCGCGCTGCACAGGCTCCTCGTCTCCGACGAGCGCGATCCGACGATCTCGAGGATCATCACGGCCCGCGAGGGCCGCCTGTTCACCGACGAGGTCAACCGCCATATCACGCTTCGCTTGATGAACGGCGCCGTGAATGAGGCCGACGTCATGCCGGTCGACCCGCCGAAGGGCCTCGCGACGAAGGACGTGGCGACCACCGGAGGCGCCGCGAGCCCGGCCCGCTATCGCTACACGCGCTTCGATATCTACGACATGAGCCTGTCGGTGGACTCGCCGATGAAGGGCGCGCCGCGCGTCGAGAAGCCCGAGAAAGACCTCAGCCTGGGGCAGCTCGCGGAGAAGATCGCCGAGTTTCGGCACGACGCCTACAGCCGCGCGCCGTTCCAGATCGAGCGTCACAAGCGTTATGCGCTCCCGCTCGCAGCGCTCGTCTTCGGGCTCGTGGCCTTTCCGCTAGCGGTCCGCTCGCACCGCGGCGGCCGGAGCATCGCGCTGGTCGGCAGCCTGGTGATCCTGGTGATCTACTATCTGGTGATGACGTCGCTCGAGGGCGCAGCGCTCGGCACCCGAATCCCCCCGGCCGTCGCGATCTGGACGCCGAACGTCCTGTTCACCTTCATCGGTCTTGGCCTCCTCGTCGCGACGGCACGGGAGTGGAAGTGGCCCGCCATGCCGCACGTGTGGCGCGGGCTCGAAGCCCTCTGGCGCGCGATACCCGTCCGACGCCTCCGGCGCGCCCGCGGTCATGCAACGGTACGTGACACGACGCACATCATCGATCGTTACCTCGTCCGCGAGTACGTGACGTTCATGGGGATCGGGCTCGCGGTGGCGGCGGCCCTCTTCATCGTGATCGATCTGCTGCAGACCCTGGACCGGTACCTCCGGCTGAAGCCGCCGCTGGCGTATATCTTCGCGCACTTCGTCTACCGGCTGCCGGCGGCGCTGCACGAAGGGCTGCCGGTGGTCATGCTCGTCGCGACCATCTTTCTGTTTCTGACGCTCAGCCGCTATCACGAGCTGACCGCGCTCAAGGCGGCGGGCGTCAGCCTCTATCGGGTGAGCGCGCCGATCCTGGGCTTCGGGCTCGCCGTCGCCATCGGCGCCGGGCTCTTCCAAGAGCTCGCGCTGCCCGTCCTCAACGAGCGCGGCGACGAAATGGACCGCGTCAAGATCCGCGGCCAGGCACCTCGTCACCTCCAGTCGCGCCAGCGCCTCTGGGTGCGCAGCGCTGACTCGCGCTTCTACCGTGTCGAGTTGCTCAACCCGGGGACGAACGACCTGTACGGGGTCACCATCCTCGAGATGGACCGCGAGTTCAGCCTCGTCGGCCGGCTGGACGCTCGGCGCGCGCACTGGACGGCGGGGGGCTGGGAGCTGAGCGACGGGGCGTACCGGGAGATCGGCGCCGACGGCAAGGTGCAGACGGTGCCCTTCGCCTGGACCGCACTCGACCTGAGGGAGGAAATGGACGACTTCATCCGCATCCAGAAACCCGTCAACGCGATGAGCTTCCGAGAGCTCAGGGACTACACCGCCCAGCTCGAGGCGGCGGGATTCGAAACCCGGAAGTATCTCGTCGAGCTGTACTCGAAGCTCTCCTTTCCGCTCGTCAATCTGGTCATGGTGCTCGTAGCCATCCCCTTCGCGCTCCAGGCACCGCGCAGTGGCCGCCTGTTCGGGATCGGCCTCGCGATCGCAATCATGGCCGGCTACCTGGTCGTCCACTACGTCGCGCTCGCGTTCGCGCGCGCGGACCTTCTCCCGCCGCTGATCGCCGCCTGGAGCGCGAACGTCATCTTCATGGGGCTCGGCGTCTCGCTCCTGCTGCGCGCCCGCACCTGACGGGGCTCGGGGGTCATCATGACAACGGCCGTACGGGACGAAACACCACCAAGCCGGAATCGCCGAGCTTTCTTCGTCGTGCTCGCCTTTGCGGTCGTCGTTCTCGCGATCCCGCTAGGTCGAGAGCCGATCTGGGAGCCGAATGACGCGCGCTGGGTGCTCCTTGCGCGGGACATGGTCGAACACGGCCACTGGTTCATGCCGGAGATACGCGGTTTGCCCAACGAAGGCCTTTACAAGCCGCAACTGTTCGCCTGGAGCATCGCGCTCGCCTCGCTCCCCTCCGGTCATGTCACGGAGTTCACGGCCGCCCTTCCCTCGATTGTCTCCGCCATCGCCGGGGTGGCCGGCGTCGTCGCGATCGGCTCCCTCCTCTGGGGCATTCGCGCCGGTGTGGCGGCGGGCCTCATCCTCACCACGACGCCGAATTATTTCGTGTTCGCCCACCATTCGCTGGGCGACGTCATGATGACGGCATTCATGAGCTGGGCCCTCTACTTCCTGCTCCGCGCCCGGCGCGACGGGTCCCTGAGACTTCTTCTCGGCTTCTATGCGTGTGTCGGGGCCGCGATGTTGAGCAAGGGGCCGCCTGGACTGGCCGCGCTCGTGGCGGCGGCCGTGGCGACCTGGCTCGAGGGCGGCCGACCGGCGTTGCGAAGGCTGCGGCCTGGAGTGGGAGCGCTCATGCTCGTGGTCCTCGCGCTGCCCTGGGTCGTCCCGTATCTGGTCGCAGCTCGACCGGCCTTCGTCCACGACGTGCTCGTCGGCGAGTACGCACAGTGGTTCCTTGGGCCGCATGGCCTTGCGTACCGGATCGCCCACCTCCCGTCCGTACTCTTGTACTTTCTCCCCTGGACTCTGTTCCTTCCCGCTGCGGTCGTCTGGTGGCGGCGGAACGGCCCAGACGACGGGCGGCGCTACGTCCTATGGTGGACCGTCGCGCTCTGGACGCTCGCCGGACTGTCCGGAATGTATCGTGCCCGCTACTACCTCCCCGTCTATCCGGGGCTCGCTGTCCTGACCGGAGAGTTCTTTGCGCGCGCGGCGGCGCGCGTGGTCCGCCAGGAGGTGCGGCTCGGCTCCATCGCCTTCGTCATCATGGCGATGGCCCTCCTGATCGCGATGGTTTCCCCCCTCTCGCTCTCTGGGGAAGGTCTGGTCTACACGCCCGATACGGTCTGGGAGCGGGTGCTCATCGCGTGCTTCGTGGCGGGCGGTGCGGTCGGCGTGGTGCTGGCCACCCGTCGCGACACGCTGATCGGCCTGGTGGGGGTAATCGCCGTTGTCCTGGGCGCGATTCTCACGATCGAAGGTCACACCTCTCCGATACGGCGGGCGCGATACTACGACGTCCCGACACTGGGTGCTGTAGCCACCGCTCATACACCACCCGATGGCACGGTGTTCGGCTACCCGGACCTATCGCTCGAGCACGATGTCTACGTGCACCGGCGCATCGTTGAGATCGGCTCCGAGGAACTCGCCCGCCTGCTCGCCAAGCCATCGAAGGACGTGGTGATCATGACCCGGCAGCGATGGGCGGCCCTGGCAGGCACTGTCGCGCCCGTCTGGCACGTGCTCGAGAGCCGAACCGTGGGCGGCAAGGACCTCGTCGTGGTCGGCAGCTCGCCCCGGTGACCTCGTCAGCATTTCTGTTCCGGGTCAGCACGGGCGTTTACCCGTTTTCAGGCGCGGTCGGTCTATCCACAATGTTCGTCCTGAGAGCGGCTTGCGGCCAGCGCGAGACTCGATTAAGGTGACGTGGACATGTCCTTTCGGCTCCTTGTGGTCGCGTTCGTGGGTCTGCTCGTTTGCGGCCGAGCGATTGCCTACGCAAGCCCTCTCGACCCAACCTGGATCGAGGGATTCTGGGACGACGACGACTACGACGACGCGGTCTTCCATACCACGTCGTTCGGCGCCGCCGAGCCCGCTCCTATTTGCGTCCTACGACCGCACTGGACGACGGTCTGGATTGTTCCGCTGGACGACGAACAACTCGCCCCGGGCCTGGCGGTTCCGCCACAGCATCCCCGAGGTCCCCCGCTCGCCTGAGTAGCGTGACCGCCGCCCGCGGGCGGCCGTTCTGATCAGTTCCCGGCTCTTCGCGGTTCGAGCGGCCGACGCACGCCTGCACTCAGTGCGGGTGACGTCGTCGCACCGATCGCGTAGGCACCACAACACTCAGCCGAGTAATGAGGAGCAGCAATGCGCCCAAGCATGGCGCCCGACAAGGCGCAGTACGAACGCGTCTTCGAAGCGAGGCCGGCATGATCAGCGGCACTGTAGCCCTCGGGCTCCACCGGCACTTCGGGTGGAAGCACTGAAGATCTAGCCATGTGCGGGCTCGCAGGGATGCTTCAGAACGGGCTCCAAAATGATCGCCGCCGTACCGTGCAGCGAATGGCCGACACGCTACGCCATCGCGGCCCCGACAGTGAGGGCTTCTACGTTGACGCGTTCTTCGCGCTGGGCGTCCGGCGCCTCAGCATCATCGACCTTGAAACCGGTGATCAGCCGATCTCCAACGAGACCGGCACGGTCTGGGGCGCTCTGAACGGCGAGATCTACAACTTCCAGGCGCTCCGTCACGATCTGCAGCGCCTGGGGCACCACTTTCGCACGCGGTCGGACACCGAAGTCGTCGTGCATGCATACGAGGAGTGGGGCGAGGAGTGCGTGCATCATCTCGACGGCATGTTTGCCCTCGCCATCTGGGACGGCGGGCAGCGCACCTTGCTACTGGCGCGCGACCGGATGGGCGAAAAGCCGCTCTATTACCACGCGGGACCCAACGCCTTCGTCTTTGGATCAGAGCTGCGAGCTCTTCTCGAGCATCCGTCAGTGCCGCGTGAGCTGAGCTTCGATAGTTTGACTCGCTATCTCAGCTTCGAGTACGTTCCGGCGCCTCACTCGATCTTCGCCGGGATCGAAAAGCTCCTTCCAGGTCATCTGCTGCTCGTGAGCCCGGGGGGCAAGCCCCGCGTCAGTCCGTACTGGGATCTGTCATTCGCTGCGGACGTTTCGATTGACGCGGACGAGTGGGCGCGGGCGCTCAGGCAGCAGCTCGAGCGATCGGTTCGTCAGCAGCTCGTCAGTGATGTGCCGCTCGGGCTGTTCCTGAGTGGTGGGATCGATTCCAGTGCGATTGCCGCGATCGCCACCCAGGTGTGTGGCAGGCGCTCCATCAAGACGTTCAGCCTCGGCTTTGCCGAAGCCAGCTACGATGAGCGGCCGTTCGCCCGCACGGTCGCCCGGCACTTCGGCACGCAGCATACGGAAATCGAGTTCTCGGCGGAGGACGCGGCACGGCTCCTGGAGCGCGTGGGCGATTTGCTCGATGAGCCTCTCGTCGACAGCTCGTTTCTGCCGATTTACTGGCTCTCGCAGGAGGCCCGACACACCGTGACCGTCGTGCTGAGCGGGGACGGGGGTGATGAGCTTTTCTGTGGGTACCCAACGTTCCTGGCGGATCGCGGAGCCCGATGGGTGCAGGGTCTGCCGCGGTGGGTTCAGAAGGGGGCGGCTCGCGCGGTGAGCCGCTTGGCGCCTTCGTCGCGGTACGGCAGTGTCGAGTTCCTCCTGAAGCAGTTCTTCCGGGGCCTCCCGTTTTCTCCAGAGGTCCGCACCCAGCTTCTGCTCGGGGGTCTGGCTCCTTCTGAGCGGTCGACCCTCCTCTCGGATGGCCTGCGTGCGGCATGCGGCGAGTTCGAACCCTACGAGGAGCTGGCGGTGGCCGTCGGCCAGGCGAATTTGGCTCCGTTGGATCGCCAGATCTATCAGCACTGTAAGTTCTATCTCGCCGGCCAGAACTTGGTGGCGGTGGACCGGGCCAGCATGGCGTGCGGCCTCGAAGTCCGAGCGCCGTTCCTCGATCGGGCCCTCGTCGAGCTGGCAGGCCGTATCCCATTCCAGCTCAAGTTGGCCGGGTGGCAGACCAAATACATTCTCAAGCGCGCCCTTCGTGACCTGCTTCCAAGCGCGACCCTCGCCCGGCGCAAGCAGGGGTTTGGTGTCCCAATCGGTCTGTGGCTGCGCGGCCCACTGCGGCGTGCGCTCGAAGAGCGCTTGGCACCAGAGCGAGTCGCACGTCGCGGACTCTTCAATCCCAACGTCACAACTCGCCTTGTGACTGAGCATCTTATGGGGCTGCGAGATCACAGAAAGGTTCTCTGGGCGCTCCTGATGTTCGATGCCTGGCGCGAGCGATACTTGCCAGGCGTTCGGTGGAGTTGAGACCTCGGTGGTGAAGCACCTCGGCCGTCCAGGTCGCTCGCCAGCCGGCCACCGGCCAGGAGCACCGCCACCAGCCGCGGACCCTAAGTACTCGAGCCGGTGAGGAGGCGGCGGTAGAGCGCCTCGGTCGCCTCGAGCTTGGCCCGCATCGAGAACTGCGCCTCGACGAGCTTTCGTCCCGCGCGCGCCGTGGCCTCGGCGAGCGTACGATCGTCGATCATCCTCTGCATCGCCGCGGCGAGCGCCATCACGTCCCGGGGCGGGAACAGGAGCCCCGTCTGGCCGTCGATCACGAGCTCGGGGTTGCCCTCGAGGTCGCTCGCGATCACCGGGGTCTCGACGGCGAGGGCCTCGCGGAGCGTGCCGGTGATGCCCAAGCCTGCATACGAGGCGTCCACGCAGCAGTCGCTTCCCGCGAGGATCTCGGGGACGTCCTCACGGTAGCCGAGGACGTGGACGCGGCTCCGGACGCCCCTCATCTCAGCGCGGTCGTAGAGGACCTGAGGACCGCGGGCGCCCACGACGAGCAGGTGCGCGCGAGGCGCGCCCGCGGCGGCGAGCGCCAATGCATCGATCGTGTCGGCGTTCCCCTTCCAGCTCCGTACGCCGACTTGCGTGAAGAGAAAGACGTCGCGACCGAGGCCGAGCTCGCGTCGAATGCCGCTCCCATCCACTGCCGGGTTGAACCGGTCGGTGTCCGTCCCCGAGAAGATGACGTGAATCTTGTCCGCGCGGACGCCCGAGGCGACGAGGCCGCGCTTGATCGAGTCGCACACGGCGACGATCGCGGTGACCCGGCGCGTCGTGTAGCCGAGCCGATTGAACGAGTTGAGCGGGAAGCTCACCCCGCGGTTCAGGAGCAGAACGGGAATTTTCGCGAAGAGGCCCGCGAGCATCGCGAGCGTGCGCGCCTTGCCCTTCTGCGCGTGGACGATTTGGACGCGATGGCGCCTGAGGATCTGCACGAGCATCCTCACGGAGCGGAGGTCGACTTCCGACGACATCGGCGGGGCATAGTGCGGGATCCCCGCCTCCCGCAGCTTCGCGGCCCACACCTGGCTCGGTCGCGTCGCGACGACGACCTCGTGACCGCGACATTTGAGCCCGGCCGTCAGCTCCCGCAGCTGGATCGCCGCGCCGGTGAAGTAGTCCGCTTTCGGGTACAGCTGGAGGATCCGGAGGGGCTCGGACAACCCTCAAGCTCCGAAGAACGCGCGCACCGCGGCGACCACTCGGTCGATCTCCGCGTCCGTGTGCTCGGCCGACATCGGTAGCGTGAGAATCTCCTCGACGAGCCGCTCCGTCCGCGGCAGCGGCGGCGGCGCGAATCGCTCGACCGCGGGCTGGCGATGGGTCGGGACCGGATAGTGGATGCCGGTCTGGATCCCGCGCTCTTTGAGGAACGCGGCCAGCTCGGCGCGCCGCGGCGTCCGTACGACGAAGAGATGGTAGACGTGGCGCGCGTGCGGGCGCACGGCCGGCGAGACGAGCGGTAGGCCGGCGAGCCCCTGCGCGTAGCGGATGGCCAGGGCGCGCCGCCGCTCGTTCATCGCGTCGAGCCGCCGCAGCAACACGCGCAGCGCCGCCGCCTGCAGCTCGTTGAAGCGCAGGTTGAAGCCGACTTCCACGTGGACGTCCTTGTCGCGCCGGCCGTGGTCTCGGAGCCGGCGGCAGCGGGCCGCAATCTCGTCGTCGCTCGTGAGAATGGCGCCCCCGTCGCCCATGGCCGGCAGGTTCTTCGACGGGTAGAAGGAAAAGGCCGCTGCGCGGCCGAAGCCGCCGACGCGTCGCCCGTTCCACTCGGCGCCCTGCGCCTGGGCGCAGTCTTCGAGGATCCAGAGACCGAGACGCGAGGTGAGGTCCTGGACGGCCGCGAGGTCCGCGGGTTGGCCGTACAGGTGCACGGGCACGAGCCCGACGGTCCGGGGCGTCACCTTCGCCCTCGCGTCGGCGGCGTCGACCGTGTAGAACTCGTCCACGTCGACGAACACGGGCGTCGCCTCGGCGAGGCAGATCGCCTCGACCGTCGGGAACGCCGTATGGGACGGCACCAGGATCTCGTCGCCCGCCTTCACGCCGAGCGTGCGAAGTGTCAGCCAGAGCGCAGCGGTCGCCGAGCTGGTCAGCACGGCGTGCTTGACGTCCGTGGCGCGCGCCAGCTCGGCCTCGAGCGCGCGGCACTCCGGGCCGAGGATGTACTGGCGCGAGTCGATCGCGGCCAGCACCGCCCGCTTGAGCTCGTCGTCGACCGGCGGGCGGGAGAGTGGAATGGGACTCACGGCAGGATTGAGCGTCGCGGGCCTCTCCGCGTCACGGTCCGGCATGGTCGTCAGAGCTCCACCGTGCGGCCGAGCCGCGCCGACCGCGCGGCCGCCTCGACCACGGCGAGGGCACGCACTCCGTCGGAGGCGGGAACCCGGTTCGGCCCCAGCCCGGAGCACGCGGCGAGGAATGATTGAAGCTCGAGCCGGAGAGGCTCGTCGCGCCGCGTCGGAAGTTCTTCTTTCCCGGTTTCCACCGCCTCCCAGGTCTCGTCCCGCTTGAGATGCTCGCCCAGATGGAGCGTGACGACCGAGGCGCCGTAGTCCGCCACGAGGGCGCCCCGCTCGCCGACGATCACGCAGTCCCTCCAGATACCGGGGACGAAGTAGTTCGCCTCGACGACCGCGGGGATGTCGCCGTAGTACACGACGGTCCAGGATAGATCGTCGAGACCGCGGCCCAGGTAGTCGCGCTGAATCGCGCTGACGCGCGTGGCCTCGCAAGCGAAGAGGTGTGCGAAGAGGTCGAAGTAGTGGATCGCGTCCGTGTGCGTCACGCCGACGTCGACCCGCGGTCGTTTGAACCCGGAGAATCGCCCGGCGGCGTAGCGGACCTGGCCGATGCGTCCGGCCCACAGGGCCTCGCGCAGGGTCGCCGTCACGGGATGGAAGCGAAAGATGTGACCGACTTGCACGAGGCGCCCGGCGGCGCCGGCCGCTGCTTCCAGCGCGCGTCCCTCCTCAACCGACCGGGCGAGCGGCTTCTCGATGAAGCAGGAGAGTCCGGCAGCCAGGCATTCGCGTGCGATCGCGTAGTGACTGTCCGCCGGCGTGACGACATCCACCGCATCGACGTGCGCAAGCGCTGCCCTGTAGTCCGCGACCGCGCGGCCTGGCCCTACACCCTTCCGGACCGCCCACGCGAGACGCGCTGGAGACACGTCCGCCACCCAGAGGGTGACCCCCATCTCGCCGAGCACGCGCAAGTGCCGTTCGCCCCAGCGGCCGAGGCCGACTAGCAGGATATTCAAGCGACGGCCCAGCCTCGGACGAGGTCGCCGCCAGCGTCCCGCCGGCGCGATCCTCGAAGGGGCGCGCCTGAGAAGCGGGGGCGAACGATCAGGATAATTGTCCGTTCCATCGGAGACTCCGCCTCCAGAGGTTGGCGACACCGCCCCTGCGCGATCGGACAGCTGGAAGTCGTCCGAATTCCGTCGAGCGGCGGGCTAGCCCTGGCGGCGCTCGCCAGCGGCTACGGGCCTATTGAGCGCGACTCTTACGTGTCGCGCGCGACGCCTAGAGGAGTGGCTTCGGAGTGAGCGGGGGACCGCGCGATTCGACGGCGGCGAAAACGGATGTCCTGATCCCGGGCCGCATCGGGATCACGGCGAGCGGGTCGATGATCAGGAAGGTGACGAAGCTCGGGTCCGCAGGTGCCACCCAGCCCGGGATCGACAGGACGGCGACGACGGCGGCATCTTGGTCGTCGTCGTCCCAGAACCCCGCGATCCACGTCGGATCCGGTGGGTCCGCGCTCGCCGCGACGACGAGCCCGAACCAGACGATCGCGGCCATGAGGAGGACCAGCGCACGGGCCATCAGCCAGAACTCTAGCATGTCTGACTGGAGCTACGCGAGATCCCGTCGCCCAGCGGCCTGGGATGAGGCTGCGAGCCACGCCTCGACCCCCTCGCGGACCTCCGCCACGCTGCCGAAGAGCATGACGTCCCGGAGCCAGCGATCGGACACGAGCTCGGGCATGCGCTTACCTTCGCCGCGCGCGAGGCCTCGCGGATCGCGATCCAGGAGTTCTGGTAGTGCGGCAGGCGCACGTAGGACGCGAGGGTCCGGCCCACGACGGCCGCGGCCGAGGAGTGGTCGTCGTCGATGACCCCGCTATGGGCAGGCAGTGTGGCGTGACCCGTTCCGGCCGAAGGCGACAGCGCCGGCTGGAGATCGACAAGCCCGAGTCAGTGGGAGGTTACGGGCCGAACGTCACTTCCAGGCGCACGGTCGGGAAGCCGACAGAGAGCTCGGTTGGGCGGACGAGGCTGAGCGTCCTGAGGTCATCAGCCAGATAAAACGCCGCGTGCTTACGGTCGGTCCTCACGTGTCTGGCGTGGGTGTCGATCGCGAACGGCATCCGGAACGTCCCCGTAAATGGCAGCACGACTGGCTGGGGAAGCGGGCCGAGCATCCCGGTGGCCGGGTCGGCGATCTGCGTGATCGTGAAGCTGCCCGCGATCGAGCCGAGCGGCACGTGGTGGAGGACCGCCAGCGACAGGTCGACGTTGCCGCTGAACGTCCCGCTGATGACCGGCAGATCGGGCACGTGGACCGAACTGTTGCCTGGCGCGTTGATGACGACGTCGAAGGTGCCGCTCACAGGACCCACACCGGTCACGGTCGACACGCTATCCGTCCCAGTGGCGATGACGGTGCAGCTCCTCATACGGGGGACCGAGATCAGGAGTTCCGATGGGCACAGGGGTGTCCCGACTTCTGCAAATCCCTGGAGCGGCGAGGTGGCGTTTCGCCTGATCACGCCGGCAGAGCCGGGATCGGGGTCGAATGTGACCCGCTCGCTGATCTCGTATAGCGTGACGCCTGTCCCGCCAAGAGAATCGGCCTGCTCTTCGCGATCGCGGGCATGACTCACGTCCGCGAGCATCAGCGACACCGCGAGCCATGCCACTATCCCGAAATGTTTCACCATGTCCGGCTCCCCTTTGGAGGAGCATTCGAGCCCGATCATGCTCCGCCGGGGAACAAATCTGCAGGAGTCATACCAGTGCGGCGAATATTCGGAGACCCTATGAAAGCAGGCGCTTGGCTCTAGAGCTCGGAACGTTCAGACGATCGGCGACCAGCTTCGCGCCGGACGTGTACTGCCCGCCTGATCACTCTTGGTCGTTCATCGGAATACGTGGGACGGGGAGAGTGATAGTGAGAGCTTTCGCGGAGGAGTTTCAGTGATGTTTGGACTTGAGTCTCAGGAACTGCTCGTGATCCTGGTCATCGTGTTGGTCCTGTTCGGCGCGAACCGACTCCAGCAACTCGCTCGATCGCTTGGGTCGAGTCTCAAGGAGTTCAAGAACCCCGAGGAGACGGGTGAAGACGAAGGTACGCTGGATCGTCGGCGGCACGATCATCGCCGCGCTTGTCGCCTCCTGCGGCTGGCTCGTCCTGACGGATGCGCCGGCGTACCAGTTCCTCGTCCGCCTCTACGTGAATTGGACCCGGGTTCTTTGTTGGCGCACAGAACACCGGCTCGCTACTAGCTGACCTCCTGGCCCGTTCTCTTCTTCCCGTTCTCTCCTTAGGGAAGGCCAGAATGAAGGAAGGCTCAGAATGGTGCCGCCATCTTGGTCCATCCTGTACCAGGGTAAGAAGTGCTTCTGTGCCCCGTCATGAAAACCACGGACAGGCGTCGTCGAAGTCGGAGTGAAATAAAGAAAAGCGCCAGAGAAGGCCTGTAAGCCGGGTCCTGTGCCCCGAGCGGTTTCCCAACCCGGGGTGACGATCATTTCTCTAGGGCGCCGGTTACCCGGCGTCTCCAGCGGCCGAACCCGGGAGCGGCGCGGGCCACGCCGTTGCTCCCCTATTTGGCCTTGCTCCGGGTGGGGTTTGCCTAGCCGGCGCGGTCACCCGCACCGCTGGTGAGCTCTTACCTCACCGTTTCACCCTTACCGGCCCGCCACCCTTGCGGGGCAAGACGAGACGGCGGTCTACTTTCTGTGGCACTGGTCCGTGGGGTTTCCCCCCCTGGGCGTTACCCAGCACCCTGCCCTGCGGAGCCCGGACTTTCCTCCCGCCGCGTTGCCGCGGCCGGCGACCGTCCAGCCTTCTCTGGCGCCCTCACAGTATAGCCGACTGTTCTCACCCGGCGATCGCGCCTCGCGCGAGCGCGTCGACCCGCTCGTTCAGCGGGTCGCCCGAGTGACCCGCCACCTTGTGCCAGACCACGTCGTGGCGCCGCGTCTCGCTCAGGAGACGCTCCCAGAGATCGCGGTTCGCGACGGGCTGCTTCTGGCTGTTCTTCCAGCCGTTCTTCTCCCAGCGCTCCCACCAGCCATCCAGGAAGCAGTTGACGATATAGGCGCTGTCGGAGTGGACGTGGACCCGCCGGCGAGCCGGCACCGCGGCGAGACCCTCGGCGACGGCCTGGAGCTCCATCCGCTGGTTGGTCGTATGGGCTGCCGCGCCGGAGACGACGCGCTCCTGACCGCCCTCGATGATGATCGCGGCCCAGCCGCCTGGACCGGGGTTCCCGGCACAGGCGCCGTCGGTGTAGACGATGACGTCGGGGAGAGCGCGCCGGGGAGCGGCGCCGGACGGTCGGGCCGTCAGGCGGATTCCTGCCAGTAGAGGTACCGGCCGCAGTTTTCGCAGAGCATCGGCGTCTGCGCCGCCTTCAGCTCCTGGATCGCCTGGGGCCGGATCGCCACCCGACAGCCGCCACAGATGGCGGAGGCGGTCACGCTGGCAACGGCGACGCCGCTGCGCGCCTTGAGGATCTTCTCGTAGTCGGCCAGCAGGGGGCGGGGGAGCTCGCGCGCGCGGGAGTCGCGGTCGGCGCGGAGGGCCGCCAGCTCGGTCTCGACTGCGGCGAGCTTCTTCCTGACGACGGCCTCGTCCTGCCGCGCCTGCTCCTCGCGCGCCTTCAGCCGCGCTTCGGCCACGCGGCTGTCGGCGGCGAGGCGCTCCTGGAGCTCCATCAGGCCGAGGATCTCCTCCTCGCCACGCGCCTTCTCCTGCTTGATGGTCTCGATCTCGGACAGCACCGCGGAGTACTCGGTGTTGTTCTTCACTTCCCAGAGACGCCCCTCGGCCTTGGCGCGCTTGGCCGTGACGACGTCGAGGTCCTTTTCCTTGGTGCGGAGATCTTTCCGCGTCGTGTCGGCCTTCAGCTTGAGCGCGTCGAGCGTTTTCTGGGCTTCGGCGAGGGCGGCGTGGATGGCTTCGATCTGCTTGGGAAGGCGGGCGGCTTCGGCTTCGAGCGCGGCGAGCCGCGTGTCGAAGCCCTGTAAATCGATCAGGGTCAGGAGCTGAGAATCCACGCCTTCTCCCATTGTATGCCGAACGGACCCACGCCGACCGGACTGCGGTGCGTAACCACGTGCTGACCGCGGAGCGGAGCCTCGGGTTGTCCGCGGAGCGGCGCCACACGCTGACCGCGGAGCGGCGCGACGCGCTGACCGCGGAGCGGAGCCATGGGTTGTCCGCGGAGCGGAGCCACGAGCACCTGTATCAGGCCACCCTCGGTGCAATCCGGCCTCACGGCACCCGCTACAACAGTGGGCCCACCTGGACTCGAACCAAGACCTAACCGGTTATGAGCCGGCTGCTCTGCCATTGAGCTATGGGCCCGCAGGGTCATCCTATCCGGCCGTCCCTCGTCGCCGATCACGATTCCAGGAAGCTGCGGAGCTTCTTGGAGCGCGACGGATGACGGAGCTTGCGCAGCGCCTTGGCCTCGATCTGCCGGATGCGCTCCCGCGTGACGGCAAAATCTTGCCCGACTTCTTCAAGGGTGTGCTCGCAGCCGTCGGAGAGGCCGAAGCGGAGCCGCAGCACCTTCTCCTCGCGCGGCGTGAGCGTGTTGAGGACCTTGTTCGTCTGCTCGCGCAGGGAAAGGCCGATGATCGACTCCACGGGCGACACGACCTGCTTGTCCTCGATGAAATCGCCGAGGTGGCTGTCTTCTTCCTCGCCGATCGGGGTCTCCAGCGAGATCGGCTCCTGGGCGATCTTCAAGACCTTCCGTACCTTGTCGACCGGCACGTCCATCTTGGTCGCGATCTCCTCCGGGGTCGGCTCGCGGCCCAGCTCCTGCACGAGCTGGCGGGAGGTCCGGATGAGCTTGTTGATGGTCTCGATCATGTGCACGGGGATGCGGATCGTGCGCGCCTGGTCGGCGATCGCGCGGGTAATGGCCTGCCGGATCCACCAGGTCGCGTACGTCGAGAACTTGTAGCCGCGCCGGTACTCGAACTTGTCGACCGCTTTCATCAGGCCGATGTTGCCTTCCTGGATCAAGTCCAAGAATTGCAGACCGCGATTGGTGTATTTCTTCGCGATCGAGATGACCAGGCGGAGGTTCGCCTCGACCATCTCTTTCTTGGCCTGCGCCGCCTTGACCTGGCCCGCCTTGATGATGGTCATGACGCGCTTGATCTCGTCGGCCTTGGCGTTGGCGCGCGTTTCCGCGACCTTGATCTCCTGCTGGGCGACCCACACTTGTTGCTGCTTGGGGGACGGGAACTTCTTGGCGGCCTTGAGGTGCAGGTCGCCGACGCCACCGCTGGCGCCGTTGGTGCCGGGGTCGCGGAACGAGACGTAGATGAGATTCTGGACCTCGTCGGTCGATGGGCGCCGGCCGTTGGTCCAGAGACGGATCACGCGCTCGGCACGCTCGACGTCGTCGAGCAGGTCGCGCAGGCGTTGCACCAGGCCCCGACGCGTGAGCTCCGCATCCTCGCGGTCGATGATCTGGTTACCGATGTTGAGCGCGCGGAGCTTCTCGAGCACCCGGGTCTGACGCTGCTGCGCTTGCGCCTCGAGCCTCTTCCACGCGGGATCCTTGCCCTTCTTCGTCCGCCGCCGGCTGGCCGTCTTCTGCCGGAGCTTCCGGGCCTGGACGACCAGCTTGTCGCGCTCGCGGAGCAGCCGGTCCACCATCGCGAACGCCGTGATGACCAGCCGGGTCAGGTCGGCTTCCTTCTCCTCCGTGAACTCCTCCTCGTTGACGTCCACGACTTCCTTGACGGAGATGTCGTGTCGGCGGAGCTGCTCCCGAAGCTCGCGAAACCGCTCGACGGCGAGATTGGTGCTGAGGATGGCGGACGTAACCTGGTTCTTGCCTTCCTCGATCCGCTTGGCGAGCGCGATCTCACCCTCGCGCGTGAGGAGCGCGACCCGCCCCATCTCGCGCAGATAGAGCCGTACGGGGTCCTCGGTGCGCCCGACCGGTCCCGGCGTGAGGTCGATCGGCTCGGGCGGGCCGTCGTCGTCGTTGTCCTCGGGCTCCTGGACCGCCTTGCGCTCGCGGACCTCGGAGGGGAGCCGGCCGGCCTTGGCCGAATCGACGACCTCGATGTCCAGCGCGCCGAACATCATCATGATGTCGTCGAGCTGGTCGAGCGAGACGAGGTCCGAAGGGAGGGCATCATTGACTTCGTCGTAGGTGAGGAAGCCCTTCTGCTTCCCCATCGAGATGAGTCGGTCGAGCTCCTCCAGCTTTGGCTCTTCGCTCATTCCTCTGAGCTCCTTGGGGACTCCGGCGTCCCGTGTTCTAACGACTGGGCGACACCACCCGTGATCTCGTACACGACGGCGCTCTCCTGATGCAGGGTCCTGAGCTCCGCGTGCATCGGCGCCGCCACCCCGGTCTTGGCCTGGGCGTCGGCGATCGCCTGGCTCGCCTCCCGCGCCCGCCGCAGCCGCTGGGTGCGCTCGAGCCGTCGCTGGAACTGTCCGATGCTAACCCGAGCGTCAACACCTTCGCGATCTTCGACAAGCAGGGAGGACAGGACGGATCGGGCCTCGTCGGTCTCGAGGTCGGTCATCAGGCTCTCGGCGGAGGCGTCGGGCCGACGCCTGAGCGCCCCCACGATCGCGCGGAGCGAGGCATGGCCGAGCTCGTCCGACTCGCCGAGCAGCGTCAGGAGCGTCGTGCGGGCCTCGTCGGAGTGGAGCAAGAGCATCACCAGGTCGCGTTCGACGGGGGTCGCGGAGGCCGGTGGGCTGGGCGAAGACCGGGCCGGCGGCGTCCGCAGTGAGGACTGCAGGCGCTGGGCCTCGATCCAGAGCTGGGTCGGATCCACCCCGAGCTTGGTGGCGGCCTCGCGCGAGAGCGCCGCCGCCTCCTCCCCGTCGGCGACCTTCGCCAGCATCAGCGCTACCCGGGCAAACGCGGTGGTCCGCGCCCGTGCGCCGGTCGCCCCGTCGGGGTCGACGATCGCCCGGTCGAGCGCGTAGGTGAGGATGCTCCGGGCGGCCGCGATGCACTCCGTGAAGGCGTCGCGACCCGCCGTTCTCAGGAACGTGTCCGGGTCGTGGCCTGCCGGGAGCAGGGCGACTTTCACCCGGAGCACGCCCGCGCCCTCGAACGCGCCGGAGCGGTTCACCGCCCACGCCATGCCGCGGCCCGTGGGCTCGAGCAGCTCCTCGGCCCGTGCCGCCGCCTTCTGGCCGGCCGCGTCCGCGTCGAAGAAGGTGACGACCTCGTCGCAGTAGCGCCGGAGCAGGGCCAGCTGGGCCGGGGTGAACGCGGTGCCGAGCGCGGCCACCGTCCCGGTGAAGCCGTGCTGGTGGGCCATGACGCAGTCGACGTAGCCCTCGACGAGCAGGGCGCGATTCTGCGTCTGGATCGTCGGACGGGCGAGATCGGCGGCATAGAGCAGGTTGCCCTTGGTGTAGAGCGGAGTCTCCGGTGAGTTGAGATACTTCGGCTGCTCGTCGCCGAACCCGCGTCCGCCGAACGCGACGACCCGTCCCTGGAGGTCACGGATGGGGAAGAGGAGCCGCCCGCGGAAGCGGTCGTACGCCCCGGCGCGATTCTCGCGCGCGACCGCGAGGCCCGTGGCGATCAGCGCCTCCTCCGCGACCTTCTCAGCCTTCATGAAGGTGAGGAGCGATTCCCAGCCCTCGGGAGCGTAGCCGAGGCCGAAGTGCCGGGCGATCCCGGTGTCGATGCCGCGCTGCTCGAGGTAGGCGCGCGCCCGCTCGCCGGCCGGCTTCCAGAGCGTGTCGGCGTAGAAGCGCCCGGCGAGCTCCATCACCCGGAGGAGCTCCTCGCGGCCCGAGTCGCCGGCCCTGGTGCCGCGCTCTTCGGGCAGCGCGATTCCGGTGGTCTTCGCCAGCGCGCGGACGGCCTCGGGGAAAGACAGGCGGTCCTGGCGCATGAGGAAGCCGAACGCGTCGCCGCCCACGCCACAGCCGAAGCAGTGGAAGATCCCCTTCCGGGGATTGACCGTGAACGACGGCGTCTTCTCGGCGTGGAATGGGCAGAGGCCCTTCCAGTGGGCGCCGGCCTTGCGGAGGTTCACGAACCGGCTGACGAGATCGACGATGTCGACGGCCGCGCGAATGTCGTCGAGCAGCGTCTGCGAGTATTGCATCAGCCAATGATCCTCTCGGCCGGCATCAGCTGACCTTCAACGCGGCCACGGTCGCGCCCGTCCCGCCCTCGGCCGGCTCGCCGTCGCGGAACGACTCGACCAGCGGATGGCCGGCGAGGAGGTCGCGGACCGTCTTGCGGAGGGCGCCGCTGCCCTTCCCATGAACCAATCGTACGCTGGCCAGGCCCGCGAGAAAGGCGTCGTCCAGATATTTCTCGACCCGGTCGCGCGCTTCGTCCGTCGTCTGCCCGAGCAGTAAGATTTCGGCGGCGACCGGGCGGGGAGAAGCCGCGGGGGGGAGGGGTCCGGCGCTTCGGAACCCCGCTCGCGCCGGACCCCTCCCCCCCGCCGCTTCTCCCCGCCCGGTCGCCGGCGGGGGCGTGGAAGCGGGCCGAAGGGCGGCGACGGGGACGCGGACGGTAACCGAGCCGGATCGCACGGTTGCGGAGCTTCCGGCGATCTCAAGCAGCTCGCCGCGGAGACCCAGGTGGTCGGCCGCCACGGTGGCGCCCGGCGCCAGCGCCGCCGACAGCTCCGCGGGCGCCTCGGGCGCGGCCGCCTCGATCCGGACCGCCGCCGCCCGCACGCGCCGACGGCTCTCGTCGAGCGAGCGTCGCGACCGATCCGAGCGTTTGAGCTTGTCCCACTCGGTGGTGAGCGCGCGACGGATCTCGCCGACGAGCGCGGAGGCCTCGGCGCGCGCGCGCGCGACGATCGCCTGCGCCCGGCTCTGCGCTGCGGCCTCCACCTGCCGGGCGTTCGCCAGCTGCGCCGCGGCTTCGGCGCGGGTCCGCTCGATCTCGCGCGCCCGCTCGGCGTCCGAGCGGGCATGGGCGTCGAGCGTCGCCAGGAGGTCGGAGAGCCGCGCGGCGTGCTCGGAGCGATGGGCGTTCGCGCGGGCGATGAGCTCGGCGCCGAGGCCGAGCCGGGCGGCGATCGTCAGCGCGTAGCTCTGGCCCGGCTGGTCGTAGCGCAGGCGGAACGTCGGCGCGAGCGTGGCGGTGTCGAACTCGACCGACGCGTTGCGCGCGCGCGAGTACGTGGACGCGAACGCCTTGAGCGGCTCGAGGTGCGTCGTCGCGATCACCAAGGCGCCGCGCTCGGCCAGCTCCTCGAGAATCGCCTGGGCCAGGGCCGCCCCCTCGTCGGGATCGGTTCCCGCGCCGAGCTCGTCCAGGAGCACGAGCGAGCGCTCGTCGGCCGCGTCGAGGATCTCGCGCGCCTGCTTGACGAAGGCGGAGAACGTCGAGAGGTTTTCGGCGACGGACTGGTCGTCGCCGATGATCGCGAAGACGTCGTCGAACACGGGCAGGCGCGAGCCCTCGTCGGCCGGCAGGTGACAGCCGACCTGGGCCATGAGCGCCTGGACGGCGAGCGTCTTGAGCGCGATGGTCTTGCCGCCGGCGTTCGGTCCCGTGATGACGAGCAATGGGCGATCGGGCCCGAGCTCGAGGTCCATCGGGACGACCGTGCGGCTCGGGTCTCTCCAGCTCTGGGCGAGCAGGAGCGGATGGCGCGCTCCGCGAAGCGCGACGGTTCGGGCGGTGTCGATCACCGGGGCCGTCGCTCGCATGCGCTCGGCGGCCTGCGCTCGCGCGAAGGTCCAGTCGAGCCCGCCGATCGCGTCGACCAGGGCGTCAAGGTCGTCGAGCCGTGCCCGTACGCCGGCGGTCAGCTCGGCAAGGATACGCGCGGTCTCGTGCTCCTCCTCGCGGGTCGCCTGGACGAGGTCGTTGTTCGCGTCGAGGACGTGCTCGGGCTCGATGAAGAGCGTCTGGCCGCTCTGCGAGCGGTCGTGGACGATGCCGCGCACGCGGCTCCGCGCCTCGGCCCGCACCGGCAGCACGTACCGACCATGCCGGAGCGTGACGTACCGGTCGGAGAAGAGCCGGTCGGCGTCGCTCCCCTGGAAGGCGCGCTCGAGCTCGGTGGCGAGCTGTCGGCGACGCTCGCGGATCTCGCGCCGGAGGCGCTTGAGCGTCGGGCTCGCATCGTCGGTGACGGCGCCGCTCGCGTCGAGGGCGCGGCGCAACCGGTCCGCGAGCTCGGCGAAGCGGGGCAGGGCCTCGGTGATCGTCGCCACGCCGGGGCTCGCCTCACGCACGGCTCGACCGTAGGCGCGGAGCTTCGGGCCCGCCTCGAGAACGGGAACGATCAGGATCAGCTCGGGACCGTCGAGAACGCTGCCGTCGGCACGGCAGCGGACCAGCACGGGACGAATATCGGGGAGAGCTTCGAGCGGGAGCGACCCGGCGGTCGCGAGCGCCAGTCGGGCCTGGCGCGTCATGTCGATCGCCGCTTCGACCTCCGGCACGTCGGTGAGGGGCTCCGCCGACGTCGCGCGCTCGCGACCCATCTCGGTCGACGCTTCGTGAGCCAAGAGCGCCCGCACCGCATTCCATTCGGTGCCGGGCTCCCAGATTCGGCCTGCCTGCAACCTTCGCCTCACTGGCTCCCGACCCGGATCACGGGAGTGCCCGGCGTACATCGAGGAATGCTCCGGCTAATCGGATACCCGTTCGCGCCGCTTGGCCTTCTTGCGGGCGGCGAGGGCTTTGCGCTTGCGCCGAACGCTGGGCTTTTCGTAGTGCTGACGCTTCTTGAATTCTGAGAGGAGCCCGGCCTTTTCACACTGTTTCTTGAACCGCTTGAGCGCGTTTTCAAAGGATTCGTCGGGCTCGACGATGACCTTGGTCACACGGCTCCCCCCTCCGGCTGGCGGCAACTCTGTATAAACAACCACTATATACCACGCGCCCCACCCTCGGGCAATCGAGGGCCCCTGCTAGACTAGGGCGGCCCACGGCTCGCCCCGAGGGAGAATGCCGATCCTGACGCTGCCCACCGCGCCGCCCATCTACACAGTCGCACCCTTCGTCGCCATGCTCCTGGCGATCGCCGTCGGCCCACTCTGGGTGCCGCGCTGGTGGGAGTCGAACCGGAACAAGCTGGCCGTCTCGGCCCTCCTCGGCCTGCCCGTCCTGGCTCTCTACTCGGTCCGCCGGCCCGGCGCGCTCCTGTCCATGGCCGAAGAATACGTCGCCTTCATCGTCCTCCTCGCCGGCCTCTTCGTGATCTCGGGCGGCATCCTCCTGCGGGGCGACCTCGCCGCCACGCCCCTGACGAACACCGTGTTCCTGGCGCTCGGGTCGATCCTGGCGTCGCTCGTCGGCACCACCGGGGCCTCGATGCTCCTGATCCGCCCGATCCTGCAAACCAACCGCGAGCGAACGCGCGTGCGGCATACCGTCATCTTCTTCATCTTTCTCGTGTCCAACATCGGCGGCATGCTGACCCCGCTCGGCGATCCGCCGCTCTTCCTCGGCTACCTGCAGGGCGTGCCCTTCACCTGGACCTTCCGGCTCTGGGCGCCCTGGGCGCTTCAGGTGTTCGGGCTGCTGGCGATCTATTTCGTCTGGGACACGCGGCAGTACGCGCGAGAGCCCAGCGCCGCGCTGCGTCGCGACCGGGCCCAGATCGAGCCGCTGCGCCTGCGGGGCGCGCTCAATATCGTCTGGCTCGGACTCGTCGTCCTCGCCGTCGCGTTCCTGCACGAGCCCTGGCGCGAGGCCGCCATCGCGGCGCTCGCCGCCATGTCCCTCTGGCGAACCCCGCGCGCGGTCCGGCGCGCCAACGGCTTCACGGCCGGTCCCATCGTGGAGGTCGCGGTGCTCTTCGCCGGGATCTTCCTCACGATGATCCCGGCCCTCGAGCTGCTGCGCGTCCGCGGCGGAGAGCTCGGCGTGCGCGAGCCCTGGCAATTCTTCTGGGCGTCCGGAATCCTGTCGTCGTTTCTCGACAACGCGCCGACCTATTTGACCTTCCTGGCGCTCGGACAGGGCCTCGGCCTGGCCCGCGAGGTGGTCGACGTCCCGCACGCGATCCTGGCGGCGATCAGCGTGGGGTCCGTGTCCATGGGGGCTAACAGCTACATCGGGAACGCGCCGAACTTCATGGTGAAGTCGATCGCCGAAGAGCAGGGGGTGCAGATGCCGAGCTTCTTCGGCTACATGCTCTACAGCGGCACGATCCTGCTGCCGCTGTTCGTGCTCGTCACCGTCGTGTTTTTTTGAACGACCGTGGTGCTAGCCGAGGAGGGTGAGGACCTTTTCCGCCGCCTCGGCGACGGCGGCGTCCACGGCCGGCAGCTCATCGCGGTCGAACGACGTGAGCACGTGATCGGGAATGTCGCCCTTCTGGTCGGGGCGTCCGACGCCCACCTTCACGCGCTTGATCTCCTGCGTGCCGAGCGCCTCGATCACGGACCGCACGCCGTTGTGGCCGCCGTGGCTGCCCTTCATGCGGACGCGCACGGCCCCGAGGGGCAAGTCGATGTCGTCGTAGACGAGGATCAGGTCGGCGGGACCGGCCTCCACACGGCGGAGCGCCCGGGCGACGACGGGGCCGCTCGCGTTCATGAACGCGAGCGGCTTGATGAGACAGACGGCCTCGCCCCGCCATCGCCCGCGGGCTACGACCGCCGCGCCGTCGCGCCGCCAGGACCCGCGGACCGTCTTGGCGAGGACGTCGAGAACCCGCTGGCCCACGTTGTGGCGGGTGTCCCGGTACTCCGGCCCCGGGTTTCCCAGCCCGACGACCACTCGGCCGGTCCCCCGGCCCTCCGCGTGGGCCACGCGGCGCTCGCTCCGTTACTTGTCCGACTTCTCGGGCTTCTCCGCTCGCTCGGGCCTCTTCGGCCGCTTGCCCTCGTCGGCCGCAGCCTCTTCTTCCTTCGGCTTGCGCT
Organism: Binatia bacterium; assembly: GCA_035635995.1. Lineage (GTDB taxonomy): Bacteria > Methylomirabilota > Methylomirabilia > Rokubacteriales > CSP1-6 > AR31. Next base: position 15,906 of record DASPZZ010000128.1, on the reverse strand, counting down.
CGGTGAGGACCTCCGGCTCGGTGATCGCCGCCGCTGCCGGCGCCGCCACCGCGACCACTTCCTCGGCCATCGGCGGAGCCACGGTCGCGACCGCCTGCCCCGGGTCGTTCAGGATCCGCACGCCCTCGGGCGCCCGGAGCTCGGCCACCGTCAACACGTCGCCGATCATCAGAGCGCTGACATCGGCGTCGATCCGATCGGGGATCGCGGTCGGCAGGCACGACACCGACAGCTCGTGGAGCACGAGGTTCAGGATGCCCTTCTGCTCTCGCACGCCCGCGGCCTCTCCCACGGCGCGCACGGCCACCTGCACGGTGATGGCGCGGTCCACGGCGACCTCCTGCAGGTCGACGTGGAGGAGCAGCTCGGTGACGGGATCGAACTGCAGCTCACGGATGATCGCCAGTCGCGCGCCGTTGCCCGGCTCACCGTCGAACTTGATGGTGAGCAGCTGGGTCGTGCCCTCGTGGCCGTGGATCATCCGGAGCACCGCTTTGGGATCCACCGTGACCGCCTCGGCCTTCACGCCGTCGTAGAGGACCGCGGGCACGGTGCCCGCGCGGCGCAGGCGCTTGGCGAACCCCTTGCCGGTCCCCTCGCGCCGCTTGATCGTCAGCTCTTGCATCGCCATGGGTTGAGGCTCCTTGAAAGTCGAGTTACGCGAACAATGTCGAGACGGATTCCTCGTCGTGAATGCGCCGGATGGCCTCGCCCAGGAGCGGGGCGACCGTGAGCACCGTGATGCGCGCCGCGGCGCGCTTGGCCTCGGTCACCGGGATCGAATTCGTGACGACGATCTCCTCGATCGGCGACGACTTGATCCGGGCGATCGCCGGCCCGGACAGCACCGCGTGGACGCCGCAGGCCAGGATGCGCCGGGCGCCCTCGCGCTCCACGGCGGTCACCGCCTGGACGAGCGTGCCGGCGGTGTCGATGATGTCGTCGATGACGATGGCGTCGCGCCCCTTGACGTCGCCGATGAGGTGCATGGCGACCGCCGAGTTCGGCCCCTCGCGCCGCTTGTCGATGATGGCCAGACCGGCGTCGAACCGCTTGGCCATCGCGCGTGCCCGCTCGACGCCGCCGGCGTCGGGGGCGACGATGACGGGCTCTTGCAGGTCCTTCTTGCGCAGGTAGTCGATCATCACGACCGGGCCGGCGAAGAGATGGTCCACCGGGACGCTGAAAAACCCCTGGATCTGCCCGGCGTGCAGGTCGAGCGCGAGCAGCCGATCGATGCCCGCCGCCTCGAGCAGATCGGCCACGAGCTTGGCCGAGATCGGCACGCGGGGCTGCACCTTGCGGTCCTGGCGCGCGTAGCCGTAGTAGGGCAGCACCGCGGTGATCCGGCGGGCCGACGCGCGCTTCATCGCGTCGACCATGATCAGGAGCTCCATGAGCGTGTCGTTCGCCGGGGGGCACGTGGGCTGGATCAGGAACACGTCGGCGCCGCGCACGTTCTCGTTGACTTGCACGTACACTTCGCCGTCCGAGAAGCGCGTGACCTCGGCGTCGCACAGCGGGACGTGCAGGTATTGCGCGATCTCCTCGGCGAGGGAACGGTTCGCGTTACCCGAGAACAGCTTCAGTTCGTACGCCATGGGAGCCTCGCTCTAGGGTGTGGTTGGGGCGGGAGGATTCGAACCTCCGAATACGGGATCCAAAGTCCCGCGCCTTGCCGCTTGGCCACGCCCCATCGTGTTCCCTTCGTTTGTGGGCGCGCCTCGGCCGGCGGGGCCCCCGCCCCGCGGCGGCCTACGGCGCGCACTACCGTCGGATGCGGACGGCCGGGCCCCGCAGGGTCCGGACCGCCCAGCATCCCCAGCGCGCGCGCACGACCCGGGCTCGGATCTGCCGCGCGTGATCGTACGAGCGCGCCACCCCGAACACCGTGAGCCCGCTCCCCGACATCGCCGCTCCCAGAGCACCCGCCGCGAGGAGTGCGGCTTCCATCTGCTCCACTTCCCGGTACCGCGGGCTCGCGACGCGCTCGAGCGTGTTGCCGAGGCTCGCCGCGACCCGGCTCGGCTGCCGGCTCCGGAGCGCTGCCGCCATCCGCCGCGCCCGGGCACCGTCAGAATACATCCCGGCCACGACCCCCCCGTAGATCTCCGCGGTGCTCGCCGCGACCCGCGGATTCACCAGCACGAGCGCCAGCGCCGAGCCAACCAGAGGCTCGAGCCGCTCGCCGCGTCCGGTCGCCAGCGCGGCGCCGCCGTGGAGGAAGAACGGCACGTCCATCCCCAGCCTCAGCGCCACCTCGGCGAGTCGCGCAACCGGCCACCGGAGGCCCCAGAGCCGATTCAAGCCCACGAGCACCGCCGCGGCGTCCGTCGATCCGCCCCCGAGGCCGGCGGCCACCGGAATCCGCTTGTCCAGCGTGATCCGCGCGCCACGGCGCGCCCCCGACATCTCCCGCAGCGTCAGCGCCGCCTTGAGCGCCAGATTGGTCCCGTCCGTCGGAACGTCGGAAGCGGTGGTGCGGAGCTCCAGGACATCCCCGTCCTCGAGCACCAGCCGGTCAGACAGATCCACGGCCTGCATGACCGTGGCGATTTCGTGGTAACCGTCGTCCCGCCGTCCAAGCACCTCGAGCGCCAGGTTGACCTTGGCCGCGGCGCTGACCACGAGGCGACGGGGCTTCCCCGATCGCTTCGACAAGACACCGAACGATAGCACGGGCCCGGAGCCCTTTCAACGGATGGTCTGTGTTTTCGCCCCTTTCGGGATCGTCAGCGCAAAGCGTTCCTCGTCGATTCCCGCACCCTCGGCGAGGTTTTGGTAAGTGATCGAGCCGGTGATGAACGACATCGCCGCCTCGAGGTCGAATCCCGCGATGACGCCCGCCCCGTCGCGCCGGTACTTGATCAGCGCGTTGAACCGGCTTCCGAAGATCTCGCGCTGTCGGACCGCGCCGGTCTCGAGGTCGAGCCACACGCGCTGGTGCCCGCCGGCGCTCACGAGATTCAGCGAAGGCCCCGCGTCGTCGGGTGGCAGGAGCTCGGCGCTCCTCAAGTCGCGCGGTGGTGGGACGCGCCCGGCGAGCACCGAGATGAGGTCCTCGGGGTCCAGCGGCAGGCCGAGAACCTTTGCGACCGTCTCGGCATTGGCCGGCCCGACGTGAGCTTCGTTCTTCAACGCGTCATAGGCCGTCAGCCGGCCCTCGTGCACGGTGACGACCAGGAGCGGCGGACCGAACGGCGAGAGCGCCTCGAAGCGGACCGAGCCCGGCGCCCGGACGAGCAGCACGCCCCGGAGGCGCTGGCGCTCGCGGCCCTTTTTCAGGGCGACGTCGGCGAGGGCGCGCAGGTCAGTGAACTCGGCGTAGCGCTCGGCGAGCAGTGTGAGCGCCCGCCGGGCGTCGTCGCCGATGGGCTCGCGAGGCGGCGCGGTCGCGCAGGCGGCGACCAACGCGAGCTGCACGAGGAGGAGGAGACTACTGAGAGGCCTTCGGGCCACCCTTGACCCGGCGCTGGTGGTCCTTGAGGTCGTCGACCTTCTTCTTGACCCCGTCGGCGGCCGGGTCGAGCTTCAGGGCTTTCTCCCACGCGGCGAGGGCGTCCTCGTCGAGACCGTTCTTGATGAGCGCGTCACCAAGGTGCTCGTAGATCACGGGATCCGGTTCCTTGGTCTTCACGACCGCGCGCTTGAGCTCCTTCAACGCTTCCGGATACCGACCCTGCTGGTAGTACGCCCAGCCGAGACTGTCGATGAAGTAGCCGTTCTCGGGCTCGAGATCGAGGGCCTTGCCGATCAACTGGATCGCCTCGTCGAGGTTCTGGCCGCGTTCGGCGTACATGTAGCCGACGTAGTTGTACGCCTCCGCGTGCTTGGGATCGATCGAGATCACACGCTGGAAGGCGCCGACCGCGTCGTCGAATTTGGCCTGCTTTTCGTAGACGACCCCCAGCTGGAAGTGCAGATCCTTTTGCTTGTCGTCGAGACCCAGACCTTCCTGGAGCGTCTCGGCCGCTCGGTCGTACTGCTTGGCCCGGTAGTATGCCGTCCCGAGGTAGAGGAAGAGCTCCGGCCGCTTGGGCTCGAGGTTGACGGCCTCGCGCAGAGTCGAGATCGCCTCGTCGAAGCGCTTGGCCCGGCCGTAGAGGAACCCGAGCTGGACCCGCGCGTCGATGGACCGCGGGTCGGCGCGCAGGATCCGCTCGAGCTCGGACTTCGCCTCCGCGTCACGGCCGCCGTCCATGTAGGTCGTGGCGAGGAAATAGCGGGCACGGAGGTTGGAGGGCTCGAGCGCCACGACTCGGCGGAACGCCTCGCTGGCGCGGTCCCACATCTTCTGCTCGTAGTACACGGCGCCCAGCTTCATCCACACGCGCGGGTTCTGCGGCGTGGCGTCGGCGAGCGCCTCGAGCTCGGTCTGGGCCTCCGGCAGCCGCCCGAGCCGGATCAGGAGGTCGGCCAGCTTTTCGGCGAACGCGGGGTTGTCCGGGTTGGCCTTGACGGCCCGCCGGTACACCGTTATCGCTTCTTCGCTCTTGTGGAGCGCCTCGCCATAGACCGCGCCGAGCGCACTCCAGGCGCCATCGTGGTCGGGGTCGAGGTCGACGGCGGCGGTGAGGCGGGTGATCGCCTCATCCCAGGACTCGGTCTCGATCGCGAGGCGGCCGAGGAGGAACTGGGCCTGGGCGAGCCGCGGCTGCTGCTCGGCCAAGCGGAGAAGCACCGCGCGGGCACGGTCATACGCCTTCTGCTCGACCTGCAGGCGCGCCAGCGCCAGATAGGATTCCTCGGCGCTCGGGCTGAGCGTGATCGAGCGCTCGAGCTCGGCCTCGGCTTCGGGGAACTTCCGCTGCGAGCGCAGGAGCTCGGCCAGCGTCATGTGTGGCGCCACCTGGTCCGGAGCCAGCTCCACGGCGCGCCGGGCCGCGCTCACGGCTTCGTCGATGTTGTCCGCTCGCACCAGCAGCTGCGCGAGCTGCGTCCAGAGGGCGGCCGAATTGGGGTCCCGCTTGAGGGCGCTCCGCATGGGCGGGACCGCATCCTTGAATCGACCGGCCTGGACGTACATCTGGGCGATGGTGTAGGCGTAGTACGCATCGGCGCGGGGGTCAGCGGCGGCAGCGCGACGCGGGATCTCTTCGTCACCGGACAGCGTCGGTCCGCCCGCGGAGGCGCACGCGGTCAGCGTCGTCGCGGCGAGCATCACCGGCAGCCCGCGCCAGGCTTTCGTCAAGAGGCGGCGCGCCGCGGCGGCGACACCCGCATCGCGGATGGCGGCCGTCGCCTCGTCGATCTCACGCTGCTCCCGGGCGTCGAGCGGCGGAGCGGGGGCCGCACCACCGAAGCGGACGGACCCCTCGGCTTCGATCGTTCCGGAGACGAAGCGGAGCGAGCGGACGGCGTCGAACCGCTCGTTGAGACGGCGCGTCAGCTCCTCGCCGCGGAGAGTCAGCTCGTGCAGCCAGGGCGAGTTGTCGACGGCCACGGTGAGACAGCCATCGGTGAAGCTTCGAGCCTGGGCGCGGCGCGCCGCGTCGGCCCCGACGACCTGGGGCCACGCCCGACGGATCCGATGCTCGAGCAGCCGGTCTCGCAGGTCAGGGACGGCCGTGAGCAACAGATCAGCGACGGCGCGAGGCGACCGGCTGTTCATCAACTCGTATCATACATCCTCGGCACAGGGCGCCGCGAGCACGGTTGAGAACCCTGATATAGTGGCGTGAATCATGGCGAAACCGAGGCGCGGCGACGTGCTCGATCTGACGATCGACGACCTCGCCTTCGGCGGCGAAGGGGTCGGGCGGGTTCAGGGCTACGTCCTCTTCGTGCGCGGCGCCGTGCCCGGTGACCGCGTGCGCGTCCGGGTCGTCGAGGCGCGCTCGCGGTTCGGCCGCGCGGTGATGGAATCCCTCGAGACCCCGTCCGCCGACCGGGTGGAGGCGCCCTGCGCGTATTTCGGCCGCTGCGGCGGCTGTCGCCTCCAGCACCTGTCGTACCCCGCGCAGCTCCGCTTCAAGGAAAAACAGGTCCGCGACTGCCTCGAGCGCATCGGGGGCCTCGGCGACTTCGAGCTTCGGCCGATCCTGGCGGCGCCCGACCCGTACGGATACCGGAACAAGATGGAGTTCACGGTCGTGCGGGGCGGCGCCGGCGGCGCGCCGGAGATCGGGCTTCACCAGGCGGATCGCTACGACGTGGTCCTGGATATCGAGCGTTGTCTCCTGCAGTCGGAGACGATGAACGTGCTGCTCGGTGAGCTCCGGGCGCAGGCGCGCGCGCGGCGGCTCTCCGTCTACGACCAGGATTCGGGCGAGGGCCTCCTGCGCTTCGCGACCGTGCGTGAGGGCCGGCGCACCGCCGAGACGATGGTCAACATCGTCGCCGCCGCGCCGGACGTGGAGACGTTGAGTCCGGTCGCCGAGGGACTGCGCGCGCGGGTCCCGTCGCTGGCCAGCGTGGTCCTGAACGTGAACGCGAAGAAAGCCTCGGTCGCGGTCGGCTCGGAGGAGCACCTGCTGCTCGGGCGTGATCACATCCGGGAGTCGCTGGGCGGGCTCACGTTCCAGGTGTCGGCGAGCTCGTTCTTCCAGACCAACACCGTGCAGGCCGAGCGGCTGTTCGCCGTGGTCGAGGCGGCGTGCGGCCTCGACGGCAGCGAGACGGTCATGGACCTCTACTCCGGGACCGGGGCGATCAGTCTCCTGCTCGCGCGACGCAGCCGGTGGGTGTACGGCATCGAGGTATCGACGGCCGCCGTGGCCGACGCCGTGCGGAACGCGCGCGAGAACGGGATCGAGAACTGCACGTTCCTGCCGGGTGAGGTCCGCCACGTCCTGCCGACGCTGATGCGCGATGGCACCCGGGCGGAGGTCGTCGTCGCCGACCCGCCGCGCGCCGGCTTCCATCCCAAGGCGCTCCACGCCCTCGCCGCGCTCGGCCCGGCGCGGCTCGTGTACGTGTCCTGCAATCCCTCCACGCTCGCCCGCGACGTCGGCGACCTGGTCCGTCAGGGCTATCGACTCGAGTGGGTCGAGCCGGTCGACATGTTTCCGCAGACGCCGCACATCGAGGCCGTCGCCCGTCTCCGTCGGGCCCCGTGAAGATCTTCCTGGCCCGCCGGCTGGCGCAGTCGCTGCTGGTCCTGCTGGGGGTCTCGTTCATCGTGTTCTTCATTCTGTATCTCACCGGCGACCCGGCGCTGGTGCTGCTGCCGCCCGACTCCTCCGCGGAGGACGTGCAGAGATTCCGCGAAGCGATGGGCTTCAACGATCCGTTCATCGTCCAGTACGGTCGGTTCCTCGCCGGCGCGCTCCGCGGGAACTTCGGGCAGTCGGTGCGCCACGGCGAACCCGCGTTCAACCTCGTGATCGAGCGCATGCCGGCGACCTTCGAGCTGTCCGGCGCCGCGCTGCTGGTCGCGCTCTGCCTGGCGATCCCGGCGGGAATCGTCTCGGCGGTGCGGCGCAACACCGCGATCGACTACGTCTCGACGGTCGTCGCGCTGCTCGGGCAGTCGATGCCGACCTTCTGGCTCGGAATCATGTTGATCCTCGTGTTCTCCGTGCAGTTCAACCTTCTGCCGTCCTCGGGGCGGGGCACGCTGGAGCACCTCATCCTGCCGGCGATCACCCTTGGGCTCTTCACGACCGCGCGCATCACGCGACTGACGCGCTCGGGCATGCTCGAGGTGTTGAGCCAGGACTACATCCGCACGGCGCGCGCCAAGGGCGTGAGCGGTCCGCCCGTCGTCTGGAAGCACGCGCTCAAGAACGCCGCGATCCCGATCGTCACGATCGTCGGGATCGAGCTGGGCACGCTGCTCGGGGGCTCGGTCATCACCGAGACGATCTTCGCGTGGCCGGGCGTGGGCCGCCTGTCGGTCCAGGCGATCTACAACCGCGATTATCCGGTGGTGCAGGCGGCGGTGTTTCTCCTCTCGTCCACCTTCGTCCTCGTCAACCTGGTCGTGGACGTCCTCTATACCTACCTCGACCCGCGGATCCGGCTCGGATGAAGCCGGCGCCATGAGCGTGCCGATCAGCGTCGGCACCCTGGATCTATCCGCCGGGGGCAGCCCGGCGCGGCGCGAGTGGGCCGTGTTCGCCCGGCGCCTCGCCCGACGGCGGACGGCGCTCTTCGGCCTCGTGGTCGTGATGGTCGTGATCGTCTCGGCGCTGGGCGCGCCGTGGCTCGCCGCGTACGACCCGACCGAGCAGGACATCACGAACCGACTGAGACCGCCGGGGTCGCAGGACGCGGCCGGACGCGCGCACCTGCTCGGCACCGACCACCTCGGCCGCGACATCCTCGCCCGAATGATCTTCGGCGCGCGACCCGCGCTGATGGTCGGGTTCGCGGCCGTCGCGATCTCCGGGTTGCTCGGCATGGGCGTCGGGCTGGTCTCCGGCTATTTCGGCGGGCGGATCGACGACGTGTTCATGCGGCTCGCCGACGTCCAGCTGGCGTTTCCGTTCATTCTGCTCGCCATCGCGGTCATCGGCGTGCTCGGGCCGAGCCTCCCCGTCATCATCGTGGTGATCGGGGTCTCGAGCTGGGTCGTGTACGCCCGCGTCGTGCGCGGCGCGGTGTTGTCGCTGCGTGAGCGCGAATTCGTCCAGGCGGCGCGCGCCCTCGGGAGCGGCGACGGCCGCGTCCTGGTGCGCCACATCCTCCCGAACGCCTTCACGCCGTGGCTCGTGGTCGCGACCCTCGACATGGCGCGCGTGATCGTGATCGAGTCGGCGCTGTCGTTTCTGGGTCTTGGCGTCCAGCCGCCGACGCCGACGTGGGGCGGGATGCTCGCGGACGGCCGGGTCTACATCTCGACGGCGTGGTGGCTCGCGACGTTCCCCGGCCTGGCGATCCTGATCACGGTGCTGGGCATCAACCTCTTCGGTGACGGACTGCGCGATACGCTCGATCCGCGCCTCAGGGTCTGAGCGGAGCGGTCGCGGCCAGCGGCGCGGGGCGGGGGGGAGCCTGTCCCGACCCGGCGGCACTCCAGCGCTGCGCGGCGACATCTTCGGCTTCGCGCCCGAGCAACGCTGACTACACGGGTCGGGACAGGCTCCCCCCCGCCCCGCGCCGCCGGCCGCGACCGGAGGGTCAGTCTCATGGACGGCGGGGCCGATGCCGCGCATACAGGGAACGGGCGAGGAGGGCGAGGGCGGCGGTGGGGGGTGTGAGCCAGAGCGCGCCCGACGGGACGCCGGTGAGCGCGTTGACGACGAGCAGAGCGGTGCCGCCGACCAGCCCTGTCCAGAGCAGCAGCATCGTGGCCCGGTCGACCGCCTTGCCCCAGCCGAGACTCGCGACGACCACCGCCAGAAACGCGCCGGCGCCGTCGATCGCGACGTCCACGGCGCTCGCGGTCCGGCTCGGGACGAACGACTGCCGGGCCTCGTCCAGAACCGCCCAGCCGAGGCTGATCGCGAACGCGATCCACGCGGCGGCCCGGGGGCCCACGTGCCGGCCCTGCGCGAAGGCGCGATGCCAGAGCGCGGCCAGCAGGGCGTACTCCGTGAGATGTCCGCCCTTGCGCACGAGCCCGTGCAGGGCGTCGAGCTGGGCCGGCGTCGCCCAGGGAGCGAACGCTTCCAAAATAGGCAGCAGCCAGTTCCCAGTATGCGCGGCGCTTCCCACGTCGGACGAGAGCCACGTGATCACGGCCATCCAGAGGACGGCAGGGAGCCAGTACGTGGGGCGCACGCCGCCATGATACAAATAACGGCCATGACGCGGGTCGACTGGAGCTATCACCGGAAGGGCTGAAGCTCGTGCGGCAAGGCGCAAGGGTTCCTTGCGCAGAGGAAGATCAGCGTCGTCGAGCAGGTCGACACGCGGAAGTCGCCGATCGTCGGAGAGGCCGCCCTGGCCGTGACGCGGGACGTCGACGAGCTCTACGTTGCGAAGGGCAAGCGGGTGGTCCACGTCGACCTCAAGGCATCGCGGCCGGGCCGGGCCGAGCTGCTGGCGCTCCTGCTCGGGCCCACCGGGGGCCTGCGGGCGCCGACCCTCAGGGTGGGTCGAACGCTCCTCGTCGGCTTCAGCGAGGCGTCGTACGCGAAAATCTTGAGGTAGAAGTCGGCCGCGGGCACCGGCCGTGCTAGAGTTGCCGCGATGCTCGGCGGGATCCTCGACGATCTGCTGACCTCACCGTCGACGGGGCCGTGCATTACGGCCACGCGTCACTTTCCCGCGCGTCCGCCCGTCCTGGCCGGGTTTCCCTCCTCGCTCGACCCGCGAATCGGCGAAGCGCTGCGTGCGCGCGGGATCGGCGAGCTCTATTCCCACCAGGCGCGCGCGTGGGAATTGATCGAGAAGGGCCATCACGTGGTCGTCGTCACGCCGACCGCCTCGGGCAAGACGCTCTGCTACAACCTGCCCGCGCTGCAGGCCCTCGTGCACCAGCCGGACGCGCGGGTGCTCTATCTGTTTCCCACGAAGGCGCTGGCCCAGGATCAGCTGGCCGAGCTGGAAGAGCTCGCCCGGCAACTGCCCGAGATGCGGATGTTCACCTACGACGGCGACACGCCCCAGGACGCGCGACGCGCCGTGCGGGCGCGCGCGAACCTCGTCCTCACGAATCCCGACATGCTCCACTCCGGGATCCTGCCGCATCACACGAAATGGGCGACGCTCTTCCAGAACCTCCGCTACGTCGTGATCGACGAGCTCCACGCGTACCGCGGCGTCTTCGGGTCGCATCTGGCCAACGTACTGCGGCGCCTCCGGCGCATCTGCCGGCACTACGGCTCGGCGCCGCAATTCATCATGGCGTCCGCGACGATCGCGAACCCGGGTGAGCTGGCCCGTCGACTGACCGGCGAGCCGGTCGAGGAGATCACCGAGAGCGGAGCCCCGACGGGCGACAAGGTCTTCGTCTGCTACAACCCGCCCGTCGTCAACCGCGAGCTCGGTATCCGCGCCCCGTATCTCGGCGAGGCGGCGAAGCTCGCGGTCCGGTTCCTCCGGGAGAAGATCGCGACGATCGTCTTCGCCCAGAGCCGGCTCGCCACCGAAGTCTTGCTGACGGCGATCAAGAGCAGCGTCGCCGACCGGACGGGCGACAGCGGCATCGTGCGCGGGTATCGCGGGGGCTACCTGCCGACGCGCCGGCGGGCGGTCGAGAAGGGGCTGCGCGAGGGCGAGGTGCTCGGGGTCGTCTCGACCAACGCGCTCGAGCTCGGTGTGGACATCGGCCACCTCGACGTCGCGGTGCTCGCCGGCTATCCCGGCGGCATCGCGTCGCTCTGGCAGCAGGCCGGACGCGCCGGCCGGCGGAGCGGCCGGTCGGCGGCCATCTTCGTGGCGACGAGCGCGCCGCTGGACCAGTTCATGATCACGCACCCCGAGTACCTCTTCGGGACGCCGCCCGAGCACGCGCGCGTGAACCCGAACAACCCGTTCATCCTCGTGAACCACCTCAAGTGCGCCGCGTTCGAGCTGCCGATCGGTGACGACGAGCGGTTCGGCGAGCTCGACGTCCGGCGGTTCCTGGGGGCGCTCGAGGACGAGGGCGTGCTCCACCACGCCGGGCGCCACTGGCACTGGGCGGCGGAGACCTACCCGGCGGATCACATCTCCCTCCGCTCCGTCACGACCGACAACTTCCTCGTCATCGACACCACGGCGCGCGACGAGAAGCAGACGAAGCGGCGCCAGATCATCGCCGAGGTGGACTGGAGCAGCGCGTTCGCGACGATCTACCCCAAGGCGATCTATCTGGTCGAGAGCGAGCCGTTCGAGGTGCAGGAGCTCCACTTCCGCGAGGACGAGGAGAAGGTGGCCTACGTCAAGCGCGTCGCCGTGGACTACTTCACCGACGCGATCAGCGCCAAAGGCGTCTGGATCCTCCGACGCCTCGCCGAAGGCTCGCAGTCCGCCTACCTCGCCGAGCAGGGCGAGGTGCTGGTGGCCGAGAAAGTCGTCGGGTTCAAGAAGATCAAGATGGGCACGCTCGAGAACGTCGGCTCGGGCGAGGTCGAGCTTCCCCAGCAAGAGATGCAGACGACGGCCGCCTGGCTCACCGTGCCCCCCGAGACCCTGGCGCGCGTCAGCACCTCGCGCGAGGAGCTGATCGACGGCCTGCGCGCGGTGTCGTACCTGCTCCACCACCTGGCGCCGATCTTCCTGCTCTGCGACATCCGAGACCTCGGCTCCTGGCTCGGCGACACGACGCCGGCGACGAGCGGCGCGGTGGCGACCCGCGAGTCGACCAAGCGGCGCCTGATGGACGCCGAGCACTTCAACCCGACGATTTACCTCTACGACTCCCACGCCGGTGGAATCGGCCTCGCCGAGCACGTGTTCGAGATCCTGCCCGATCTCCTCCGCCGCGGGCTCGAGACGCTCGAGGCCTGCGCCTGCCGGGCCGGCTGTCCTTCGTGCGTCGGGCCGGTGAACGACGTCGGCCGCAGGGCCAAGAGCACGGCGCAGGCGCTCCTGCGCGCGCTGACCGACTGAGGGCGCGTGGCGGCCCATTCGCTCGACGATCTCCGTCGCGTCATCCGGCGCATCGAGACGCGACGCCCCAAGCGCCCCGCCGCCCAGCCCATCGAGGAGGTGCTGGGTGGCGAGCTCGTGGACACCGGCGAGGGTCAGCTCCTCGTGGTGCGCCGCGAGTTCCCGCTCTCGTACCGGCACGGCCGTCAGCCGCTCGGCGCGGCGCTCGAGGCGCCCCTCGATCTACTGAGCGCGGTGGCGCGCGCGGAGAGCCCGGTCGAGGACGCCCGGCGGCTCCTCTTCCTCGACGCCGAGACGACCGGTCTGGCCGGCGGCACCGGTACCTACGCGTTCCTGGTCGGCGCCGCCTGGGTCGAGGACGACCGCCTGGTCCTGGCCCAGCACTTCATGCGCGACTTCGACGAGGAGCCGGCGCTGCTGGCGGCGCTTCGGCCGCTCCTGGAACGGGCGAGCGGCATGGTGACCTTCAACGGGGCGAGCTTCGATCTGCCGCTGCTCGAGACGCGCTTCATCATGGCGCGCCGGCGCTGGCCCGCCACGCTCCCGCACCTCGACCTGCTGCGCCCGGCGCGGCGCGTGTGGACATCGTGCTTCGCCGACTGCCGGCTGGCGACGCTCGAGCGCGAGGTGGTCGGCGTCGTGCGCGAAGACGACATCGCCGGCGCCCTGATCCCGGCGCTCTACTTCGACTTTCTGCGCTCGCGGAGAGCCGCGCCGCTCGGCCGTGTGCTCGCCCACAACCGGGACGACATCCTCACACTGGTGGGGCTGCTCGGCTGGTTCGGGGACGCGCTGACCGCCCGGGCGGAGCTGTCGGCCGGCGAGCTCGGCGGGCTCGGACGCCTCTGGGAGCCGGTCGACGCCGAGCGGGCACTCGCGTGCTATCGCGCCGCCCTCGCGGCCGGGCTCGAGGGGGCGCCGGCGCAGGCGGTGCGCCTCCACCTGGCGCGCTGGGAAAAGCGCCACGCCCGCTGGGACGCTGCGCGCTCGCTCTGGGAGGCGGCGGCGCGCCACACCGGGTTCGACCCGCGCCCGTGGGAGGAGTTGGCCAAGCTCCACGAGCATCGCCGCCGCGACTTCGTCACGGCGCGCGCCGTCGTCGAGGACGCGCTGGGCCTCGCGGAGGCCGCGGGGGCGCCGGTCAGGACGGTCGACGCTTTCACGCACCGGCTCGGCCGGCTGGAGCGTCGCCTGACCCTCGCCGCTGCACAGCCGCCGGAGAGCCGGGGATGAGCGCGAGCCCCGGCGGCGCGGACCTGCCCGACACCCGCCGCGCGTGAGCCGCGCCGGGCTGGCGCGAATCCGCGCCGTCACCCCGCCGAGCGGCCTGACCTCGAGCGCGACGTGCGCGGCCTGACTCCCTCGCTCGGGCCGTCGGACACGGCCTTCGCGCGCTGATCGCGCCGGTCCGGCCGACACTCAAGCACCGGTACCCGACGATGCCGATGCGCCGGTACGTCCGCTGGACGCGGGCCGACGGCGTGCCGGTCGACGGCGAAGGACAGTTCTCAGCCTTCCGTCACGGCACCGGGGTCAGCGGTGGCTTTCCCTCGAGGACGGCCAGGCAGTTGCGAACGGCGAGCGTTGCCATGGCCAGCCGCGTATCGAACGAGGCGCTGGCGATGTGAGGCGCCAGCACGACGTTCTTCAGGGGAACGAGGCCCGGATGGATCTTCGGCTCCTCCTCGAAGACGTCGAGCCCCGCGCCGCCGATCCACCCCTCCTTGAGGGCGCGGACGAGCGCGGCCTCGTCGACGACGGGTCCGCGAGAGGCGTTCACGAGGACCGCCGACCCCTTCATGAGGCGCAGGGTACGCTCGTTCAGGAGGTGACGGGTCTCGGGCAGCAGCGGCGTGTGGAGGCTGACGAAGTCGGCTTCCGCCAGCAGGGCTTCCAGACCCATCCGAGATGCGCGCAGCTCGCGCTCGACGGCAGCATCCGCGCGGACGGCGTCCTGGTAGATAACCCGCATGTTGAAGCCCAAGGCGCGCCGCGCGACGGCCCGTCCGATGCGCCCGAACCCGACGACACCGAGCGTCTTTCCGTAGACGTCCGCGCCCCAGAGAAGGTCCCACTGCCAGCGCTCCCACTGGCCCGAGCGCGCGAAGTGGTCGGCTTCCACGACGCGACGCGCGGTCGTCATCAGGAGCGCCCACGCGAAGTCGGCGGTCGTCTCGGTGAGTACGTCGGGTGTGTTGGTGACGACCACCCCGCGGCGCCGGGCTGCGGCGACATCGACGTTGTTGTAGCCGACCGCGACATTGGCGACGACCTTCACCGTGGGCGCCGCCGAGAGCACCTCGTCGTCGACCGCGCTGATGATGTGGCAGATGAGGCCGTCTTTGCCCCGGAGGCGGGCGATCAGCTCGGCCTTCGAGAGGGCTGTCTGGGTGTCGTTATAGTCGACGGACACGTCCTTCGGGATGAGTCTCAGGGCCTCTGACGGCAAAACATTTGAAACTAAAATGCTTTTCGCCATGACTCTCCTTCCGGATTTTCCGCTTGATCCAACGCGGCGGCGCCGATATATTGGCACTCGACTGTTTGGAGTGCTAACAGGCATCTGGGGTTTGGGGTGATCGGCCCGCCACCCGGCAGAAGGCCAGCGCACATCAACAAAGCACGAAGGAGGCAGAGACACCATGAAGATTCGTCCGCTGCATGACCGCATCCTCGTCGAGCGGCTCGAGGAGCAGGAGGTCCGCCGGGGCGGGATCATCATCCCCGACACGGCGAAGGAGAAGCCGCAGGAGGGCAAGGTGATCGCCGCCGGTAACGGGAAGGTCGGCGACGACGGCAAGAAGATCCCCCTGGACGTGAAGGCCGGCGACAAGATCCTGTTCGGGAAGTACTCGGGCTCCGAGGTCAAGATCGACGACAAGGAATATCTCATCCTGCGCGAGGAAGACGTCCTCGCCATTCTCGAGTAAGGAGGAACGCGATCCATGCCGAAGCAGCTCAAGTTCGACGAGGAGGCCCGGAGCTCGCTGCTCAAGGGCGTGAACATCATGGCCGCGGCCGTGAAGGCGACACTGGGCCCGAAGGGGCGCAACGTCGTCATCGACAAGAAGTTCGGTAGCCCCACGATCACCAAGGACGGCGTCACCGTCGCCAAGGAGATCGAGCTGAAGGATCCCTACGAGGACATGGGCGCCCAGATGCTGAAGGAAGTGGCGTCCAAGACCTCGGACATCGCCGGTGACGGCACGACCACCGCGACCGTGCTGGCGCAGGCGATCTTCCGCGAGGGGCTCAAGAACGTGACCGCCGGCGCCAACCCGATGGGGCTCAAGCGGGGCATCGAGGCGGCCGTCGAAGCCGTGACCGACGAGCTGAAGAAGCTCTCCAAGTCCACCAAGGACAAGAAGGAAATCGCCCAGGTGGCGACGATCGCCTCGAACAACGACAAGACGATCGGCAACCTGATCGCCGAGGCGATGGAGAAGGTGGGCAAGGACGGCGTCATCACGGTCGAGGAGTCGA
>DASPZZ010000127.1:0-3644 GCA_035635995.1 Binatia bacterium | reverse complement strand
GTGGCCATCATCTCGATGGCGCAGCACGCCAGGCCGAACGTCACCGGCCAGATCGACGATTTCCGCGCCCAGTTGAAGATCTTGTCGGTGGACGTCGTCACGATCCAGCCGCCCGGCATGTGGTGGATGGCCTCGGCGATCGAGGCGAGCGCGTTGGAGGTCTTGTCGTCCGCCGCGCGGGTCTGATGGTACTTCTCCCATTCCTGCAGATCCTTGAATTCGCTCCAGACGGGGGCAGGAATGACCGGGATGGGCGGCTTCACTTCCATTCGAGCACACCCTCCCGGTACGCGTAGAGCCAGCCGAGCCCGAGGATGCCGACGAACGCCGCCATCACCCAGAACGCGCTGACCCCGACCGCGCGGAGCACCAGCGCCCACGGGAAGAGGAAGACCGCGAGCGCGTCGAAGACGATGAACACGAGCGCGACGAGGTAGAACCCGACGGGGAACTGCACCCACGCCGTCCCGATGGGCTCGGCGCCGCACTCGTAGTTCATGAGCTTGACCACGCCGGGGTGGCTCGGGCGCAGCAGCCGCGCCACCGCGAGCGAGGCGACCCCGAAGCCGATGATCAGCGCGGCGAAGATGAGAACGGGCAGGTAGCCCGACAAGAAACTCCTCCTTCGAGTCGCACCCGGGCGCTCAGTATAGCACTTTCGCGCGAGACGCCCGCGCGCTCTCCGTTCCTCGTGGAAGTCGCACCTATCGTGCTACGCTCCAACGAGCATGCGGGTCATGGTTGTCGAGGATCAGGTCGACCTCGGCGATGTGTTTCGCGATTTTCTCGTGGAGCTCGGCCACCATCCGCTGGTCGTCCATACGGCCGAGGCCGCGCTCGCCAGCCTGCAGACCGAACGCCTCGACGCGATCCTCCTCGACGTCCAGCTCCCCGGCATGAGCGGGCTCGACTTCCTCCAGCTCCGCCCGGTGCGCGCGCTCGGCGTTCCCATCGTCGCGGTCTCCGGAGTCGTCAACGAGAGCCAGGCCCGCGAGTGCCTCAGGCTCGGCGCCGCCGACTTCATGGGCAAGCCCGTCCAGCTCGATCGGCTGAACGAGGTCCTCACCTTCCTCGAGCCGCACGCCATGTCCCGGGCCGCCGAGCTCGAGCGGCGTCCGGAGAAGCGGAGCTCGACGCGCGCGCGGCTGGCCATCGCGGTACGGCTCTGCGAGTACAACGGCCGCGAGCACGAGGGGACGATGATCGAGGTGGGGCTGTCGGGCATGAAGGCGCGGTTCGGCGCGTCGTTCGACCCGGACACGATCGGCCGAGCCGTCTTCACACCGCCCGACGCCGGCCCGCCGATCGGGGTCATCTCGATTCTGGTTCGGGTGGACCCCGACGGCCAAGCCTTCACGTTCGTGCGTCTCGATCCCCGCGACGTCGAGCGTCTGGGCGATCTGATCCGCCGCACACCCGCGTAGCCGCGGCGGGCCGACTAGGCGCGAATTGCCGTCTCCGCCGTCAGGGCCGCGGCCGACGCTTCCGAGTCGGGCCCCTGCAGGACCAGGGTGCGGTACCGGGAGGCGAGCGAGCGCGAGGCCTCGAACTTTCCCCCTGACGCCGCCTCGCGTTCGGCGGCCCGGATCACCAGGTCGAGCAGGCGGTCGAAGTGGACAGTCATGCGCCGCCGGACGTCTCCGTAGCCCTTGACGAGCTGTGCGGCGCGCGCGACCTCGCAGGCGAGGGCGCCGTCCCACCCGGCGCACCGGCCGACGGCGGCCAGCCAGCGGTCCATTCGCGCGTGCTCCTCACGGGCGCGGTACGAGATCGGACGCAGCGGCTTCAGCCACGTGAGCATCCAGACGCGGAAGAACCCGCTCACGGTCGTCGTCTTCACGTGCTGGCCGAGCGCCGGGCGCCCGTGCGGCCAGCGCCGCTCGGCCCAGCGCGCGAACGGCGCGACCAGTCGGTGCGGCAAGACGCCGTAGATCTCGTCGAGGTCCGGTTTGAGGAAATCGGTCACGACGATCTCGCCCTTCGCGGCGCCCTTGTCACGGCGGATGCGCTCGAATCGGCTGGCGCGGGTCTTGAGCTGAGCGACCCGGACCGCGTCCTCGTACGTCATCCACACCGCCAGGTGGCGCGCGACGATCCGCGCAAGCTCGAGATCCCCGCCCGCGACAAACGGCCGCAGCCGCTCCAGATACCGCTCCGCATACGCCCGGTCCTGATAGTCGATGAGCCGCTCCAGACCTACGCTCAGTACCGGCCGCAGGCCTTCAGGGAACTCAGCCGCCATGCGTTCGACATCCGGGCTTGCAGCGTTGACGGCCGGGCCGGCGGCGGGTACGCGGGAGGGGTCCGGGGCGAGTGGGGTTCCGAAGCCCCGCGACCCCTCCCGCGTACCTGCCGCCGGCCCGGCCGCCGCCACCGCAAACCCGGCTTCGAATCCGCGGAGGTTGGCGTCGACCTGAACGCCTTTGGCCCGAATAGCCTCGCGATAGGCCTCCGCGCCGAGCGGCAGGGCGCCGGAGCCCGCGAGCGCTCCGAGCAGCACGGCGTTCGCTTCGGTCCCGTGCTCGCGCGCGAGCGCCAGCGCGTCGAACGCGATGAGCCGCTTCGAGAAGGCGCGCGCCGCGGCCTGCAGCTTCTCGATCGGATAGATCCCGCGGCCGGTCACGATCTTCTCGTGGATCGAGTAGAGACGGTGCGTGCTGGCGATGATCGTCGTCCGGCCGGGCGACGGAAAGCCGAGCTCGATCGAGCGCCCGACCTCGAGAAATTCGGGGGCCAGGAGCACGTCGAGAGCTCCCGGGACGGGATAGAGCGAGAAGATCGGGGTACCGTCCGCCGCGGGGTTCCGCTCGTCCGAGAGCTCCACGTAGTACGTCGTGGATCCCGTCCGCTGAGCCACGCCCGGGATGGACGTGCCGTGAACCGGATATCCGTCGATCAGCGCGGCGTCGACGATCCAGTCGAGGAGCACGCCGCCCCCCTGCCCGCCGACGGCCGGGACCAGGAGGCTCAGGAGCGGCGCGTCGGTCACGTCCCGACGGCCGCGAGCCGGCGGATGACAGCGGCGCGCATACGCCCCACGAACCGCGTCCACCAGGTCGGGTTCGTGATCACCTTCACCTCGTAGAACGAGGGGCACAGGACCGCCGCGTGCGCGACCTCGCCGCACACGCCGCAGCCCACGCACGTGTCGTCGACGTGGGCGATCGGATCGTCGCGCAGCGGATCGGGGTTCTCGCGCAAGGTGAGCGACGGGCAGCCGTTCAGGCGCATGCAGGAGTGGTCGCCCGTACAGACGTCGGGGTCCACGCCGAAGCGCGGCTGCACGACCTGCCGGCCGGCCGCGACCTCGCGGCGCAGCCGCGGTCGCTCCCGACGCTGGAGCTCGAGCATGCACTCGTTCTTCGCGATGACGACCTTGAGGCCGGGGACGCGCGTCGTCAACGCCTCGCGCATCGTTCCGATCACCTCGGCGATCCGGTAGGAGTTCACGGTCCGGATCCACTTCACGCCGACGCCGCGCAGTGCATCGGGGATCGTCATCGGCAAGGGCTCGTTGCGCGCGTTCTTGCCGGTCGAGGGCACGTGGTGCTGGCCGGTCGCCGCCGCGTAGAAATTGTCGAGGATCACCAGGACCGAGTCCTGGCGGTTGTACATCGCGTTGGCGACGCCGTTGGTGAGGCCGT
>DASPZZ010000126.1:0-7351 GCA_035635995.1 Binatia bacterium | reverse complement strand
CAACCTCATGAAGGGTGGCTACCAGCTGGTGGTCAACGACGTGCGTCGCGAGGCGGCGGCGCCCCACCTGAAGGCGGGGGCCACCTGGGCCGACACGGCGCGCGCCGTCGCCGAGGCGACCGACGTCGTGTTCACGTCGCTGCCCGGTCCGGTCGAAGTCGAGGCGGTGGCCCTCGGCGAGCAGGGGCTCGGCGCGGGGCTCGCCGCCGGCAAAGTGTATTTCGATCTCTCGACCAACTCGCCCGCGCTCGTGCGTCGGATCCACGAGGAGTTCAAGAAGAAGGGAATCCACATGCTCGACGCGCCCGTGAGCGGCGGGCCGCGCGGCGCCGAGTCGGGCCGGCTCGCCCTCTGGGTCGGGGGAGACGAGGAGCTCTTCAAGCGCAACAAGCCGATTCTCGACGCGATCGGCGATCAGGCCTACTACGTCGGGCCGATCGGCGCGGGCTCCGTGGCCAAGCTCGTCCACAACTGCGCCGGCTACATCGTGCAGACCGCGCTCGCCGAAGTCTTCACGATGGGTGTCAAGGCGGGTGTGGAGCCCATCGCGCTCTGGAAGGCCGTGCGGCAGGGCGCGGGCGGTCGGCGCCGGACGTTCGACGGGCTCGCCGACCAGTTCTTGCCTGGGAAGTTCGATCCACCGTCGTTCGCACTGCGGCTGGCCCACAAGGACGTCACCCTGGCGACCGCGCTCGGCCGCGAGCACAAGGTGCCGATGAAGCTGGCCAACATCACGCTCGAGGAGATGACCGAAGCGCTCAACCGCGGCTGGGCCGAGCGCGACTCGCGCGTGGCGATGCTCCTGCAGGAGGAGCGCGCCGGCGTGCAGATCAAGGTGACGGAGGAGGCGATCCGGGAAGCACTGGCGATCGACAAGACGCCGCCGCGTTGAGGTGCTCTGGCGATCGAGGGGCGCCGCGGCGCAAGTCGGGCGCTCCTCGATTGCGTACGGCGATGCTCTCGGTGGCCATGCTCGCGCTGCCCGCATGCGCGAGTGCCCCGCGCGTCCCGACGAGCGCCGAGACGCTCGCTTCACTGACTCACGAGCGGCAGATCGTCGCCGTCCATTATCACGCCCTCGGCACCCCTGGACCGCTGCACAACGGCGCCCGTCTTGTCCACGGCTCGGTGACCATGGCGGCGCCGACCGGGTGGATCAAGGATCGCTTCGTGCAGTCCCTGAAAGCGAGGCTGGGGCTGCAGCAGATTCGAAACGTTCCCGAGCCGCGCTTCGCCTACCTGGAGCGCGAAAGAGTTGCGCCGGACGCCCGGGCGCTGAAGCGGACATTCGAGCGCGGGCTCGTGTTCGACTTCTACTCGCCGTGGCAATACCTCCCGGCGGCGGGTGGCTCGCTGTATCGCCCGCCCGAAATCCAGGTGAGACTGCTGCGGTTGGACGATCTCTCGTTGCTATGGGCGGATTCGTGTGGCTTCGACGCGGGGCACTTGCCGCCACCGCCGTTGTTCCTTCGGCTCGAGAGCGTGGAAAAACTCTACACGCCGGCCGCACTCGATCGGGCGTCCGGCTGCGCCGACACTCTCGTCGCTCGCCTCCTCGGGGGCCAGGCGTGATGACATCGCGGAGCCTCCTCGGGGTCGCGCTGATGCTTGTTCTCGCGCAGGGGTGTGCGGCGGTCCAGTGGTGGGAGTTCAGCCGACCGACGCTCGAGCGGCCCGAGTCGACGGCCATCGATGAGAAAGGTTACGTCGGGCTGCCGGGCGTCAAGGTGGCCGTAACGGCGCGAAACGACCGCGCCACATTCGCGCTGGCCGGTCCCGCGATCGTCGTGCCGCTTCCCATCATTCCACTCCCGGGGAGTGTCATCGATCCCCCGAAACGAGAGCCGCCCTTCTGGATCGACGTCGCGATCGATCCCGAAGGCGAAGGTTTCACGTTTGCTCCCGGGGAAGTCCGTCTCCACGTCGATCGGCGAGCAGGCCTCGCGCCGACGCTCACGAGAGGCCCGGCGGCCGTGCGCGAATACCTCGGCAGACGCGACGGTCAGGTGCTGTGCGGCTTCGATCCCTCGGGCGACGGCGGAGCGACCGCCCCGATTCCAGTGAGGGAGCGTACGTGCTTCTCTCTCCGCTTCGAGATCGTGCCGCCTACCGCCGACACGAGCTTCGTCGTGAGCCTCAACGGGCTGGCCAAGGACGGTCGGCCCGTAGACCCGCCGCAAATCCTCTTCACGAAGGGCCGCGCCTGGTCGTTCCAGTGCTGCCTCTAGCGTGAACCGCGGCGCCTCCAGCCCGTCAGGCAGACGACGCCGAAGAGCGCCGCGGTGACACAGGCGAGGTGGAGCGGCGCGAGCCCGACGAGCCTGAGGAACGGATTGGAATCGGACCAGGGCATGAAGGGCCGGACGTCGGGATGCATGATGCCGTCGGCAACGGATGCGACAGGCCGCCGGCGAGGCCACCCACGAGCACCCCGAGAATCGAGATTTCGCCGCGCGCACTCGAACTCGAACCCACGAGCGTCGCGAAGCGCCCGGGGAAGGCGACCGCGAATGCGCGGACGACGACGAGGAAGCCAACGCCGGCGACCAGGCCGGCGGCCCCGGCGCCGATGAACGATATGAAGCTGGCCAACATCACGCTCGAGGAGATGACCGAAGCGCTCAACCGCGGCTGGGCCGAGCGCGGCTCGCGCGTGGCGATGCTCCTGCAGGAGGAGCGCGCCGGCGTGCAGATCAAGGTGACGGAAGAGGCGATTCGCGAGGCGCTGGCGGTCGACAAGACGCCACCGCGCTGAGGAGGGCGTCGGCTGGCCTGATCACGATCACGGCTGTCCCGTAGGGTTGGGGCTCGCCGCCCCGCTTTGCGCGACCGCGACATCGTGCATTGCCGTCTGGCAGTACGGCTCGATCTATACTGGTTCAAGCACTACTATGCCGTGCCGGATTGATCTGATTGTCGTCTTTCTGTCATCCTCGTGATCCCCGAGCTGAAGCAGCTCAAACACTGGGCGACTACGAGGCGACTCGCAAAGGGCATCGCCCTGGCCACATTGTTCGCGGCGCCCGCGGTCGGCGGCTACTTCCTCTATCAGTGGTGGGCGACGGCGAACGCCGAAAACATGAGATTGCGCGCGGCGGTTACCGCCGAGCTCGAGAAGATCGAGCTTCCGGCCGGCAGCGTTTTTATCTACGAGGAAGTCGAGGCAAACCGGAGTTGCAAGACGGCCAGCATCAGCAAGGTCTACGCCTCGCAGATCCAGCCGATCGAGATCTGCACGCTCGTCGCCGGACCGCTCCCGGCGAAAGGGTGGTCGATCCCCAACCACTGTCAAAATGTGACCTATCCGTTCACACCGCGACCTGTCGGACAGACACGAGCGTCATACGACTTCGCCCGGTTCGTGGCGGGAATGCCTTCCACGGTCCTGCAATTGGAGGCAGAGCCCAAGGACTCGTGGGGACCTCGTTTCATGCTGTCCACCCTCGGCGATTCCGAGGCGATACCGCTCGCGAGAAAGGCCGGAAGGTCTTTCTTCACGATCAAACTGTACAAATCGGAAGAACCCGAACGCGTCAAACGGCTTTGTCCAGATGAAGGCGGCTGGTGCGAGTGCAGCGGCTCGACGTTGTTCGCGTGGAGGTTCGCGGACTGGCGACGCTTGACCATATCGCACTGACGCGGCTAGCCGGTCTTGCCCGCGCCGCGGACTCTCCAGAACGCCAGGCAAGCCGCGCCGACGAGTGCGACGGCGACGCAGGCAAGATGGAGCGGCCTGAGCCCTACAAGCCCTAGGAACGGATTGGAGTCGGACCAGGGCATGAAAGAGCGGACGTCCGGGTGCATGATGCCGTCCAGCAGCGGATGCGACAGGCCACCAACGAGAGATTCGCCTCGCGCGCTCGAACTAGTGCCCACGAAGGACGCGAAGGGCTCTGGGAAGGCGACCGCGGACGACGAGGAATCCAAGGGCGGCGACCATTGAGGAATGCCCTATCTGGCCGTGAAGAAGTAGTAGTCCGCTGTGTAGTTGATGCGAGCCGACGTTCCGGCGACAGCTTGCGAGCAGCCGGCCG
The DNA here is from genome assembly GCA_035635995.1 of Binatia bacterium. Taxonomy (GTDB): domain Bacteria; phylum Methylomirabilota; class Methylomirabilia; order Rokubacteriales; family CSP1-6; genus AR31. The sequence continues at coordinate 3,317 of DASPZZ010000126.1, read as the reverse complement.
CCGGGGCCACACCGCCAACGGTGTTAACGCGCTGGATGCTCGTGACCTTGCTGAACGCACCGTCCGGGCCGACGGACTTCGCGGAAAGCAGCAGCCAGGGGATGGCGCCCGTCGGGGCGTCGGCACGCTCCTTCACCGACCCGAAGATCTTGCTGCCATCGGTCGATTCCCAGTGCGGGCCTGCATAGTGTTTGCCGGTCTTGTTTCCGCGCGCGTCGAAGAGATCGGCTTCCGGGGCCACGAACGCCCATTCGTATGCTCCAGCTTGATCCGTCTTGGCCCGGCATTCGTAGATCTGCACGCCCTTTGCTCGCACGATCATCGACAGCGACTCCGTCATGGCTGGCTTGAGCTTGTCCGGCACGCTGATCGTCGACGTCGGACCGGCGCAGGCGCCGACGAGAAGTACGAGCGCGAAGGCTGTTACCTTGACTGTCTTGAACATGTGGCTCAGAACGAATCAGGCGCGGCGGCGATCGCGTCGAGCTCGGCGCGCGTGTAGGCGCCGAGGCTTCGGAAGTTGAGCTCGGTGTAGTTCTTGATCCAGCGCATCGCGATCTTGAGCGCCTTGCGGTAGCGCTCGTGGGTCTCCACGCCCTGACGCCGGTTGAGAATATCGGCGAGCTCCTCGCCGAGGAGCCGCTTCACCAGCGCGAAGTCGTGCTCCGTACCGGTGTCGGTCTCGCGCGCGCGGTGGATGATCCGCTGCGCGATCTGCGCGACCGACATGCGGCCGGTCGCGAGGTCTTCCATCAGCGCGGGATGGATGCCCGGCTTACCCTCGAGGCTGTCGATGCCCTTGGCGCCGCGCCCGCCGAGCCAGCCCTCGACGTATTCGATGAGCATCCGCGCGTTGCGCCGCGTGCCCTGCACGGTGATCGGGCCCTCGGGCGTCTTGATCGCGACGGGATAGTTGTCCGGGTTCGCCATCTGCTCGGTCGGTTTCCAGCCCGAGCCGATCAGCTTCTTGAACGGATCGCCGGCGGTCTTCATGTGGAAGATGTGCGCCACCCAGGCGCGGATGAAGCCCTGCTCGGCCTCCCACTGCTTGTCGGTGCGGATGGCCTCGGCGGCGGCGCGATTGACCTCGGGGTCCGGATTCGGCAGCGCGGTGGCCATGCCGCCGATCGGGACGGCGCCGCGCTTCAAGCTGATCGCGACCAGCCGCCGGAAGATGTTGGCCAGGAACGGCGTGGTCTTGATGTCGACGCCGAAGCGGTCCGGCCACACCTGGGCGGGATCGGTCATGACGAACTCGAAGATGGAGGCCTTCAGGTCCCATCGGGCGGCGTTGAGCCCGGCCGCGTAGGGACCGAGCTCGTAGAGCATCTCTTCCATCTCGTAGACGCACGGAAGTGACTCGACCAGCACCACGGCGCGGATCGTCGCCCGCGCGAGGAACGGCAGCTGGCGCTGGCTCAGGTCGAACAGGTCGCGGTACCAGCGCGCCTCGGCGGCGGCCTCGAGCTTGGGCAGATAGAAATAGATGCCCTGGCCGCGGTCGGCCTGAGCGCGCCCGGCGTAGAAGAGCGTGAGCGCGGTGCCCAGGAGCGCCGCGTTGACGGGCTTGCCGTCGACGGCGACGTCCGGCTCGTCGAGATGCAGGCCGCGCTCGCGGTGCATGAAGAACGGCAGCTCGCCGTCGGCGATCCGGTAGTTCCGGTTCCGCTCGCGGTCGACGAACGAGAGCTCGCGGTTCACGGCGGCCAGGCGATTGTGCGCGGAGCGCACGGTGTCGATCAGCCGATGGCCGCCCGAATCCTCGTCGTCGTCGAGGTCGCCGGCGGCGCGCTCGCCCTCGGGCCCCGGATTGAGCGCGTTGATGAACATCGAGGTGATCGAGCACGGCCCCGAGATCTCGATCCCGGGGAGCTTCAGATCGTCGGGCACCGGCGGGACCCGCCACGTGCCGGTGTTGGCCTCGCTCGTCGGCGGATGGCTCGGCGGGACGTTCTGCCGCAGCGCGCGCTCGAGGACCGCGAGCCGCCGCGCGCGGAGATCGCGCGCGCGCGCGTCCAGGTGATCGTGGAGGCGCGTCAGGTACTCGCAGAAGGCGGGCGTGAACAGGGTCGCCGCCCCTTCCACCGGGGCGAACTGCACTCGCGTCGACATCGACATCAAAACTTTTCGCATGGCGACCGCGCGGCTGTCAATGGCAGAATGCCCGAGGCTTTCCGGAATGGTCAGACGATTTCGCGGGATGGGAAAAGGACGCAAGACCCGTCGCGCCCTCGAGCGCGGCGGCACGGGCCCGGCACAGCGCCTGAACGAAACGGTCTCACGCTGGGCGAGCGTTCGGATCACGCCGATGTTCGGCCGGTGGGGCTACTTCGTCGGCGAGACGCTGTTCGCGTGCTTCCCGCTGCGCGAGAAGGAGCGCGACCTCTGGATCCGGCTCACCGCCGATGATCAGCGGCGTGCGCTGGCCGACACGCGCGTTCGTCCGCACCGGCGCTTCTCGCGCAAAGGCTGGATCGAGCTGGACGTCGAGGGCATCGAGGACATGGGGCGGGCGGTGCGCTGGCTTCGGCGCGGCTACACGGCCGCAGCGCGCAGCGCGCCCGACTCGGAGGCGGACGACTAGGTCGTTGCCGCCGCCTCCTCCGCGCTCGCGGCGGCCTCTTGCCGCGCTCTCGCGTCGATCTGGTCGAACTTGACCAGCGGCATGAGCAGCCAGGTGAGCGCCGTCATCCCGGCGCCGATCCACACCAGCCACTCGTAGCCGACCACGTCGTAGAGGCGGGCGCCCACGTTCTCCGAGAGCTTGGTTGCCGCATTGAGGACCGACATGAGCGCGGCGAAGAACGTCGCCTCGACGCGAGGCGGGCACGCCTTGGCGGCGAGGTCGAGGAAGCCGAGATTGAAGATCATCCCGAGAGCTCCGAACGCCACCGTGATGACGACGGCGGACGCGGCGTCGCGGTAGAAGAGATAGGAGAGCATCGCGAGCACGCCCAGCGCGATCGAGATATGCATGATGGACTTGAGCGACAGGCGCCGTGAGAGCGGCGCGTACAGCACGGCTCCGACGACGCCGGACACGGCGCCAAGGGCGGCGAGGCGGCCGATGAACTGCTGGCTGAACTTGAGGGTGTCGGTCTGGTAGTAGAGGAAGGCGGGTCCGAAGGACGGGCTGAACCAGAAGAAGAAGATGAAGCCCGCGACCAGCCAGATCTCGCGGCTCCCCAGGGCGCCGCGGATTCCTCGCCACGTCTCGAGAAATGCCGCCCGGCTCGCGCGCGTCGGCGTCTCGCGCACGAACGTGAGACCCATGCTCAGGGACATCAAGGGAAAGCACGCCGCCAGGACGAAGGCCG
>DASPZZ010000125.1:0-2011 GCA_035635995.1 Binatia bacterium | reverse complement strand
GTCAGGATCGTGACGAGGTCCGGCTCGTCGTCCACCACGAGAATGCGGCCCGAAGTCCGAGTGTCGCGCATCTCCCTACGATTATCCCTCTTGCGGCCCCGCCGTCGTAGGGGATTGCTCGGGGCGTCCGGAGCCTCGGGGCGTGGCTCGAGGGAACAGCCGAAGCTGTAGAATTCACGGATGCTTAGGGCTGCGGAAACCGGGCAGCGGCTTATGCGACCGGCCTGGCCCCGGCCTCGACAGGGGCGCTCAGCTCATCGGGAGTCGTCATCTGGTCGAGCCAGAGGGAGTGGCCGCAGAGACAGCACTTCCACAACAACCGAGTCGTGGCGAGGCAGGCGAACCGTCGAGCCTCGGAAATGTGAGACTTGTCCAGCGTGAGCGGGCCACCGCATCGGCACGTCATCATGGGAGCACCTCCCGTCCACGGGGCGGGTGCATCCTTTGAGCCAGCGATAAGCGTTCGATTCTATTGGAGTCTTGGGCGATCTCGACCGGGCGGATTGGCAAGGGCGGCAATGGCAGGTGACCGTCCTCGTCACGCCGCGCCGGAGGTGCGACTCTGACCGCAACGCGGCTCATCGACCGGCTGCAGGTGCTCTACCCCGAGGCCTCGCGCCGCAGCCTCAAGCAGTGGCTCACCGGATCGCGCGTTCGGGTCAACGGCGCCGTCGTCGTCCGAGGTGACGCCGAGGTAAACGTCGGTGACCGCGTCGAGCTGGCGTCGTCCGCATCCCCCGCGTGCCCGGCGCCCCTGCGCCTCGTCCACGAGGACGAGGACGTCCTGGTCGTCGACAAGCCCTCGGGTCTCCTGACCATCGCCACCGAGCGCGAGCGCGAGCGCACCGCCTACCGGCTCCTCCGTGACTGGGTCGCGACTCGCAGCGCGCGCGCGTCGCTCTTCATCGTCCATCGGCTCGATCGAGAGACCTCGGGCCTGATCGTGTTCGCCAAGTCGGTGCAGGCCAAGCAGCACCTCCAGGCGCAATTCGCCGCGCGCACGGCCGAGCGCGTCTACGTCGCCCTCGTCGAGGGCGTGGTGCGCCAGGCCGAGGGCTCGCTGATCTCGCGGCTCGTCGAGGATCGAACGCTGCGCGTACGGATCGCCGAGCGCGGGGGAGGCAAGGAGGCGATCACGCGTTATCGCGTCCTCGAGCACCGGCGGGGCGCGACCTTGCTCGAGCTCCGGCTGGTTACCGGGCGTCGTGCTCAGATCCGAGCCCAGCTCGCCGCGGCAGGCCATCCGATCGCGGGTGACGCTCGGTACGGCGGTCGTACGGACCCGATGCGACGACTGGCGCTTCACGCTACGCGGCTCGCGTTCCTGCATCCCCGCGGCGGTCGCCTGAGCTTCGACAGCCCGTTGCCGCCCCCATTCGGCCGCCGCACGTGACTCGGTGCTATGATCCGCTGGCAAACGCGCCTATCGAATATGAATGCCCCTGAGAACCGTGTGAGCGCGGACGCCGCGGGACTCGCGGCCGCCGTCGAGCGTGCCGCGGCCGACCTCGCAATCGCCGAGGAGCCGGCCGGCTTCGTGCTGGTGCTCGAGGGCGAGCCGAGCCCCGCCGAGCCTCGTGACTGACTGGACGATCCAAACCCTGGCGCGGGCGATCGCCGCGCGCAAGATCTCGCCGGTCGAGGCGACACAAACCTGCCTCGATCGCATCGCGCGGCTCGATGGGCGGATCCACGCTTTCATCACGCTCGACGCCGACGGCGCGCTGGCGGCGGCGCGAGCCCTCGAAGCCGAGCTCGCGGCCGGGCACAGCCGGGGCCCGCTGCACGGCGTGCCGCTGGCGTACAAGGACCTCTGCCACGTGCCCGGCCTGCCGACCTCGTGCGGCACGAAGACCCGCGACTACTTCGTCTCGCCGGTCGAGTGCACCGCGGCGGCGCGCCTGCGGGAAGCCGGCGCCGTCACGCTGGGCAAGCTGAACATGACCGAGCTGGCGATGGGCCCGTTCGGGGACAACGCCCACCACGGCGACGTACAGAACCCGTGGAAGCT
>DASPZZ010000124.1:0-5742 GCA_035635995.1 Binatia bacterium | reverse complement strand
ACCGACGCCGCGATGTCGCCGCGCCGGGCCGACGCGCCGACGGCGCGCGTACGGCTCATGCTGCGCGACGGGCGGACGCTCGAGGAGACGACGACGGTGGTTCGTGGTGACGCGTTGAGCCCGGTGCCCCGCGACGAGCTGACGGCCAAGTTCGTGGCGCTCACCACCCCGATCCTCGGCGAGTCGCACGCCCGGAAGATCGTCGATGCGGTGGACGAGGTCGACACGCTCGAGGACGTCAGCGCGCTGACCGCGATGCTCGTCCCCTGAGGGCTCGGCGGTGAGAGCATGGGTCGCCGTCGCGCTGATGCTGGCGGCTCTCTGGACGCCGAGCGCCGCGGGCGCCACGTGCACCCAGCCGCCCGTGGGCCGGGACGTGCCGACGGCGCTGATCCTGTCCGGAGGCGGCGCCAAGGGGGCGTACGAGGCCGGCGCGGTCGCGGCGTTCGCCGAGCGCGGGCTCCCGATCAGGATCGTCGCCGGCTCGTCGGCCGGCGCCCTGAACGCCGCGATGGTCGTCGCCGGACGCGCCGATCGGCTCGAGGCGATGTGGCGCACGCTCAGACGCGAGCAGATCTACTCGCTGCGCACACCCGTCTTCTTCGCCGGCCTCCTCCCGGGCTGGCTGACGCTTCGCGCGCTGGGCAGCGCCAGCTCGCTCCTGGACCCACAACCCCTCCGCGGGCTGATCACGGCGTCGCTCGATTTCGAGCGGATCCGCAGCTCACCCATCCGTCTCCTGGTGACCACCACGGACCTCGCCCGGCGGGAGCCACGGGCCTTCGACAACCGCACGGTAACGGTGGAGGTGCTCATGGCGGCCGCGGCGGTCCCGGGAGCTTTTCCGGCCGTCGCCGTCGACGGAGCGCTCCTCGTCGACGGCGGCCTCACGAGCCGTGCGCCCGTCCTCGAGGCGCTCGAGGCGATGCCGGTGGCGCGCGCCCTGGTCGTGATGAGCTATGCGCCGGACGAACCGGGCGGCCCGCCGACGACGATCCGACGGGCCGCCGAGGAGGCGTTCGAGACCGCGATGCTCCACCAGATCCGCCGCGACGTCGAGCTGGCCCGCCTCAAGCACCCGGCGGTCGACGTACAGGTCCTCACGCCGTCCGCGCCCCTCAGGCTGCGCCCGCTCGAATTCGATCCGGAGGGCATCGCTCGCCTCCTCGACCTCGGCCGGGCGGACGCCCTCGCCTGCCTTCAAGCCTGGGGCGAGTGACGAGGCCGGACGCGACGCACTAGCCTCGAGTACTCACGAACGACAAAGCGGACCCGGACGGGTGGCGGCGGGGAGCGGGCCCGGGCCGGCGGCGGAGTGGGACCCCCGAGTCCCGCCCGCAGCTCGAAGAGCTGCGGAAAGCGGGCGAGTGGGTGACGGAGCCGCCGGCCCGGGCCCGCTCCCCGCCGCCACCCGTCCGCCGCTCCGCCAAGCGCGCCAGCGAGTGATCGAAGCTAAGCGCTTCGCGGCGGCCAGGTGATGCCGAGTGCGTCGATGCGCCGTAGGCGGTCCTGGCCGAGGGCGGTGTCGTAGACGTCGGCCAGCGCCTCGGGCGTCCAGCCGTCGCGGCTGGTGATCGCGCGGACCGGTGCGGGGTGCGACCAGAGCGACACCTGATTGCCTCGGACGTGCAGGATCTGCCCGGTGATGTGGGCCGCGCGGTCGCTCGCCAGAAACGCGACGACCGGCGCGATCGCTTCCGGCGGCGCCGCCGCCTGCGCGCGGCGCCCGTCAGGGAGCCGCTCGGTCATCCGCGTCTCGGCGGTCGGCGAGATGCAGTTCACGGTCACGCCGTACTTCGCCATCGCGAGCGCCGTCGAGCGCGTCAGACCCACGATGCCTTCCTTGGCGGCCGAGTAGTTCGGCTGGCCCGGACTGCCCTCGAGCCCGGCGGTGGACGTGAAGGTGACGATCCGCCCGTAGCGCCGCTCGCGCATGTGCTTCGTCGCCGGGCGCATGACGGTGAAGTGGCCCTTGAGATGGACGGCGACGACGGAGTCCCACTCCTCCTCGGTCATGTTGAAGATCATCCGCTCCTTCAAGATGCCGGCGCAGCAGACGACGATGTGCAGGTCGCCGAAGGTGTTCAGCGCGGCGTCGATCATCCCCTGGCCCCCGGCCATCGTCGCCACGCTGTCGGCGTTCGCGACGGCCCGACCGCCGTGCGCCTCGATCTCCTTGACGACCCCCAGGGCGCGCGCGCTCGACGGGTCACGTCCGTCGACCGTCACGCCGTAGTCGTTGACCACGACACCGGCGCCCGCCGCGGCCAGGCCCAGGGCCACCCCGCGACCGATCCCGCTTCCCGCCCCCGTCACGACCGCGACCTTTCCGTCCAAGAGACCCATGGCTCTCGCCTCCGAGATAGTTTTCTGCCGAGAGACTACTCGATTTCGACCCGCCACGCGCCGAAACGGGGGCCTTCGGGGCCCCCAAGTCACTCAGCCACGCCGACGAGCGCAGCGAGTCGCTCGGGATCGGCGCTGAGCGCGGCCGACTCGCCGTCGTAGACGATGCGGCCCTTGTCCATGACCACGGTGCGGGCCGAGAAGGCGAGCGCCACGCGGCTGTTCTGCTCGACGAGCACGATCGAGAGCGCGCCCTCACCGCGCAGGCGGAGCAGCACCGCGGCGAGCGCCTCGACGATCACCGGCGCCAGGCCCTCGGTTGGCTCGTCCATCAGCAGCACCGAGGGGTTCGTCAGGAGCGCCCGCGCGATCGAGAGCATCTGCTGCTCGCCGCCGGAGAGCTGGTTGCCCATGTTGGACAGCCGCGCTCCCAGGTTCGGGAACAGCTCGAAGACTCGCTCCGGGGTCCAGTGCCCCGGCCGGGCCCCGATCTCTAGGTTTTCACGGACGCTGAGCGAAGGAAAGATCTCGCGCTCCTGAGGGACCCAGCCGAGGCCGCTTCGCGCGCGGCGAAAGACCGGCACGCGATTGAGGCTCACGCCGCCGAGCGCGACCTCGCCGTGGTGCAGCGTGGTATGGCCCATCACCGTCGCCAGCAGCGTGGTCTTGCCGACGCCGTTGCGGCCGATCACGCTGATGCTCTCCCCCGGCGCCAGCGCCAGATTGATGTCTTCGAGCACGACGGTCTCGCCGTAGCCGGCCGACACGTGCCGCAGCGAGAGCGCCTCAGCCATGGCCCGCCCGGCCGAGATAGACGGCGCGGACGTCCGCGTCGGCCCCGATCTCCCTGGGGCTCCCGGTGGCGAAGACCGCGCCGCTCACCAGCACCGTGATCCGCTCGGCGAATCGGAACACGAGATCCATGTCGTGATCGATGATCAGGACGCCGATGTCCCTGGGCAGGCCGTCGATCGCGTCGAGAATGATGTGGCTTTCGGCGCTGGGCACGCCGGCCGCGGGCTCGTCGAGCAGCAGGACCTCCGGCTTCAAGCCGAGCGCGATGGCGAGCTCGACCAGGCGCTGGCGCCCGTAGGGCAGCTCGGCGGTGCGGTGAGTCGCGTCGGCTGTCAGCTTGAGGGTGTCGAGCAGATGCATCGACTCTTCGACCACGTCCCGACGCATCCCGGCCGGCCGGAACATGGCTGGGGCGGCGCCGACCCGCTCGGCGACCGCGATGTAGACGTTTTCCAGCACCGAGAGCCGGCGAAACAGTCGATTGATCTGGAACGTCCGGGCGATGCCGAGCTTGACCCGCTCGGCCTGGACGACGCCCGTGATGTCCCGGCCCTTCATGAAGATAGCGCCCGAGGTCGGTTGGATGACGCCGGTCAGCAGATTGATGAACGTGGTCTTGCCGGCGCCGTTCGGGCCGATCAGGGCGTGGCGCGCGCCGGTCTCGAGCCGGAAGTTGATATCGCGCGCGGCGGCCAGCGCGCCGAAGTTGCGGCAGAGCGCGCGGGTCTCGAGGAGGGGCGGGGTCATCGCATGGCGCCCGGCGCGCGAGGGCGGTGCGCGAGCGTCTCGGCGAGCCCCAGGATGCCGTTGCGCGCGAACAACGCGATGACGACGAGCAGCAGCCCCAGCCCGAGCTGCCAGGCGGTGGGGTAGAGCTTCGACAGGAAGTGCGACAGCGCCATGTAGGCGATCGCGCCGACGAAGGCGCCGTAGAGCCGGCCGTAGCCGCCGAGCACGAGGATGATGAGCACCGTGGCCGCGCGGTCGAGGCCGAGCGTGCCCAGGTTGACGTAGGCGTTGGCCTGCGCCCAGATGCCACCCGCGACGCCGGCGATCGCCGCCGAGAGCGCGTAGCAGAGGACGAGCCGCCCCCGCACGGGCGCCCCGACGGCATGCATCCGCAGCGTGTTCTCGCGGATGCCCGTCAAGCTCTGGCCGAAGGGGGAATAGACCAGCGTGCGCACGAAGACGAAGCAAACGAACAGCACGGTGAGGACGTAGAGATACTGCGTCCTCGGGTAGAGCGGATTGAACTCGAACACCCCGAGTAGCGGCGCGATCGGCAGGCTGTCGAGACCGTCGAAGCCGCCGGTGTAGTCGTGGGCGATATTGGCGGCCTCCTCGAGCAGCGCCATCGTGCACAGTGTGAGCATCAGCAGCGTCAGGCCCTGGGTGCGCAGCAGCACCAGACCCGAGCCGAGGCCGACGACCGCCGCCACCAGCGCCGCGAGGATCAAGCCCGTGATCGGCTCGTTCCAGATTCCGTGCTTGGCCAGCACGCCCACCGTATAGGCGCCGGCACCGAAGAACGCGGCGTGACCGAGGGTCACGATCCCGGCGTAGCCGAGTACCAGATCGAGCGAGATCGCGAAGAGGATCGTGACCAGGAGCTCGGTCCCGAAGCCGAGATGTTTCGGGAACGCGAAATAGAACCCGAGGGCGAGGACCCAGGGGATCGGCTCCCACGCCCGCAGCCGGTGGCGCCCGGCCAGCGCCAGCGCCGCCGGGTGATCGGACCAGCCGGCCGGAGGCAGGGTCATGTGGCCTTGGCGCCGAACAAGCCCTGCGGCCGCCAGAGCAGGAGCAGGATCGTGAGCGCGTAGATGAACGCCGTGCCGCCCTGGGGCAGATATTTCTTGAGCGTGAAGTCGAGGACGCCGATCAGGAGTGCCGCGTAGAACACCCCGGTCACGCGCCCGAGGCCGCCGACCGCGACCACGATCAGGAAGTACACGAGGTATTTCAGCGCGTACTGGGGATCGAGGCCGAGGAACTCGGCGCCGAGCCCCCCGCCCAGGGCCGCCATGCCGCTCCCGAAGGCGAAGGTGATGGTGAACAGGCGCGCGATGTTGATCCCGAGCGACTCGGCCATGCGCCGGTTGTCGACCGCGGCGCGGATCTGCGCGCCGATCCGCGTGCGCTCGAAGCCGAGCCAGAGGCCGCTCACGATCACGATTCCGATCACGATGAGGACGACGCTGTAGGTGCGGTAGTGCGTGAATCCGAGATTGATCTGCCCCCGCAGCATCGCCGGGAGCGCCAGCGGCTGGTTCTCGGGCCCGACGAGCAGCGTGATCGACGCGATCATCATGAAGACCAGGCCGATGGTGAAGAGCACCTGGTCGAGCTCGGTCGCCCGGTAGAGCCGGGCGTAGAGCAGCCGTTCCAGCACCGCGCTCGCGGCCGCGGTGACGACGAAGCCGAAGACCAGGGCCGGCCCGAACCCGAAGCCCCAGTACCTCATCGCCAGCGCGATCGCGTAGCCCCCGAGCATGGCGAAGCCGCCGTGGGCGAGGTTGACGAAGCCCATCAGGCCCATCGTGACCGAGAGGCCCACCGACACGATGAACAGCACCATGCCGGCGGCCACGCCGCCCAGGA
>DASPZZ010000123.1:0-6176 GCA_035635995.1 Binatia bacterium | reverse complement strand
GACAAGCCGTTTCCGCCCGAGTCGGTGGAGCGCCCGGGCGTCGAGTACAGCTTCGCCGGCGACGAGCACGGCCGTCTGACGGTCAGCGACCCCTCGCGCGCGCCGCGGCTCGGCGAGCGCATCGAGTTCTTCCCGCCCCACTGCGACCCGACGATCAACCTCTACGATCGGATCTACGCGATGCGCGGCGACAAGGTCGAGGCGGTGTGGGACATCGCCGCGCGCGGCCGCTCGGATTGATTTACATGGGGGGCTCCGGGCGCCCCCCAAGCCCCCCCTCGCTCGGGGCGCCCCGGCGGAGCCGTGACGCCCCTCGACAACCGGGGTGCACCGGGGCTCCGGGCGCCCCCCAAGCCCCCCCTCGACAACGCGATTCGGAGTGAGCGTCGTCTGCGCTCAGGCCGCCGGGCGGTATGCGATCAGGTAGCGGTGCTCGCCCTCGAGCACCATCTCGCCCCGCTGGTTGCGGAGCGCCACGCGCAGGGTGAGCAGGCCCGCCGACCGCTTACGCTCGAGACCGACGACCTCGTGCTCGGGGTAGATCGTGTCGCCGATGAATACCGGAGCGCGGAAGCGCGTCGCCTGCTCGACGAAGGCGACGATCGACTCTTCGACGACCGGGGCGAGGGTTGACGCGCCGACCGCGGTGAGGGACGTGAGCAGGAGCCCGTGCGCGAGCCGCTTGCCGTAGCGCGTCTTCTTCCCGTACTCGTCGTCGTAGTGAATCGGATGGTTGTCGCCGGTCATGCCCGCGAAGAAGAGGAAGTGCGCGTCGGTCAGCGTCCGCGACGGGCTCTTGAACCGGTCGCCGACCGTGAAGTCCTCGAAGTAGCGCTGGGTCACCACGCTCGCCAGAAGACGTCGTGGACCGCTGCGGTCTCCGGGGCGCGGAACAGCTCCTCGCGGAGCCTCGCGGCGTGCGGGAACCCGTGGGCGTACCAGGCCAGGTGCTTCTTGAGCTGAAGGAGCGCGGTCCGCGGCAGCAGATGCGCGTCGATCAGCTCGGCGTGCCGCCGGATGATCCGCGCCCGCTCCTCGCGCGACACCTCGGCGTCCCGGAAGATCCACGGGGCGCCGAGCGCACCGCGCCCGATCATGACGGCGGCGCAGCGCGTGGCCGTCACCATCGCCCGCGCGTCGGCGACGCTCCGCACGTCGCCGTTGCCGGTCACCGGGATCGCGACGGCGTCGACGACGCTCGCGATGATCTCCCACGGCGCCACCCCGCTGAATTGCTGCGAGCGGGTCCGCGGATGGACGGTGATCGCGTCGACGCCCTCGCTCTCGGCGATCCGGGCGATCTCGACCGCGTTCACCGTCCGGTCGTCCCAGCCGCCGCGGATCTTGATCGTGAAGCCGACGCCGATCGCCTTGCGCATCGTGCGGAAGACGACGGCGGCGCCGAGCGGGTCCCGCATCAGCGCGGATCCCTGGCCCTTCGAGACGATCTTCGCCACGGGGCAGCCCATGTTGAGGTCGATCGCGTCGGCGCCGCTGGCCTCGAGGCGCCGCGCGGCCTCGGCGAGGACGTCGGGATCGGCGCCCAGGAGCTGCAGCGCGATCGGGTGCTCCTCGGGCAGGAAGCTCGCGAGCTCGGACGTGCGCGCGCTGCCCTCCACGAGCCCGCGCGCGTCGATCTCCTCGCTGGTGAGCCGGCCGGCGCCGCACTCACGGGCGACCAGCCTGAACGGCACGTTGGTCACGGCCGCCATCGGCGCCAGCCGCAGCTCGATCATCGAGTCACTCCACCATCGCGACGGCGCGGACCGGACAGCCGTCGGCGCCCTCGAGCTTGAGCGGCAGCGCGATGAACCGGCAGCGCGGCGCGCCGATCTGGTCGAGGTTGGTCAGGTACTCGATCACCGTGATGCCGGCCGGGAAGAAGATCGCGTGCGTCGTGTACTCCTCGCGGGCCGGGCGCCGGCGCGGCTCGGCGATGGTGTCGCGGATGCAGTGGTCCGGTGGATAGTCGTAGCCGACGGCCTTGGCCTGGCGGGCGACGAGCCACTCGCAGGCGCTCGGCCCGGTCCACGGGCCCTGCTTCCAGAACTGCTCGGTCTCGACGCTCACGCGCTTGGGCCAGTCCGTGCGCAGCAGCACGATGTCGCCGGCGCGCACGTGCTCGGCGCGTCGCTTGAGGTCCTCGGCGGTCACCTCGCCGTTGGCGCCGAGATGCGTGAGATCGACCACGGCCGCTTCGCCGACCCACTGATCGACGGGCATCGCGGCCATGTCGCGCCCGTCGGTCAGGTAGTGCAGCGGCGCGTCGACGTGCGTGTAGGCGTGACAGCTGACGGTGACCACGGTGCTCTGCAGGGGATGACCCGTGGCGTGCGCGGCCACTAGCTGCGACGCGACCTTCCAGCGGAAGTGCGGCCGGATGGAAAAGCTCAGGTCGACGATCCGCATCGCCGTCACCGGTCGGCGACGAGAACCGCCACGGGGAATCCGTAGCGGATCCGGCCGTCCTCGAGCCGCGTCTGGATGTCGAGGGCGTCGTCAGCGAGCGAGGCCCGGAAGAGGGCGCGGATCTTGTCGTCGTCGCCGGGGTTCGGGAACGACCGCGCGATCAGGCCTTCCAGCTCGCCTTCCAGCCGATAGGAAGTCACGCGGGGCTCGGGCAGGCCGACCCTGGCGAAGAGCTCGCGGTGCTCGGCGACCGGCAGGGAGCGCACGTGCGAGGGATCGCGGAGCCGCTCCATCCGGTTGAAGGCGTCGGCGCGGGCGGGCGCCGGCGTGCTGTCGACGACCATCACCCGGCCGCCGGGCGCGGCCACCCGCGTCATCTCCCGCAGCACCGCCAGCGGGTCGAGGAAGTGGTGGAAGGCGAAGCGCGAGGTCACGATCGAGAACGAGGCCTCCGGCCACGGGAGCGGCAGCACGTCGCCCTGGCGCCAGGTCACGTTCGTGAGGCCCAGGTCGGCGGCGTGGGCCCGCGCGCGCTCGAGCATGGCCGGCGTGATGTCGATGCCCGTCGCGTGGCGGGCGACGCGGGCGAAGGCGGCGACGACGAGCCCGGGGCCGCACGCGACGTCGAGCACCGTGTCCGCGGGCCCGGCGCCGCTGCACTCGACGATCAGGCGGAGCGCCGCCTCGTCACGGATGCCGGGCGCGGTGGCGAAGGGCGTCGCCTGTCGCGTGAACTGATCGAGGATCTCGTCCCGATGCTCAGAGGGTCTGCTTGTAGGCATGGCCGCCCTTCATGATCAGCTTCAGGTTGTCCTGGACCTGGAACACGCGGAGGTTCCGGAGCGGGTTGCCGGCGACGACGATCAGGTCGGCGTACTTGCCCGGCTCGACGGTCCCGATCCGGTCCGACATCCTGAAGAGTGCCGCGTTCACGCGGGTCGCCGAGAGCAGCACCTCCATCGGCTTCATCACCTGCGCCTTCAGCTCGAACTCGACCGCCCGCTGGACCATCATGTCACCGAGGAGATCGGAGCCGGAGCCGATCTGGCAGCCGGCGCGGTAGGCGTACGTCAGGCCCTGCACGGACTGCTCGCGGGCCAGATTGATCTTCTGGATCTGGTGGTCGCCGATGCCGTAGCGCTTGCCCTCGCGATAGATCGTCTCGTAGGTGATCATCGTGGGGACGAGGAACGCGCCCGCGTCCTTGATGGCCGTGGCGGCGGCCTCGCGGATGAGGTTGCCGTGCTCGATCGAGCGCACGCCCGCCTCGATGGCGTTGCGCACCGCCGAGTCCGAGTAGGCGTGCGCCAGGACGTACTTGCCGACCGCGCGCGCCTCCTCGGCGGCCGCGCGCATCTCGCCGATCGTGAACTGCGTGGTGTCGAGCTCGTCGGACGGCGACATGGCGCCGCCGGAGGCCATGATCTTGATCTGGTCGACGTCGCGCCGGAGCTGCTCGCGGACCGCCTTGCGCACCTCCGCCTCGCCGTCGGCGATCGAGCCGACCATGCCGATGCAGCAGTCGATCGGCGCGTTCCACTCGGCGCGCCGCCGCTTGTCGCCGTGGCCGCCGGTCTGGGAGATGTAGTTGCCCGAGACGAGCATCCGCGGTCCCGGGTAGATCCCCTCGTTGATGGCTTCGCGGAATCCGTAGTCGGCGCCGCCGGCGTCGCGGACCGTCGTGAAGCCCTGCATGAGACATTCTTCGGCGCGGCGGAGCGCCTTGGCGGCCAGGAGGCTCGGCGGCAGGTACCGGTGCTGGTCGGTGATGTTGCCCTCGACGGCGCAGATGTGGACGTGGGCGTCGGTGAGCCCGGGCATGAGGGTCGCGCCCTTGCAATCGAGCGTCGTCACCGGTCCCGGGAGCGGGCCGACCTTCCCCTTGGGAAGGACCTCCTTGATGCGATCGCCCTCGACCACGACCGCGGCGCCCTCCAGCGGATCGGCGCCCGTGCAGTCGATCAGGACCGCGTTCGTGAAGACGGTCAGGCTCATCGCGGCGTCACCTTCGCCTCGTACATCCACATCTTCTCATCGGCCCGCGGCGTCCACTCGACGTGGCTCGCCACGCCGTAGAGGTCGTGCTGCTGCCAGAGGAACACCCAGGGCGCCTCGTCACGGACGAGCCGCTGGAGCTCGGCGTAGGCGTCGGCGCGGGCTTTGGGATCGAGAAGGGTCTGGGCGCGCGCGATCTTGTCGTCGATCGTCTTGTTGTTCCCGTAGGACGAATAGGTCTGGTCCGCCAGGAAGAGCGGCTGCATCGTGCCCTGGCCGTGCAGGGCCGGGCCCCAGCCGAGGAAGAACATCTCGCCGGTATTCCGGTTCTTGATCTTGTCCAGGTGCGTGCCCCACTCGTTGACGACGACGTTGACCCTGATGCCGAGGCGCTGGAGCTGCGCCGCGATGGCGAGCGACACGTCCTTGTCGAGCGGGTAGCGCCCGGAGGGCGTGTCGAGCGTGAGCTGGAGCTTCGTCGGGTCGACGCCGGCCTCCTTGAAGAGGGCCTGCGCGCGCGCCGGGTCGTGCTTGTAACACTCCGCCGGTGCCCAGTCCACGTTGGCGGGCGCCATCGGGCCGCACATGCGAGTGGCGCGGCCCTTGAGCACCTGCTTGACGAGCTCGTCGACGTCGACCCCATGGTTCATGGCCCGCCGCACGCGAAGGTCCTGCATCGGGCCGGGCTTGAGGTTCACCAGGGCCAGGTAGTTGATGCGCGAGGACACGGTCGCGCGGAGCGTCGCGCGGCCGCTCCGCTCGATCGTCTCGACGGCATGCGGCGGCACGTCCTTCATGATGTCGATCTCCCCGGAGAGCAGCGCCGCCATGCGGGCGCTGAACTCGGGGACGAAGCGGAAGGTCACGCGGGTGGCGTCCGCCGGGCCCTGCCAGTAGTCGGGATTGCGCTCGAGGACCAGCCGCTCGTCGCGCTTCCACTCGACGAACCGGAACGGACCCGTGCCGATCGGCTTCTCCGCGAGCTTCTGGGGGCCGAGGTCCTTGAGCGCCTTGGCCGGCATGATGAGCGAGTTGGTCAGCGACGCGCTGTCGACCAGGTTCGGCCACGGCTGCTTGGTGACGAAGCGGACCGTGTAGTCGTCGACGATCTGCACTTCCTTGACGAGGCCCCAGTACGCGGCGGAGGCGAAATGGCTCTTGGTCGCCGGGTCGAGCGCGTAGTCGATGGTGGCCTTGACCGACTGCGCGGTGAAGGGCTCGCCGTTGTGGAACTTCACGCCCTTGCGCAGCTTGAACTCCCAGGTCGTGTCGGTGACGATCCGCCAGCTCTCGGCCAGCATGGGCTTGGGCTTGAAGGTCTTCGGGTCGCGATCGAGCAGCCGGTCGTAGATGTGCTCGAGCATGTTGTTGGTGGTCCAGTCCACGATCGTGACGGCGAGCATCGTCCGGGGCTCGGCGCCGAGGCCGACGACGATCTCCTTGCCGCGGCCCTGCGCCTGGGCGGCGGCCGACCAGAGCAGGGCGAGCGCGATCGAGAGGGCGAGCAGCGCGTTCAGGCGGCGCATAGGTTCTCCTCGGCGGGTCAGTTGAGCTCGTCCAGCGTGAGTCGGAAGCTCGGGACGAACGTTTCGATGAAGTAGCGCACCTCCGGGAGGTCGAGGCCCTCGACGTTCGCCCGCAGACTCTTCTCGGCCTGGGCGAACTCGGGGTTCCCGGCGCCGATTTCCTCGAGGCACTTGAGATAGGCGCAGAGCTTGTCGGCCGCCTTCACCAGATCGCGATGCGCGCGGTCGCGCGGATCGGGTCGGAAG
>DASPZZ010000122.1:0-2823 GCA_035635995.1 Binatia bacterium | reverse complement strand
CGTGCTCGGCGACTACTCGATGGCGGGGCCGGTCATCGTGGCCCTCGAGCAGGGGATGTTCAAGGCCGAGGGCCTCGACGTCGAGTACGTGCCCTTCCGCGGCGGCCCCGATCTCCTCAAGGCCGTGATGGCCGGCGAGTGTCTCATCGGAATCACCGGCAGCACCGACATCATCGTCTTCCGCGAGGCCGGCTCGCCGATCAAGATGATCGCGACCCACACCGAGGGTAACCACTTCACCCTGAACGTGGCGCCCGAGGTCCAGAAGGTCGGCGATCTCAAAGGCAAGGCGATCGGCGTCACGCGCGCGGGCGCCACCACGTGGGTCTTCGCCCGCATGGTCGCCAAGAAAGAGGGCTGGGATCCCGACAAGGACGTTCAGGTCGTCGGCCTCGGCGGTCTCGACGCGCAGCTGGCGGCGATGGCGCGCAAGGAGATCGCCGCCTACGTCTGGGGCGACGGCGGTGCCGTGACCGAGCTCCAGGGCAAGTCCAGGGTCCTCATGCGCCTGGATTCGGTGACCCCGAAGTGGATCAGCCAGATCCAGTACGCGTCGGAGGACGCGATCGCCAAGCAGGCCGACGCGATCCGGAAGAGCCAGCGGGCGCTCTTCCGCGCGCTCAAGCTGATGCGCGACAACCCGAAGGAGGCGGCCGCGCTCGTGTCGAAGAAGCTCGGCTGGAGCCCGGAGGCCGTCCTCGGCGCGCACAAGATCTCGGGGCCGCTGCTCCCGGTCGATGGGAGCATCAACGTCGAGGCGCTGGGAGTGATGCAGGAGACCTTGCTCGAGTACGGCCTCGTCAAGAAGAAGCTCCCGCTCGACGTGTACTACACGCGGGAGTTCACGCCTGTCAGGATTTAGGCGAGCGCTCCTGGCCGCGCTCGTGCTCGTCGCGGCGCCCGGCGCCGCCTGCGCGCAGGTCTTCATCGCAACTCAGCCCAAGCCCGAGTTCACGATCGGCCCGCTGTCCATCCGGGCCAACGTCGGACCCACGCACGGCCCGGTCGAGGTGAGCGTGCTGTTCAGCCTCGTCGTGCCGTCGACGGCCGGCGGCTCGCTCGCCCAGGATCTTTATCTGCTGTGGCCCGGCGAGGTGGACGGCGAGCCCGTGTCCGGACCGCCCGATCCCGAGATCCGCCGCACCGTCGAGGGGCGCGGATTCCAGGTGACGCGCGAAGGGCGGCTGCCGCTGGCCGCGCGCGCGATCTACTCCGGACGCGATCGAGCGAAGCCCGAGCCACTCGACGGCGGCGCGCCGTTCGTCACCTACACCCGCGAGGCGGGCCCGCTCGGTCAGGGCACACCGGCGAGCTGGATCCGGATCCCGTGGACGCCGCGGCTCGTGGACCGCGCGTGGCTCATCGAGCTCCGGATGCGGCTGACCGGGCTCCGCCGACAGAAGCAGGCGACCTGGCTCGAGAACTCGCTCTGGGGCGAGCGGCACGTGGTCACCCTGAGCTTCAACGACGTCCGGACGCGCGCGACCTTTCCGATGTACCTCGCCTATCGCGACCGCGTCGTGCACCTCGCCGACGATCCGTCGCAGCTCCTCATCAACTTCGCGGACGCCGAGCACCTGAAGATCCACGAGGTCTATCCGGGCTCGAGCCAGCGGCGCTCCAGCGAGACGCGCCGGGCGACCGAGATCGTGTCGGCCTATCTCGATCCGTCCGAGGGCATCCGGCCTCAGGTCCTGTCGGTGCAGTTCGGCTACTTCACGGGCTGGAAGGCGTGGTCGCCTCTGCTCTTTGCGACAGTCTTCTTCGTCCTCGGCAATCTGGCCGGCCCGCTGGTCACGATGCTCGTCAAGACGGTCGGCGCACGACTGCAGGGTCGCATCCAGTTCGGGCCGCCCGGCGGCGCGCCGGGCCAGCGGGAGACCGGCACGATCGTCCCGCGCGAGACGCTCGCGCGCATCTCCCCCGGCGAGACGACGCACGCCGACGTGCTCAAGCTGTGCGGGCCCGATCCGGAGGAGCGCGAGCGCCTCAGCGAGCCCGGACGCCGCACCCTGGTCTATCGCGGGCGCCGCGTGGTCCCCCACCGCCAGCGGCGGCTCGGGTGGCTCGCGACCGTGCACCGCTGGGACGTCGAGCACCACGAAGTCGAGATCGAGCTCGAGGGCGACCGCGTGCTCGACGTCCAGGCGCAGGTGAACCGGACGCGGCTGAGCCAGCCGGGGCCGGCCTAGGGAGGCGTGGCCGGGTGATCCGGGTCGGCTGGATTCTCGCCCTGGTGATGGCTGCGTCGGCGCCCGGCGTCGCCCGAGGCCAGGTCTTTCTCGCGTCCCGACCGAATCCCGCATTTACGATCGGTCCGCTCTTCGTGCGGGCCACCGTGAGGCCCGAAACCGAAGTCGTGACCCTGGACGTCCTCTGGAGCCTCGCGATCCCGCCGAACACGGCCGGCGCGTCCATCGAGCAGGATCTCTATTTGCTCTGGCCGAACGCGGTCGACGGCGACACGGCGGGAGGCCCGCCCGACCCGGCGCTTGCCGCCTACGTGAAGAGCCGTGGCTTCACGCCGATCGCGGAGGGGCGATTGCCGCTCCTGGCCAAGAGCCTCTACCGGATCGGCGAGGAGCTGCCGCCCGAGCCCATTCGCAACGGCGCCCCCTTCGTCACGTTCGTGCGCCAGGGCGGCCCGCTCGGGCTCACGACGCCGGTGACCTACGTGCGCATCCCCTGGACGCCGCTGCTGGCCAATCGCACGTGGCAGATGAATCTCCGGATGGAGCTGACCGACCTCATGAAGCGGCGGAAGGCCACGTGGATCGAGGACCTCTTCTGGGGGCCGCAGCACACGATCTCGCTCACCTTCAA
>DASPZZ010000121.1:0-5764 GCA_035635995.1 Binatia bacterium | reverse complement strand
GCGTTCCTCGCCTCGGGCAAATCGAGCTACATCACCGGGACGACCATCCTCGTCGATGGCGGTCTCGTGCGTTCGGTGCTGTGAGCGACGTGTCGCGGGTCCGCTGCTGTGAGCCCGTGGCACCAGGAGGACGCGATCATGCCTCCCGCATCGCCTAGCCGTCGTGACCTGCTCAAGGGCGCCGCCGCCATCACCGCTACGACCGCCATCGGCCCCATCGTGGCCCGCCGGGCCCACGCCCAGACGGCGCCGGCGTCGCGCGCGAAAATCGACGCGGTGCTGAAGCAGGCGGTCGACGCGAAGGAGGTGCCCGGCGTCGTGGCGATGGTGGCGACCGACAAGGGCCTCTTCTACGAGAACGCCTTCGGCGTCCGCGAGCTCGGCCGTGGCCCCGACATGGCGCTCGACTCCGTCTTCCGCATCGCCTCGATGACCAAGGCGATCACCTCGGTGGCGGCGATGCAGCTCGTCGAGCAGGGCAAGCTCAAGCTCGAGGAGCCGGTGCCCAACATCGACCCGGCGCTGGGCTCGCCACAGGTGCTCGAGGGGTTCGACGCGTCCGGCACGCCCAAGCTGCGGCCCGCGAAACGGCCGATCACCTTGCGCCGCCTGCTGACCCACACGTCCGGCTTCTGCTACGAGCAGTGGGACGCGAACATGGTGCGGTACGTGAAGGCGTCCGGCATGCCCTCGACCGCGACCGGCAAGGTGGCGGCCCTCCGCATGCCGTTGGTGTTCGAGCCGGGCGAGAAGTGGGAGTACAGCATCAGCATCGACTGGGCGGGACGTCTCGTCGAGTCGGTCAGCGGCCAGACGCTGGACGCGTACTTCCGCGACAAGATCTTCGCGCCGCTCGGCATGAAGGACAGCGGCTACGTCACCTCGGACGAGCAGCGCGCGCGGCAGGCTCGCGTGCACCAGCGGCAGGCCGACGGGACGCTCGCGCCGCAAGCCCTCGAGACGCCGTTCATGCCGGAGTTCTGGTCCGGCGGCGGCCCGCTCTACTCGACGGGCCGCGACTATCTCGCCTTCCTCCAGGCGCTGCTCAACGGCGGCAGTCGCAACGGGGCGCGGATCTTGAAGCCGGAGACGGTGGCGCTGATGAACAAGAACCACACCGGCGACATCCCGGCCGGCATCATGAAGACGACCAACCCGGCGCGCTCGAACGACGTCGACCTGTTCCCGGGAGCGCCGATCCGGTGGGGGCTCGGCTACATGCTGAACATGGAGCCCGGGCCGAACGGTCGGAGCGCCGGCACCGTGAGCTGGGGTGGAATCTTCAACACGTACTACTGGCTCGATCCGGCCAAGCGCGTGACGGGGCTGATCATGACGCAGATTCTCCCCTTCGCCGACACCAAGACGTTGAAGCTCTACGGGCAGTACGAGCGGAGCGTGTACGACGCGTTGAAGGCGGTGTAGCCCGATCAGCGAACGCTGATCGCGCGCTCCATCCTGACCCCGCCGCGGTCGAGCTGGACGGTGATGGTATTGCGGTCGGGGTCGCGCTGCATCAGCAGAAAGCTCGCGAAGGCGCCGCCGGCCGGGGGATAGCCGTTGATCGCGACAATGCGATCGCCGCTGGTGATGCCCACGGCCGCGGCGACCTTCGGCTCCGTCACGGTGAAGCCGTCGGCCGTGAGGATTCCGTCGGCCAGATCCGACTCGATCTCGTAGCCGAGCCCCCCGGAATGGAACGTCGGGCGCACGCGGGCGCTGCCCGGCGCGAGCGGCACTCCGGCGAAGCGCTCGAGATCGACGTCGTAGCGCTCGACACCGGGCTCCTCGATCCCGCTTTGGCGGCGCGTGATTCCCGGCGCGGCCGCACGTCGGTCGGCCTGCGCCACGTGCGCCCGCGGCGCGATCGGCGGCTCGCTGTCGCGGCCGCCATCGAGCAGCCCCCCGGTAAGCGTGAGACTCAGCGCGACGAGGAACGTGGCGACGAACGCTCCGCGCCTCGCCCCGGCCCCGCGGCGCGCGAGCGCGAGCCCGACGAGCAGCGCCGCGAGCACGCTCCACACCACCGCGAACACGACGAATGCCGTGCGCGGGCTCGCGAGCGCGAATCCCGCGCCGACGATCGCCGGACGCAGCGCCGCACGGGTGATGGCCTTGAGCGCCTCGTGGCCCGCGATGGCGCGAGCGACCGCCGGGCTGATACGGTAATAGACCTTCACGAGCGCGCGCCCGGCCGCGCTCCGGACGAGGATGTGATCGCGAAACGCGCGGAGCACCGAGACTTCTCGCGCGAGCGGTGAGCCGAACGCCGCGGTCGCGACCAGGCAGCCGCCGCTCGAGCCGCCGCCGCTCTCGTCCGTGATCGGAGGGTTGAAGCCGCTCACCTTGGCGACGAATCCGTCGACGCCGCCTCCGAACGTGGACTGAACTACGCCGGCGGTCGTCAGGCCCGTCGCCGAGGTCGTCTGGCCGGCCAGGAACACGTTGTTGCCGGGGCCGTCGACCGCGAGCGCCAAGCCGAAGTCGTCACCCGGTCCGCCGACGAAGAACTCGGCGGTCGGCGACGTGCCCGAGGGGCCGAACTGGATCACGAAGGCGTCGGTCTGGGCTGCGCCGCCTCGGAACTCGGAGCCGGCGAGATAGAGGCGGTCGGACGCGTCCTTGGCGATCCCCATCGCGAGCGTCGGCGCCGCCGGCAGGACGTCGCGTGACTGCCCGGTGAGCGGCGAGCTGGTCGGCACCGGTCGCGAGAACACCACGGCGGAGGCCGTCGTGTTCAGCTTCGTGAGAAACGCTTGCAGCGCGCCGGTGAACGCGGGGAAGGCCGAGGTCACCGGAAAGTTCGCCGACGCCGTGCCGCCGGTCACGGTGGCGTTGCCGGCCTGGTCGACGACGATGCCGAGCGCCTCGTCGGCGCCGGTGCCCCCGAGGTACGTCGAATACACCGGGCCACCGATAGGATCGAGCTTGGTCACGAAGACGTCCGTCACCCCGGCGGCCTGGCCCGGCGGCCTCAGCGGCGAGGTCACCCCCGGCGTCGTCGGGAAATCGGTCGCGGTGGAGCAGGGTGCCGCCGGGCACGTCGTCGACCCGGTCACGTAGGCCGCACTGGTCGCGTCGACAGTGATCGCGTTGCCGACGTCGGTGCCCAGGCCTCCCAGAAACGTCGAGTAGATCAGGAACGACCCGGTCGGATCGAGTCTCGTCACGAACGCGTCGCGGGCTCCGCCCAAGAACGGCTGGGCCGCGAAGAACGAGGGAAAGTCGGCGGAGAACGTACCGCCTGTGACATAGGCGCCGCCGGCCGTGTCGATCGCGATGCCAAGGCCGACATCCGAGAGGGTGCCGCCGAGGTACGTGCTGTAGACCAGCCCCGCCCCCTGCGGAGCCAGCTTCACGACGAACGCATCGGCGACCCCCGCCGCCTCGCCGGCCGGGCGAACCGGCTGAACCGAGCCCGGCGTCGTCGGGAAATCTGCCGAGGTCGTGAAGCCCGTGACGTAGGCGTTGCCGTTGGTGTCGACGGCAATGCTTCGCCCAGCGTCGTCGCCCGAGCCGCCGAGGAACGTCGAGTAGAGGGCGGTCGTGAAGTCGGCCTTGAGCCGGACGACGAACGCGTCCACCCCGCCGCGCGCGGTCGGCGCGAAGCTCCCCAAGGTCGTCGGGAAGTTCGCCGAGGTCGTGTTCCCGGTGACGAAGACGCTGCCGTCGGCGGCCAGGGCGATCGCGAACGCCTGGTCGGCGCCGTTGCCGCCGACATAGGTCGCGAGCGCCACGGTCGGATCGATGACGAGCACCTGGCTCGTGTCGTAGGCTCCGATCCGAAATGCGGCCGTGCTCGCGTCCTCGAGCCTCCATGCCCCGGCGACGATCCGGCGGCCCTCGGCGGACGTCTGATAGACCCGCGGCGCGCCGAGCCGTAGATGCGTCGCGCCGACGTGCAGGACGAGCTCGCCGTTGTCGTCGAGCTGGAGTCGATCGACGCCGTCGAACGCCAGGCGAATCACGCGGGGGTCGACCCCCGGCGCGACGACGAAGTCGTACTCGAGCTGGCGCCCCTCGGTGCCGTAGTGAAGGAGATCGACGCCGCGGTACACATCGCGAGACCGCACACGCGCAAACGTCGGCGTGTTCGTCCTCCACCGTGCCGGATCACGGCCGAGGAGGACGTGACTCCGTCCCGGCAGCGGATCGACACCGTGGACTTCGGCATCCGCGCTCGCGCCGACGAGCCGCATCCGCACGGCGCAGCGGACCGTGAGGAACACCGTCTCCGTCGGCGTCACGAACAGGGTCATGCCGCGACCGCGCGCGAGGAACTTCACGCGAGGATCGGTCTGGCCGACGTTCGGCTCGAAGCTGAAGGGCAGCGCGTGCAGCGACGGGCTCACCGTGGAGGCAACCGCGGGAGGTGCCAGGGCAAGGATTACCGGGAGGACCGCGAGGACGATCGAGCGCCGGGCCTTCGACCAGATGGTCGTCTCCTTCGAGCCGACGGTCATCCATCAGAGCCGGCTCCCGCCAGCTCCAAGGGGGGAGGATACTGCCACAATCCGACAGCGGATCGCAAGGGCTCCCCGGCGAGAGCCCCTGCCATCGCCGCGGTGATGCCGCGCTCTGTCGAGCGCTACGCGCTCGGCGCCTGCACGAGCAGCGCCGCGTCCGCTGCCTGGGGCGCGCGGTGCGCCGTCCCCATGGCTTCTGGATCTTCCAGCCCCAGCCGCTTCACGGACATCTCGAAGCGGTCCTGCATCCGCGCGTCGTTGGCGTTCAGGTTGCGCGTGAAGCAGCAGAACTCGAGCTGTAGCCCGTTGGGGTCCTTGAAGTAGATCGACTTCGCCCAGTCGTGGTCGACGACGTCCGTCACCTCGACGCCCTTCGCGATCAGCTCGTGGCGTTTCTCGTCGAGCCCCGCCTCCGAGCCCGCCTCGAACGCGAAGTGATAGAAGGCGCTCGGCACGCCGAGCCCGCGGGTGATCCCGGCGTCGTAGCGGGCCGGCACCCCCGGCACGCCGCGGGCTTCCATGAACGCGATGAGCTGATCGCGCCCGGTGTCGAAGAAGATGTGACGGATCTGGCCGCCCTCCTTGACCTTGATGATGTCGCAGCGGACCGCCTTGAACCCGAGTACGTTCTCGTAGAAGTCGCGCGTCTTGTCCAGATCCAGAGTCGAGAGACCGAGGTGGGAGAACCCTTTGTTGGTCATGCCAGCGCTCTCCTGTCTGTGTGGTGCGATGAACGCCCTCGTGACTCCGACAGCATAACAGGAGACGCGCGTGGCCGCGCAGTGGCTCCTGACCCGTCGGTAGCTTATGCTACGGGCGGGCGCAACGAGGCGCCCTCACGACTTCGACAAAAGGAGATCTCCGCATGACCGAGCCTGACCATATTGCTGTCACCCGGCGCGGTTTTCTGAAGACGGGCGCGCTCGCCGCCGCCGCGCCGCTGCTGGCCGACGTGCCGCTCGCCGCGGCCCAGAGCCCGGCGCGCAACGTCAGCAAGGTGCACGACTTCCAGACGTCGGCCGACGTGGCGAAAGCCGAGCAGGAGGGCGAGGTCGTCTACTACGGCCACGACAGCGAGCAGGGCATCGCCATCTTGCTCGAGGCGTTCCGGAAGGACTTCCCGAAGATCAAGACGAACTACGTGCGGCTGCAGACCGGCGCCCTCTACGCGAAGATCACCGCGGAGCGGTCGGCCGGGCGCTTCGGCGTCGACGTGCTCCAGCTCTCCGACATCTCGCCGGCCATCGACTTCCAGAAGAAGGGCGGCTGGGAGCAGTACATGTCGCCCGAGTACTCCG
>DASPZZ010000120.1:0-2910 GCA_035635995.1 Binatia bacterium | reverse complement strand
GCTCGCGACGAGGAACGGCACGTACGCCTACGGCGTGCTGCCGGAGGTGGAAGATCTCTTCCAGCGTCAGGCCGGCGAGCTCGACCGGAAGAAGCGTGAGGAGATGCTGCACCAGATCCAGCGCATCCTGCACGACCGCGTCGTGTTCGCGCCGATCTGGGAGAATGGCTTCATCCGCGGCGTCGGTCCGCGTGTCGAGGAGCCGGCGCTCACCCTGATCCCCGCCTTTCCCTACGCCGCGCCCTACGAGGAGCTGCGCCTCAAGAAATAGTGGTAGTGTCCCTGCCAGTCGCCGATGGAGGGACAGTCATGATCGTTCCGCTAACCCTTGGAGACTTTCTCGAGCGTGCGGAGCTGGTCTACGGCGAGCGTGAGGCGGTGGTCGACGAGCCGAGCCCGCCGGGCGGCGGCCTCGGCCGCTTGACCTACGCGCAGTTCGGTCAGATGGCGCGCAGCCTGGCGGCCGCCCTCGACGATCTCGGCGTCAACGAGAACGACCGTGTCGCCATCGTCTCGCCCAACGCCGCGCGTTTCCTCGTCACTCTGTTCGGCGTCAGCGTCTTCGGGCGCATCCTCGTGCCGGTAAACTTCCGGCTCAATGCCGAGGAGATCCGCTACACCCTCGAGCACTCCGGCGCCTCGGTGCTCCTCGTCGATCCCGAGGTCGACGAGTCCCTACGCCACATCCCGGTCAAGCACCGCATCGTCCTCGGTGCCGCCACCGACTCCGAGCTCTTTTTGCGCCAGGGGGCGCAGCCGAAGTTCCACGTCGCCGACGAGAACGCGACCGTGTCCATCAACTACACGTCGGGGACCACCGCGCGGCCCAAGGGTGTTCAGCTCACTCACCGGGGTTGCTGGCTCAGTGCCGTCACCTTCGGCTGGCACCTGGCGATGACCGACCGCGACGTGTACCTCCACACCCTGGCCACCTTCCACTGCAACGGCTGGGGCATGCCGTACGCCGCCACCGGCATGGGAGTCCGCCAGGTCATCATCCGCAAGATCGACGGCGAGGAGATCTTGAAGCGGGTCGAGGCCGAGGGCGTCACCCTCTTCAACTGCGCACCGGCGGTGATCGCCACGGTGATCGACGCCGCCGCCGCCCGGCGCGCCAAGGGCGTGGCGGTGCCGGGGCGCGGCCGCGTGCGGGTGGTCATCGCGGGCGCGCCGCCACCGTCCAAGACGATCGAGCGGATCGAGAGCGAGCTGGGCTGGGAGTTCATCCAGATCTACGGGCTCACCGAGACGTCACCGCTGCTCACCATGAACCGCGCGCCGGCGGAGTGGGAAGGTCTCGATCCCTCGGAGCGGGCGCGGCGCCTCGGCCGTGCGGGCGTGCCCGCGGTGGGCGTCCGTCTGCGCGTGGACGAAGAGGGCGAGGTGTGCGCCCGCTCGAACCACGTCTTCGAGGGCTACTGGAACCAGCCCGAGGAGACGGCCAAGGCCATCGTCGACGGCTGGTTTCACACCGGCGACGGCGGGTATCAGGAGGGCGCGTACGTCGCGATCACCGATCGCAAGAAGGACGTGATCATCACCGGCGGCGAGAACGTCTCGTCCATCGAGGTGGAGGACTGCCTGTTCCAGCATCCGGCCGTCGCCGAGGTCGCGGTGATCGGCGTCCCTCACGAAAAGTGGGGCGAGACCATCAAGGCCCTGGTCGTGCTGCGTCCGGGTGCCACCGCCATCGAGCGCGATCTCGTCGAACACTGCCGGACCCGGATGGCGCACTACAAGTGCCCGACCTCGGTCGAGCTGCGGGATGAGCTGGTCCGCACCGCGACCGGCAAGCTACAGAAGTTCAAGCTGCGCGAGCCGTACTGGAGGGGCCGTGCGCGCCGCGTGAACTGACGCGCGCCTAGCGGATCGCGTACACGGAGTAGCCGATCCGGCCCTCGCCGCGCCAGCCGTAGCCGACGGCCAGCACGTGATTGAGCCACGCGTAGCGCGGCGCCGCCGTCTCGAAGAGCGGCGCGGTGCGGAAGTAGTAGGTCGAGGGGTCGTCCGGGGTGCCACGGATCACGCCGAGATAGCTGCCGTAGATCAACGCGCCGTCGTCCGTCTCGAGCGTGCCGCGCACGTCGAGTCGTCGCGAGCCGTCGGTCCGCACGAGGAGCCAGTCGCCCCCGCCGGGCAGCACCCGGCCGCGCAGCCGCGGCCCCGCGAAGCTGCCGCCCTTCACGACGACGATCCGTCGCTGGCCGCTCGGCGTCGTGCCGAGATCCTGGACGTCGACGTCGAATGTGATCTCGTACAGCAACTCCATGGGCGGCCAGGTCGCCGGCACGACGCCGAGCTGCCGGAACATTCCGAGGCGGTCGAGTTGCCCCCACTGCTCGACGATGCGGCCACGCGCGAGACGAAAGATCGCCATCTCGCTCATCGCCATCCGACGACCGGTCGGCGCGACCCCGCCCAGCTCACCGAGGTGCGTTCCGGACGAGGTGAAACGGGTGACCACGCGATCCCCCGCGGTGACGACATCCTCGACGGTCTCGGCGAAGTCGGGAAACGCCTCCCGGATCGTCGTCACGCTCAGCTTCACACTCTCGGGTCCAGACCAGTCCGGCTCGCCCGGATGATGGCCGCTGAAGTCCTGCGCGTAGAGCTCGTCCGCGAGCCCGACGTGGCCCTTGCTCCAGAGCTCGTGATGCTGCCGCAGGACGATCGCCGTGTTGTCCATGCTCAGGCGTAGACGTCTTCGTCGACCTGGCTGAGCGCGGGGTACGGCGCGGCCAGCGCGTACTGCACGCCGTGCTCGATCTCCGTCTTCACGTCGCTCTGGATGCGCTCGAGGGTGCCGTCGTCGACGAGGCCCTTGAGCCGCCCGGCCAGGGTCAGGAGCGGATCGTGCATGGTCATCCACTCCTTCTCTTCCTCGCGCGTGCGGTAATCGCGGTTGACGTC
>DASPZZ010000119.1:0-1873 GCA_035635995.1 Binatia bacterium | reverse complement strand
GACCGTACCCAGGAGCATCTCGGCACGACCGACGCGATGGTCATCTACGTCCGGCGCCGGCTGCTCGAGGCCGCCCGCGCGCTGCGCGAGCACGGTGCGGTGCCCGCCAACGTCGACGATGCCTCCATGTGCCGGGTGCGCCCGGCCTCCGTGCTCCTGCCCGACGGCGACAGCTGGATTTCGGCGACCGAGAAGGCGCGTCAGTCGGACGCGGGCGTGCCGATCGCCTGGGTGCCGCTCGCGCCGTGACGCACGCCGAGCGCGAGAGCGACGACGTCCGCGACCTCGCCTACTACGAGGCCGTGCCGTATCTCCTCGTGGTCGAGTCGGTCGAGCGCGGCGGTCAGTGGCTCCGCCGTGCGGAATATCCGGAATTGCCGGGGTGCTTCGCCGAGGCGGAGTCGGCCGTCGAGGCGATCGAGAATCTCGAGAGCCAGAGGCGACGCCTCATCCGACAGATGTGGGATCGTCGCGTCCCCATCCCCGCGCCGCGCCCTCCGCTTCGCCGCGCCTGAATACCCGGTCCGCAGGACCGTCTCTCTAACGTGTAACTGTTACGCGACTGTCAGTCTAGCGTCCTGACAGGACGCAGCATCCCTGACCTCAGGCCCGCACAATCGCTGACTTGGCCGCTGTCAGGTTCTGGCACACGAGTTGCGACGAGACGCCGTCCGAATTCTGTCTAGACGGTCAAAGGAGGTCGGTTCGGTGCAGGCTCGAGTGGTTGCATTCCCGGCGTCCGGCGGGCTCGAGGCCCGCTCGTTGAGCAGCGAGCGGCTCGAGGCGCGCGGCAAGTTTTTCTTCGCCGGGTCCGAGAAGGTCCGGCTCAAGGGTGTCACCTACGGCCCCTTCGCCCCGGATGGCCGCGGGGATCAGTTTCCAGACCCGAAGAAGGTCGAGACCGATCTCGGTCTCATGGCCGAGCTCGGCGCCAACACGCTCAGGACGTTCACCGTCCCGCCGCGCTGGCTGCTCGATCGGGCCGCGGAGCGGGGTCTTCGCGTGCTCGTCGGTGTGCCGTGGGCCGAGCACGTGTGCTTCCTCGATTCGAAGAAGCTGACCGGCGAGATCCGCGACACGCTCGCGCGGGCGGCTCAAGCATGCGAGCACCATCCGGCGGTGGCCGCGCTGCTGGTCGGCAACGAGATCCCCTCGGACATCGTCCGCTGGTACGGCGCCAGGCGCGTCGCCGCCTTCCTGGGCGAGCTGGTGGAGGTCGTCAAGAGCCGCGATCCCGAGCGGCTCGTCGGCTACGCGAACTTCCCGTCCACCGAATATCTCGAAACCGACTTCACCGATTTCCTCGCGTTCAACGTCTATCTGCATCGCGAGGAAGATTTCACCAGATATCTCTATCGGCTGCACACGCTGGCCGGCGACCGGCCGCTCGTGCTGACCGAGTTCGGCATGGACTCCGGCCGCGAGGGGCCGGAGCAGCAGGCATCGACGCTCTCCTGGCAGGTGCGCACGGCGCTCACGATGGGCGCGGCCGGCACCTTCACCTTCTCGTTCACGGACGAGTGGTTCACCGGAGGTCATGAGATCCAGGACTGGGCGTTCGGCCTGGTCGACCGGGAGCGCCGTCCGAAGGCGGCGTTCAACGCGGTCCAGCGCTGGTACGCCGCCGACGAGCTGCCGACACTGGCCGAATATCCAAAGGTGTCCGTCGTCGTGTGCGCGTACAACGCCGAGAGCACGATGGACGCCTGCCTGGCGTCCCTGCAGCGGCTCCGCTATCCCGCGTACGAGGTCGTCGTGGTCGACGACGGCTCGAGCGATCGGACCGGCGACATCGCCGACGGGTACGAGGGCGTGCGCGTCATCCACCAGGAGAACAAGGGGCTGAGCGCGGCGCGCAACGTCGGGATCGCCA
>DASPZZ010000118.1:0-2482 GCA_035635995.1 Binatia bacterium | reverse complement strand
GGTGGACGACGACTTCATCGACCCGCTGACGTTCCGGCGCGACAGCCTCCTGGGCGTCCCGGGCCTCATGAACGTCTACCGCGAAGGCAACGTCGGGCTCGCCAACGCCCCCGGCGCCGGCGTCGCCGACGACAAGTCGGTGTACGCGTTCATGCCGGAGCTGATCCGCTACTACCTCGGCGAGGACGCGCTCCTGGCGCAGGTGCCGACCTATCTCGGCGCGCGCGCGCCGGACCTCGCCTACATCCAGGAGCACGCGCACGAGCTCGTGATCAAGACCACGGGCGACTCCGGCGGCTACGGCATGCTGATGGGGCCGTTCGCGGCCAAGAAGGAGATCGACGCCTACCTCGGGCAGGTCAAGAAGAATCCCGGGAACTACATCGCGCAGCCGCTCGTCGAGCTGTCGGCGCACCCGACCTACGTCGGCGGGAAGTTCGAGGCTCGCCGCATCGACCTCAGGCCGTTCATCCTCTACGGCGATTCCGTCCGCGTGCTCCCGGGCGGCCTGACGCGCGTGGCGCTGCGGCCGGGCTCGTACGTCGTCAACTCTTCCCAGGGCGGCGGCAGCAAGGACACCTGGGTGCTGGCCGAGAAGAACGCCTGATGCTCTCCCGGGTGGCGGACTCGCTCTACTGGATGGGCCGCTATCTCGAGCGGGCGGAAAACATCACCCGGCTCCTGCTGGTCACCGAGGACTTCTCGACCGAGACGCAGGGGCTGGCGGAGGATCTGGCCCAGACGGCGTGGAAGGACATGCTCGCCATCTTTCCCTCCGCGCAGCTGACGCGCGAGATCACGCCGTTCGCGCCCTTGTCGGTGCCCTACCTGCACGCCTTCTTCACCGATCAGGCCAACGCCTACTCGATCAACTTCTCGATCCGCAAGGCGCGCGAGAACGCGCGGTCTGTTCGCGAAGCCTTGACCCTCGAGGTCTTTCTGGCGCTGAACGAGGTGTTCCGTTCGGTGGAGACGTACGAACGCAAAGGCATGCCCGATCTCCCGGCGTTCCGCGACGCGCTCGGCGCGATCCACAAGGGGATCTTCACGGTCGTCGGCGCGATCGAGCACACCTCGACCCACGACGAGGGCTGGCGCTTCCTCAAGCTCGGCGAGTCGCTCGAGCGCAGCTATCGCTCCGCCCTCGTGCTTCGCAACAAGCTGCCGGCGCTGCTGGCCGCCGAGGCGCGCGGCGACGCGCCGCTCTACTACACGCAATGGCGGACCTTGCTGCGCGGCCTCTCGTCGCTGGAGAACTACCGGCGGGTCTACGGCGCCCGGCTCGAGCCCAATCTGGTCATCGGCTTCCTGCTCTTCGACGCGGACTCGCCCCGCTCGCTGCGCTACGGAGCCTCGGCCGTCCGGGATTACCTGGCGGCGATCTCCGGGCCCGCCGAGCTCACCGCCCCGGCACGGATCATCGGGCGTCTTCACGCCGATCTCCGCTATGACGACGAGGCTCAGATGCTCCGGGGCGACTTCGTGGGTCTCCTCGACCGCGTAGTCGGCGAGCTGGGCAAGACCCACGACGCGATCGCGACCCAATACTTCGTGACCTGATGCACCTTCAGGTCGAGCACAGCTTCGCGTTCGAGTACGACACGTTCATCAGCGAGTCGTTCCTGGAGCTCCGCGTGCAGCCGAAGACCACGCCCCAGCAGGCGGTCGCGTCCTTCGAGCTGGCGGTCGGCCCGCCGACCAGCGTGCACCGCTATCGCGACTGGAACGACAACCTCACCCATCACTTCACGATCACGAAATTCCACGACCGGATCGCGGTGTCGGCGCGCTCGCTGGTCGAGACGCGCCCGACAACGGTGGCGATCGGCTCGCTCGGCGAGCGGCCCGCGGCCGACGCGGCCTCGTACACCCTGCGCGATTTTCTCGAGTTCGGCGGCCCGGTGAGGCTCACGCCGGCGCTACGCACCGCGCACCGGGCGATCGGCCTGGCGCCGACCGCATCGATCGGCGAGCACGTGCTGGCGCTTGGGACCTACATCCACAAGCGCTTCGAGTACCGCAAGAACGTCACCGCCTACGACTCGACGACCGAGGATTTCCTGAAGATCGGTGGTGGCGTGTGCCAGGACTTCGCGCATCTGATGCTCGGCCTGCTCCGGCTCCGTCAGATCCCCTGCCGCTACGTGAGCGGCTACCTACATGCCGAGCGAAAGAAGCGGGAGCCGTCGCAGAGCCACGCGTGGGTGGAGTTTCACACGCCGACCGAGGGCTGGATACCCTTCGACCCGACCCACAATCGTCCGGTCGACGACCACTACGTCGTCGTGGGTCACGGCCGCCACTACGACGACGTGCCGCCCAACAAGGGCATCTTCCGGGGCCTCGCGAAGGAGACCTTGAAGGCCGAGGTCATCACGGAAGTCGTGCCGGGCAAGGTCGTCTCGACGCTCCGTGAAGAGATCAGCCACATCGATCTGCCGGTATTTCGCGAGATCCCGGCGCGCCCACCCGATCGGCTCGT
>DASPZZ010000117.1:0-49008 GCA_035635995.1 Binatia bacterium | reverse complement strand
CTTACCAGTTGAGGCTAGCCCTCCGTGACGTGAGTATTGCACGGCAGCGACAGAGTCCGTCGCGACCGGTTTCACCTCCGAGGGTTCGGCACCGCATCAACGACCAGTCCCGCCCGTCACGGCGGAGGCTTGGGCACCATCGGGCCGTAAATCTCGACGACGGCGCCGCCCGGGTCTTCGGCCGCGATGACGAACACACCTTGAATGGGCGCCGCGCGAGAAGAAGACGAAGCCGCCCACGGGGAGGCCGGGCTTCAACGACTTCCCTCCAAGGTAGAGGTCGCCGTGCCGATCACGCGGGCCTCCCCCGGACCACCGCGACCGTGGGCCCGGGCCGGGTGCGGAGTCAAACGGCGCGGCCTTCAGGCGATAGAGAACAATAGATTCCGGAAACATCCGTATGGCCACCCTTGTCAGAATTGCGTCTCTCGTGTAAAACATAACTTCTCGACAGCCACTGGGCGCAGGACGTAAAGGGGACGGGCCATGAATGCAACCGCGCTACTCGGCGACACGGGCTCTCCCTCGAATCCTCGTCGCGAGAACCTCTCGCTCTCGTTTCCGTGCCCCGCCGTCTTCGCCGCGGGTCTCGTGCTGGCCGCGCTGCTGCCCGCCGCGTCTCACGTCTCGGCGCAAGAGCAAGAGTCGGTGGCCGCCCGGATCGCCCGCGAGAATCTCGCCACCGTCGTGACGCTGATCGCCGTCGATGAACACGACCAGCCTCTCGCCCTGGGAAGCGGATTCTTCGTCTCGCGCGACGGGGTCCTGGTCACCAATGCGCACGTGGTCGGCGGCGCCGCCCGGGTCTTCGTGCGCTGGCGCGGTCAGAGCGGTGCCGCGGTGAAGATCCTGAACTTCACCAAGAAGTTCGACCTGGTCATGCTCCAGACGTCGTTCGCCACCACACCCGCCGCGCTGCTCGCCGACTCGGACTCGGTGACGATCGGCCAGGACGTCATCGTGCTGGGCAGCCCGCAGGGGCTCGAGGGCACCGTGTCGACCGGGATCGTCGGCGGCGTGCGCACGCTGGGCAGCGTCAAGTTCCTGCAGATCACGGCCCCGATCAGCCCGGGGAGCAGCGGCGGGCCGGTCTTCAACTCCCAGGGCCGCGTGATCGGCATCGCGACGGCGACGTCCGCCCGCGGCCAGAACCTGAACTTCGCGCTCCCGACGAATCTCCTGCGGGAGCTGCCGCCGGCCACCCTCGCGTTCGCGGCGGCGAAGCCCGCCGCCCTCGACTTGCGGGAGAGCGATCGGCTCAAGGACCTGGTCTACTTCAACAACATCATCGAGGAGTTCGGCTTCTTCGCCGAGGGGTCCACCCTGGCGTCTCTGACCGCCTCGCTCCAGAACAGGACGAGCGACACGATCGCGGACGTCCGGGTCCTTGTGGTGGTCAAGAGCCCGCGCGGCGAGGTCCTGGACTTCCATTTGCGGGACTTCAAGGGCACCGTGATTCCGCCGGGCCTCGCGAAACAGGTGTCGATTCCCATCTCGACAAGGGGATTTCGGACCTGGGGCGGCGGCATCGACTACGCCCGCGGAACCTACGAGATCCGGCTTCTGGATTACAAGATCGTCGGCAACCGCGGCTCCGCCGAGGAGCCCTTCAAGCGCCGATAGCCCTCAGCGCGTCACTGGCTCGGCCATCCGCGTAGCGTCATGCACGCCTGGAAGAACAACAGGCGGATCCCGTGGTCGACTTGCGCGGCATTTCGTAGCTGATTGTCGGCGTCCTCTTCACACTCCCGCGCGTCGCTGATCAGCGCGGCTTCGCGGGCGTGGTCCGACGACGCGCAGGCGCTCAGCAGCACGACGGCCGCGATCCACGTCAGACGCCTCATGTTCCGCCCCGGGCGGTGAGGCGCGCAAGCCCGTCCATGTAGGGCCGCAGCGCCTGCGGGATGGTGACGGTGCCATCGGCCTCCTGGTAGTTCTCGATGACGGCCATCACCGTGCGGCCGACGGCGAGGCCGGAGCCGTTGAGCGTCGCGCAGTACTCCGCCTTGCCGCCCCCCTCAGGCCTGTAGCGGATCTCGGCGCGCCGACCGCCGAACGTGTCGTAGGTCGAGCACGACGAGATCTCGCGGTAACGGCCCTGCCCGGGCAGCCAGACCTCGATGTCGTAGCCCTTCGCCGCGCTGAACCCCAGATCGCCGACGCAGCGGGCCACCACGCGATAGGGGAGCTCGAGCCGCCGAAGTACCTCCTCGGCATTCAGCACCATCGACTCCAGTTCTTCGTACGACTGGGCCGGCGTCGCGATCTTCACCAGCTCCACCTTCTCGAACTGGTGCTGGCGGTAGAGGCCCTTCATGTCCTTGCCGTACGTCCCGGCCTCCCGGCGATAGCAGGGCGTGAGGGCCGTGTAGAGGAGCGGCAGGGCCCGTTCGGCCAGGAGCTCTCCGCTGTGGAGCGCGGTCAAGGAGACTTCCGCGGTCGGGATGAGGTAGAGATTACGGTTCTCGTCGGGCTCGACCGTCTTGAAGAGGCCCTCCTCGAACTTCGGAAGCTGCCCGGTCTTGAGCATGGTGGCGCCGTTCACCAGATGCGGCACCCAGACCTCCGTGTAGCCGTGCTCGCGCGTGTGGAGGTCCAGCATGAACTGGCCGAGCGCGCGCTCGAGCCGGGCGGCGGGGCCCCACAGGACGCTGAAGCGCGCCTTCGCGATCTTGACGGCGCGCTCAGGGTCGAGGAGGCCGAGCGCCTCGCCGATCTCGTCGTGCGTCTTCGGCGCGAACGCGAAGACGCGCGGCGTGCCCCAGCGGCGGACCTCGACGTTGTCGTCCTCGCCTTGCCCCGCGGGGACCGACGGATGCGGCAGGTTGGGGATCTGGACGAGGAGCGCCTCGATTCGCGCGTCGAGCCCCTTCACTTCCTCGTCGAGCGCCTTGATGCGCTCGCCGACCTCGCGCATCCGTGCCATCTCCGCGGAGGCGTCCTCGCCCCGCTTCCTGGCCTGGCCGATCGCTTCGGAGGCGCGGTTCCGGAGCGCCTTGAGGTCGTCGGCCTCCTTGATGAGGCGGCGGCGCGTGGTGTCGTGGGCGATAATCTCCTTCACGTACTCGGCGCCGCCCTTGCCGGCGAGCGCCCGCTCGACCGCCTCGGGCTGGTCGCGGATCAGCCGGACGTCCAGCACGGCGCTACGGCGCTTCGACGGGCGCGGTGCTCTCCGAGTCGACCCGGGCGACCGAGCCGGCGCGGTCGTCGGCCTCGAGGTCGATGATGCGCACGCCCCAGGTGTTGCGCCCCTGGGAAGAAACGTCCGCGGCGTGGAAGCGGATCATCTTGCCTTTCGTCGTGACGACCAGGATGTCGTCGCTGTCGTGCACCTGGAGCATGGCGACGACGTTGCCGTTTCGGCCGCCGGTCTTGATGTCGATGATCCCCTTGCCGGCGCGGCCCTGCAGCCGGTACTCGTCGAGCGGCGTGCGCTTGCCGTAACCCCGCTCGGTGACGGTGAGGATGCTGACGCCCTCCTGCACGACGTCGGCGGCGATGACCTCGTCGCCGTCGTCGAGCTCGATACCCTTCACGCCGCCGGCGCTCCGCCCCGTCGGACGAACTTCCTCCTCCGAGAAGCGGATGATCATGCCGAGCTTGGTCGCGATCATGACCTCGCGTTGGCCGTCGGTCCGCCGGGCGGTCATGACCTGATCGTCGTCGTCCAGGCCGATCGCCTGGATCCCGCCGGCCCGCGGATGGGAGTACGACTCGAGTTCGGTCTTCTTGACCGTGCCCTGTTTGGTGGCGAACAGGATATAGCCGCCCGCCGCGAAATCGCGCACGGGCACGCACGTCGCCACCAGCTCGCCCTCGCCGAGCGAGAGGAGATTCACCATGGCCTTGCCCTTGGCCTGGCGCCCGCCCTCGGGGATCTCGTGGACCTTCAGCCAGTGGACCTTGCCGCGGTTCGTGAAAAAGAGGAGATACGAGTGCGTGGAGGCGACGAAGAGGTCCGCGACGATGTCCTCTTCCTTCGTCTCCATCCCGGTCACGCCCTTGCCGCCCCGCCGCTGGCTCCGGTACGCCTCGACGTGGGTGCGCTTGATATAGCCCGCGCGCGAGATGGTGACGACCATCTCCTCGTCGGCCAGGAGGTCCTCGATCGTGAGCTCGGTGGTCTCGGTCAGGATCTCGGTGCGCCGCGCGTCGCCGTACTCCTCCTTGATCGCCAGGAGCTCCGCCCGGATGATCGCCATCAGCTTCTCGTCGGAGGCGAGGATGCCTTTCAGCTCCTGGATGACCGCGAGCGTCTGCTCGTGCTCTTCCACGACCTTGTGGCGCTCGAGCTGGGTCAGGCGCTGCAGCCGCATGTCGAGGATGGCGCGGGCCTGGATCTCGGAGAGCTCGAGACGCGCCATCAGCGTCTCCCGGGCGGCGTCGGGGCTCTCGGCCTGCCGGATGAGCCGGATCACCTCGTCGAGGTGCTCGACCGCCTTGCGCAGACCCGCCAGCACGTGGGCCCGCTCCTCGGCCCGCGCCAGGTCGTAGCGCGTCCGCCGCGTGACGATCTCGCGGCGGAACCGGACGAACGCCTCGAGCACCTCCTTGAGGTTGACGATCTGCGGCCGGCGCTCGACCAGCGCCAGCATGATGATGCCGAAGGTCGTCTGCATCTGGGTGTGCTTGTACAGCTGGTTCATCACGATCTGCGGGATCTCCCCGCGCCCCAGCTCGAGCACGACCCGGATCCCCTCGCGGTTGGACTCGTCGCGGATCTCGGAGATTCCGGGGATCTTCTTGTCCGCGGAGAGCTCGGAGATCTTCTCGATGAGGGTCGCCTTGTTCACCTGGTACGGCAGCTCGGTGATGATGATGGCTTCCCGGCCGCCCCGCATCTTCTCGGCGTGCGCCTTCGCCCGCAGCGTGATGGTGCCGCGGCCCGTGGTGTACGCCTCGCGGATTCCGCCGGCGCCGTAGATGTACCCGCGCGTCGGAAAGTCGGGGCCCTTGACGACCTTCAGCAGCTGCTCGATCGTCGTGTCCGGGTTGTCGACCAGCATCACGAGCCCGTCGACGACCTCGGTGAGGTTGTGCGGCGGGATGTTGGTGGCCATGCCCACGGCGATCCCCGCCGAGCCGTTGATCAGCAGATTCGGGATCCGCGTGGGCAGGACGACCGGCTCCCGCTCGGACTCGTCGAAGTTCGGGACGAAGTCGACGGTGTCCCGGTCGATATCGGCCAGCATCTCGTGGGCGATCTTGGCCAGCCGGGCTTCGGTGTAGCGCATCGCCGCCGGCGGATCGCCGTCGACAGACCCATAGTTCCCCTGGCCGTCGACCAGCGGATAGCGGAGCGAAAACTCCTGCACCATGCGGACGAGCGCCTCGTAGATCGGCGCGTCGCCGTGCGGATGGTACTTGCCCATGCAGTCGCCGATGACGCGCGCCGCTTTCTTGTAGGCGCGGTTCCAGTTGAGCCCGAGCCCCTGCATCGTGTACAGGACGCGACGGTGGACCGGCTTGAGCCCGTCGCGGATGTCCGGCAGCGCGCGGCCGACGATGACGGACATGGCGTAGTCCAGGTAGGACTTCCGCATTTCTTCTTCGATGGGAACCGGAATCTGGCGCTCGTTCGGCATTGTCAAGCTCGTGATCGGGCGAGCGGAGCCCCGCGTGCCCTTCTCGGGCCACCCTCGGAGGTCCCGGCCTCGCGCTCCGTTAAGTGATTAAATGTCGAGGTTCGCGACGTCCAGCGCGTATTTCTCGATGAACTCGCGGCGCGGCTCGACGGCGTCCCCCATCAGCACCGTGAACATCTGGTCGGCGCCGACGGCGTCTTCCATCGTGACCTTGAGGAGCGTCCGCGACTCGGCGTTCATCGTGGTGTCCGCGAGCTCCTCCGCGTTCATTTCGCCCAGGCCCTTGTACCGCTGGAACGTCGCGCCGGCCTTTGCGTGCTCGAGCGCGACCCGATGAAGCTCACCGAGCGACGTCACCGCGGTCTCCCGGTCGCCCTCGACGATCGTCGTCGGGCCCTTGGCCACCGTCGCGACCTTCTCCCACAGCTCGCCGAGGCTCGTGTAGTCGGGCGACTTGAAGAGGTCGGTGCTGAACGAGCGCGGGGGAGGGCCCGCGATCGTCACGGTGTGCCCCTCGTTGGCCTCGCCGGCCTGGACACTGACGTCGTACCCGTCGACCGCCGCCGCCGCTTGCACCACCGCCTCCGCGATCTCGGCGTGCCCGACCCCGCGCTTCGTGCCCCGGAACTTTGTCCGCAACAGCTCGCTCAGCACCGGCGCCGGCACTCCACGCTTCGTGAACTTCGTGACCAGCGACCCGACCTCGGACACCGCCCGCAGCAGCTCGCGGAGCGGCTCGCCGGTGACCGGACTCTTCGTCCCCGGCACCTTCACGCCCGCGTCCCCGACCCAGGTCGTGAGGAAGAAGTCCTCGAACTCGCGGTCGGACATCAGGTACTTCTCGACCTTCCCCTTCTTCACCTTGAACAGTGGCGGCTGGGCGATGTAGAGGTAGCCCGACTCGATGACCGACACCATGTGCCGGAAGAAGAAGGTCAGGAGCAACGTGCGGATGTGGGCGCCGTCCACGTCGGCGTCGGTCATGAGGATGATCTTGTGGTACCGCAGCTTCCCGACGTCGAACTCCTCCGGGCCGATCCCGGTGCCGAGCGCCGAGATGAGCAGCCGGATTTCGTTGTGGGAGAGGACCTTGTCGTAGCGCGCCTTCTCGGCGTTGATGATCTTGCCGCGCAGGGGGAGCACGGCCTGCGTGCGGCGATCGCGCCCCTCCTTCGCCGAGCCGCCGGCCGAGGCCCCCTCGACCAGGAACAACTCGCGGTACTGGGGATCGCGCTCCGAGCACTCGGCGAGCTTCGCGGCCAGCCCCTCGTCGTCTATGCCCTTCTTGCGGGTCAGCTCGCGCGCCTTGCGGGCGGCTTCGCGCGCCTGGGCGGCCCGCACGCACTTGTCGACGATCTTCCGCGCCGTCGTGGGATCTTCTTCGAAAGCCTCCGCCAGCTTGTCGTTGACGATCTGCTGGACGAGGCCCTTGATGTCGCTGTTGCCGAGCTTGGCCTTGGTCTGCCCCTCGAACTGGGGCTCCGGCAGCCGCACCGAGACGACCGCCGTGAGCCCTTCCCGGACGTCGTCGCCGGTGATGCTCCCCTTGAAGGTCTTGAGGAAGCCGTTGGCCTGAGCGTAGTTCGAGAGCGTGCTGGTCAGCGCCGCCCGGAAGCCGGTGAGGTGCGTGCCGCCCTCGCGCGTGTTGATGTTGTTCGCGAACGAGAAGACGCTCTCCTGGTAGCCGTCGTTGTACTGGAGCGCCACCTCGACCTCGATGTCGCCTTTCTTGCCTTCGAAGAAGAGCACCTTTGGGTGTAGCGGTGTCTTGTTCTGGTTCAGGTGCTTGATGAACTCGATGATGCCGCCCTTGTAGAGGAACGTGTGGCTCCGGGTGTCGCGCTCGTCCTCGATGACGATCTTGAGGCCCCGGTTCAGGAACGCCAGCTCGCGCAGGCGATTGCTCAGGGTGTCGAAGGAGAAGGTCGTCTCCTCGAAGATCTTGGTATCCGGCTTGAAGCGGATGATCGTCCCGGTTTTCTTCGTCGTCCCGGTCGCCGCGAGCGGGCCGGTGGGGACGCCGCGCTCGTAACGCTGGGTCCACTCCTTCTCGTCCCGGCGGATCTCGACCTCGAGCCACTCGCTGAGCGCGTTCACGACCGAGATGCCGACGCCGTGCAGACCGCCGGAGACCTTGTAGGCGGAGTGCTCGAACTTCCCGCCGGCATGCAGCACGGTCAGAACGACCTCCGCCGCCGACTTGCCGCTCTCCTTGTGGATGTCGACGGGGATGCCGCGGCCGTTGTCGCCGACCGAGCAGGAGCCGTCGGAGTGCAGGATGACCTTGATGCTGTCGCAATAGCCGGCGAGCGCCTCGTCGACGGAGTTGTCGACCGCTTCGTACACGAGGTGGTGCAGGCCGTACGCGCTCGTGTCCCCGATGTACATCGCGGGGCGCTTGCGGACCGCCTCGAGTCCCTCGAGGACCTTGATGTCGCTCGCGGTGTAGGTCTGGGCGCTCATGCGGGGTAGAGGCTCCCACCGTTGACGTGAAACATCGTGGCGCCGTCCCCCACCGAGGTGTCGGGCGTCGTCAGGAACACCTGCTCGGCGGACCGAATCTCCTGGAGGACGTGCCCGCGCACGATCGGGTCCAGCTCCGAGAGAGCGTCGTCCAGGAGGAGAACCGGCGCGGTCCCCGCCGCCTCGCTCACCGGCAAGATCTCGGCGAGACGCAGGGCCAGCGCGGTGAGTCGCTGCTGGCCGCGGGAGCCGAAGGCTCGGGCGTCGACACCGTCGATCTCGATCGCCAGATCGTCGCGATGCGGGCCCACGAGCGTCTGCGCCCGGCGGGTTTCCTCACGGTGGCTCCGCTCGAGCGCCACCAGGAGCGCCCCGGGGTCCGCCGCTTCGCCGAGCGATGTCCGGTACCGGATCTCGACCTTGGACCGGGCCCCCGAGAGCGCCGCGTAGAGCCGCGCAAGCTCGGTCTGCAGCGCGGCCACCGCCTTCCGGCGCCGACCGAGCAGCTCCATGCCGACTGCCGCGAACTGCTCGTTCCACGGCCCGAGGCGCGCCGCCAGGCCGGCGTCGGGCGGGCGCTGCTGCAGGAGCCGATTCCGGCGCGCGAGGATCTGACGAAACCGAAGGAGCGTCGGAACGTGATTCGCATAGAGCCGCCCCGCGAACCCGTCGATGAAGTTACGGCGCGCCGCCGGCCCGCCATTCACGATCTCGAGGTCCTGCCATCCGAACGCGATCGCCCGCGCCCACTCCGGGGACGGCTCGCCTGTCGTCTGCCACGTTCCGTCCTCGAGCCTGGTCAGCACGCGCCGCACGGTGCGCCGTGTCTGGCCCCGAAGGAGCTCACCGGTAAGCGTCGCGGCCTCCGTCCCCCAGTGCGGGATCTCGGCGGTCCGAAAGGTGCGAAAGGACCGCCCCGTGACGAGAAACCCGAGGGCCTCGAGGAGGTTGGTTTTGCCCTGGGCGTTAGGCCCAGTAATGACGTTCAGGCGGGGTGCCGGGGACCACGTTAGAGTGCGATAATTCCGAAATTCCAGTAACTGAGCGCACCCTATCTGCAACCCTATAAGCCTCTGTTTTTAAAGGATAAAACAACGTCTATATCCGCATTGGCATTATAACACAGCAGTAACCCTCGTCCTCGACGCTTTTGATGACGCCGGGGCTCTGGGCGTCCTTGATCTCGAGCACGACCTGGTCCCTCTCGAGGGCTGCCATGGCGTCGAGGAGATAGCGCGAGTTGAAGCCGATCACCATCTCTTCACCGGCGTACTCGACTTCGAGGATCTCCTCCGCCTCCCCCAAATCCTGGCTCGACGCGGTCACCTTCAGCGACGCTGGACTCAACGCCAGCTTCACGGGCTTGTTGCGTTCCTCGGCCATGACGGCGACCCGCCGAAGCGCCGCCGAGAGCGAGGCGCGGGCGGCCGAGAGCCTTCCCGGATGCGTTCGCGGAATGACGGCCTCGTAATTCGGGAATTGGCCTTCGATCAGGCGGGCCGTCATGACGAAGTTCGGCATCTGGAGAACAAACTGATTTTCGGTGATCGCGATCTGGACCTCTTCGCCCGCGCCGATGACCCGCATGATCTCGGTCACGGCTTTGCGTGGAACGATGCCGGTCGCGCTCGCGATGCCCTGTCCCAGGCTCCGGGTGGAGGACGCCAGACGATGTCCATCCGTCGCCACCATTCGGACGTCTTTGCCCTGGAACGCGAACAGCACACCGTTGAGCGCGTACCGCGTCTCGTCGTGGGACACCGCGAAGCTCGTCTGCGTGAGCATCTCGCGGAGAATCTTGGCCTCGAGGGTCACCCACGATTGCGGGGACGCCGGAACCACGGGCGGAAAGTCGTCTGGGGGGAGCCCGACCAGCCGATAGGTCGCGCCGCCGCACCGCAGGCTCACCGTCACGTTCTCCGAAACCTTGAGCGCCACCGCCGCGGCCGGCAGCTCCTTCACGATCTCGGCGAGCTTCCTGGCCGACACCGTGATCGCGCCCTTCGCGCCGACCTTCGCCGGCACCGAGACCCGCGCGCCGACCTCGAGGTCCGTCGCGGTCAGCCGCACGCTCTCACCCTCGGCCTCGAGCAAGATGTTGGCGAGGATCGGAAGCGTCTGACGCGGCTCGACGATGTTTTGCACCATCTGGAGGCCTTTGAGGAACGCGTCGCGATCGATCACTACTTCCATGAGGTTCTCCAGTGTTGTTGGGAAGAGGAGAGAAAGAACTGCGCAGTCATAGTCGTAGTCCAGCGGTGTGGACGGGGAGGATCAGCGAGAACTGGTGGCGATACGGTGAGTTCTTCGACACTCGGGACGGGGATAAGCGTGTGGAGATCGTGGCGGGATGTGTGGATCACAGGCTGATGCTCTGGACAAGCCCGTCGATCGTCTTGCGTAGTTTGGGGTCTTCTTGCAAGAGCGTCTGGATCTTGTCCACCGCGTGCAGGACGGTCGTGTGGTCCTTGCCGCCGAACGCGCGCCCGATCTCGGAGAGCGACGAGTGGGTCATCTGGCGGGCGAGGTACATGGCGACCTGCCGCGGGAAGGCGATAGCCTTGGTCCGGTTCTTGGCCTTGAGGTCTGACATCTTCAGGCCGAAGAAGTCGCAGACCCGCCGCTGGATCTGGTCGATCGTGATGATTTTTTCTTCCTCGCCCCAGAGCTCACCGAGGATCTCCTGGGCCAGGTCGACGGTCATCTCGCGGCCGGTGAGGGCGCAAAAGGCGATCATCCGGGTGAGCGACCCCTCGAGCTCGCGGATGTTCGACTTGATCCGGCTCGCGATGAGATAGGCGACGTCGTCGCCGAGCCGGATGCGTTCGAGCGCGGCCTTCTTCTTGATGATGGCCACGCGCGTCTCGAAATCCGGCGGCTGAATGTCCGCGATCAGACCCCACTCGAAGCGCGAGCGCAGCCGCTCCTCGATCTCGGGGATGTCCTTCGGCGAGGAGTCGCTCGAGACGATGATCTGCTTCCGCGACTCGTATAGATCGTTGAACGTGTGGAAGAACTCCTCCTGCGTCCGCTCCTTACCCGAGATGAACTGGATGTCGTCGATGAGGAGGAGGTCGATCGTCCGATAGCGGGCTCGGAACTCGGCGGTCCGATCGTAACGGATCGCGTTGATGAGCTCGTTCGTGAATCGCTCGGACGAGAGATACGCGACGGACATGCCGGGGAAGAGGCGCACGCTC
Source organism: Binatia bacterium (assembly GCA_035635995.1). Lineage (GTDB taxonomy): Bacteria > Methylomirabilota > Methylomirabilia > Rokubacteriales > CSP1-6 > AR31. The sequence continues at coordinate 37,760 of DASPZZ010000117.1, read as the reverse complement.
TGGTGCCCGACGGCGTGCAAGAGGTGTGTCTTCCCGAGCCCAACGCCGCCGTAGATGAAGAGCGGGTTGTACGCCCGCGACGGAAGCTCGGCGACGGCCTGGCACGCCGCCTGAGCGAACTGGTTCGACGAGCCCACGACGAACGCGTCGAAGGTGTAGCGGGGGTTCAGTCCTTCGACCGTCGCGTGGCCAACGGGCGCGCGATCCACGCGTTGAGTCGACGCCGGCTCGGCGGGGGCGGCCTCGTCGACGACGAGCGTGATGCGTGGATGGCCGCCGAGGCACTCGCGGGTCGCTTGCTGGATCGCATCGAGGTAGTTCTGGGCCAGCCAATCCCGCGAGAACTTGTTCGGTGCGCCGATGCGCAGGTGGTCGCCCTCGACCGCAACGAGTCGGCATGGGCGGACCCAGTTGTCGAGGACCGGTGTGGGGAGCGTTCGAGCCAGGGAATCGAGGAGTCGAGCCCAAAGGTCATCCAACACGTCAGTCGCCCTCACTTACACACAGAGTTATCCACAACTGTGGATAGCTCGGGGCATCTTGCACGACCGGAGTTTTGCGCCGCCACGCGCGCACATCGGGACACAACTCCTCACGCCGATCCTCGCACGATGGATGGCGGACTTTAGCACGATGGCGAATCGCGTCGCAAGCCTCTTCGCAACCCGACAGTGAGTTGACTCGTCTCGAGCCGATGTCTACACTGTGTCGGTTCGACGATCTCCGGGGGGAATACGGTTCATGAAGCGGACGTTTCAGCCGAATGTGCGCCGACGGAAAAAAACTCACGGCTTCCGCGAGCGGATGAAGACCAAAGGCGGGCGGAAGGTTCTCAAGCGTCGGCGCGCGAAGGGTCGGAAACGGCTGACCGTCTGACGGGCCGATTTCCTCGACGCGAACGGTTGACCACCAGCGCTGAATTTCAGGCGCTCTTCCAGCGGGGCAAGCGAATTGACCGGCCGTCCATGGTCGTGCTCTGGCGTGTGACCGCCGAGCCGCGGCGCGCCGGGTTCGCCGTGAGTCGGCAGATCCGCGGGGCCGTGCAGCGCAACCGCGCGCGCCGCCGGCTGCGCGAGGCGTACCGCGCGATGCGGAACGCCGCGCCCACGCACACGGCGCTCGTGATCATCGGCCGCCCGGCCGCGCTCCGGGAGCCGTTCGCGGCGCTGGCCGGCGAGCTGCACGACGCCCTCGCCGCGATTCCGGGTCCGCGATCGTGACCCGCCCGACACGCGTCGCGGTCGGAGCCGTGAAGACCTACCAATGGCTGGTCTCGCCCCTCCTGCCGAGCGCGTGCCGATTCGCGCCGACGTGCTCGGAGTACGCGCGGCTGGCGCTCGAGGCGCACGGCCTCGTGCGCGGTGTCGGGCTCGCGGCAAGGCGCCTGCTGCGCTGCCATCCATTCCACCCCGGGGGATATGATCCGCCGCCGGCCCGAGCGCGGCGCGCCTGACGATGGAAAAGCGAGCGATTCTTGCGGCGGTTCTGATGGCGGCGGTCTTCATCGTCTATCAGATGTTCTTCTTCCCGGAGACCCCGGCCCCGCCGAAGCCGCCCCAACAGACCGCGTCACCGGCGCCGGCGGCGCCGCCCGCTCCGAAGCCGTCCGCACCGCCGGTTCCCACGCCGGCTGCCCCGGTGCCGCGTCTCCCCCAGATGCCCAGGCCCCCGCAGCGCCTGGCCACGGTGGAGGCGCCGCTCTATCGCGACGTCGTGAGCAGCGAAGGCGGGAAACTCCAGGAGCTGGTCCTCAAGTATCGCGGGGAGAAGCCGATGGTCATCGTCGGCGACCTCGGGCCGGCCGGACTCCACGTGTCGCCTACCGGCGACGGGCCCGGCGAGATCGTCGCGATGAGCCTCGACAAGGAGACCGTCACCGTGGACAAGCCGGCCGACCTCGTGCTGACGGGCGAGTCCGGCGGCCTCAAGATCCGCGCGACACTCAAGTTCTACCCCGACTCCTATGCGATCGACACGATCGTGCGCGTCGAGAACGCGAGCGGGGCTCCGCGCACGATCGGGCTCAGCCTGCCCTGGGTCACCCGGCAGGCGTGGCGCGGCATGCCCGAGAAGTTCCAGGGCCAGCATCCGACGGAGATCGTCTGGTCCTCGCACGGCGCCATCGAGCGCATCGAGGACCTCGGGGCGGTGAGCGACCAGGTGACGGACGGCGAATGGGTCGCCATGGGCAGCGTGTGGTATCTGGCGGCGCTGGTCCCGAAGAGCCCGGGCTTCAAGCTCGTGATCACGAGCGACGGCAAGGTGCCCGAGGCGAAGAACGGCGACAAGGCGCCCGTGGGACGCGCGCGAGTCGCCGTGAGGGCGACGCCCACGATTGCGCCCGGGCAGGCGTGGGAAGGCACCGTCGCCCTCTATGCCGGACCGAAGGAATACGAGCGGCTGAAGGCGCTCGGCCTGCAGGAAACGATCAACTTCGGCGGGTTCCCCCTGCCCCGGAAGTACGGCGGCCTGCCGATGGAGTGGCTCGGAGTGCCGATTCTGTTGCTGATGAACTGGACCTACAAATACGTCGGCAACTACGGCGTCGCGATCATCCTGCTCACGGTCGTCTCGAAGGTCCTGTTCTATCCCTTGACCGTCAAGAGCATGCGGTCGATGAAGGCGATGCAGGCGCTCCAGCCGCAAGTGAACGCGCTCCGCAGCAAGTTCCAGAAGGACCCGCAGGCGCTCCAGCGCGAGACGCTCGCGCTCTACAAGAAGCACAGGGTGAACCCGATGGGCGGCTGCCTGCCGATGGTCGCGCAGGTCCCGATCTTCTACGCGCTCTACCTGGCGCTGTCGGTGTCGGTCGAGCTGCAGAATTCGCCGTTACTGTGCTTCGGGCGGCTCTTCGACACCGATCTCTGGATCTGCGATCTGGCGGCCCATGATCCGACGTACGTGCTGCCCGTGCTCATGGGCGTCACGATGTTCATGCAACAGAGAATGACGCCCACGATGGGCGATCCGCGCCAGGCGAAGATGATGCTGTTCATGCCGGTCATCTTCACCTTCATGTTCTTGAATCTGCCCTCGGGCCTCGTGCTTTACTGGACCGTGTCCAACGTGCTCCAGATCCTGCAGCAGAAGCTCATGGATCGACCGGCGCGCACGCGCGCGACGCGCGAGGCCAAGGACGCCGGCCGGGCCTGAGCCCCCGCGCGCCGCCGACACGATCGTCGCCGTCGCGACGGCGATCGGCGAGAGCGCCATCGGGGTGATTCGTGTGAGCGGTCGGGAGGCGATTACGATCGTCGCCCCCCTGCTCCGGACCTCGATCCCCCTCGCGGCGTTCCCGTCCCACCGGCTTCGCCGGGTCGGCCTCATCGACGCGAAGAGCGGCGAGCGAGTCGACGAGGCACTCTGCGTCGTCATGCGCGCGCCGCGTTCGTATACCGGCGAGGACGTCGTCGAGCTCTCGTGTCACGGCTCTCCGGCGCTGCTCCGGATGGTGACGCTGTGGATTGTCGCCGGCGGTGCGCGGCTGGCGGCGCCCGGCGAGTTCACCCGGCGGGCGTTTCTCAACGGTCGGCTCGACCTCGCCCAGGCCGAGGCCGTCGCGCTGATGATCGGCGCGCGGACCGATCGCGCGGTCGCGCTCGCGGCGCGTGCGCTGGCGGGCGGACTTTCCGATCGAGTCCGAGTCCTGCGGGACGCGCTCGTCGATGTCATCGCCGGCCTCGAGGTGGCCCTCGACTTCCCGGAGGAGGGCGTCGGCCACGACGTCGGGGACGCCCGGGCCGCGGTGACCCTATTCCGTGCCGACGTCGAGCGCTGGCTCGCGGCCGCCCGCCACGGCCGGGTTGTCCACGACGGGATTGCGGTGGCTCTCGTCGGTCCGCCGAACGCCGGCAAGTCGAGCCTGCTGAACGTGCTGCTCGGCCGGGACCGCGCAATCGTTTCGCCGGTCCCGGGCACGACGCGCGACGTGGTCGAAGGCACGATCGCGCTCGCTGGGGTGCCGGTTCGGTTGCTCGACACCGCGGGCCTCGACGTCCCGAGAGACGCGATCGAGGCGGAAGGTATCCGACGCAGTCGCCGAGCGATGGAGGAAAGCGATCTGCTGCTCGTCGTGATCGACGGGAGCGCTCTGCCGGATCAGCGCGTCCTGGAGGAGACGGCTGACCACGCGCGCATCATCGTGAGAGCGAAGTGCGATCTCCCCGCGCACCCGGCAGCGGCGGCTCGACATGACGCCATGCCGGCGTCGGCCGTCACCGGCGAGGGCATCGAGGCGTTGCTCGAGCGTCTGGCGCACGAGGTGGAAGGCCGTGCTGCGGCGGCGGGCGACGAAGGCGGGATCGTCGCGTCGTTACGCCAGATCGAGCTCCTCGACGCCCTCTCCAAATCACTCGCTGCGGGCGAATCCGCGCTCGAGGCGGCGCCGCTCGAGGCGGCCCTCGTCGACCTGAAAGACGCGCTCAGTCACACCGGGGCCCTGCTGGGCGTCGATGTTGGTGATGCGGTTCTCGATCGTATCTTCGCAACGTTTTGCCTGGGCAAGTGACGCGTCCGCTCGAGGCCCTGGCCAAAGGGGCCGCCCCCATACTCGGCCGGCCCCTGGACCCTGGCGAGTCGGCCGAATTCAGCAAATATTTGGATCTATTGATCAAGTGGCAAAAGGCTCATCGGATCGTCGGCTCTGGCGATCCGATGTGGATCGTGGAACATCTCTTCCTCGACAGTCTCCTCTTCCTCAAGCTCCTTCCACCTTCGCTCCGAACGCTGGTCGACCTGGGCTCGGGCGCTGGCCTACCGGGACTGCCGATCAAGATCGTCAGGCGCGAACTCGAGATCACGCTCGTCGAGTCTCGCCGCCGCCGAGCGACGTTTCTCTCGAGCGCGGTGCGTGAGCTCAAACTCGATCGAGCATACATCGTCGAGGGCCGTATCGAGAGCTTGCTCGGCGAGTTCTCGGGGCGCTTCGACGGCGCGGTCATGCGCTGCGCCGGTGATGTCAGCGAGTTGATCCCGTTGGCCGCTCAATTAGTGTCTCCGCGCGGGGTGGTCATCGCGGCGGGCCCGCCACAGCCGAGGCCGTTGGCCCTTGGTGAATGGGTAACGGTTCCGGGCCTGAAGCGGGGAACGACGCGCCGGTTCGCGGTCTACCGCAGGGCCTAGTGGCGCGGGCCCTTCAAGCCCCATGCGTTCAACCAAGCACCGTGGCCGGGTAGGCCCAGCTCGTCCGGGCAACCGCCCGGAGTTCGTGCCGCGGACCGAACCACCATTTACGGAAATATTGACTGTGGACGGCCGACTCGTAGAAAGTGTTGGCCGTGGAACACTGGCGTAAAGCTCAACATGAGTTGACGTTATAGTGTGCGTCGTGGAACACTTGCCCACGACTGACGGCAGATAGGGTGGCAAAGGTCCTTGCGGTCGTGAATCAAAAGGGCGGCGTCGGGAAGACCACGACCGCCGTGAACCTTGCCGCAGGTCTGGCTCTGGCCGAGCGCCCCACCCTCCTGGTCGACCTCGATCCTCAAGGCAACGCGACCACGGGCCTTGGAGTCCAGAAGACAGGGCTCCATCCCACGATCTATCACGTGCTCCTGGGGGGCGAGGCAATCGAGAAGGCGATTCGCGATACCTGCCTGCCTGGACTGAAGCTGCTGCCGGCAGACATCGATCTCGTCGGCGCCGAGATCGAGCTGGTTGGAGTCGACCGACGCGAGCACCAGCTACGCGAGGCGCTTGAGCCGGTCGCTGCCTCCTACGACTTTATCGTCATCGATTGCCCACCGTCGTTGGGTCTCTTGACGATCAACGCTCTGGTGGCTGCCGACCGGGTCCTCGTCCCGCTCCAGTGTGAGTTCTACGCGCTCGAAGGGTTGGCCCATCTCCTCAAGAAAACCGTCAGGCTCGTGCGAGAGAAGCTGAACCCGGGCCTCGACGTTCTGGGGATCGTGCTCACGATGTTCGACGGCAGAACGAGTCTGGCGCTCCAGATTCGCGACGAGGTGAACCGGTACTTTCCCGGACAGGTGTTCGATACCGTCATTCCGCGCAACGTTCGCCTTACGGAGGCGCCAAGCCACGGCAAGCCGATCATGCTGCACGATCTCAAGTCCAGTGGCTCTGCCGCATACCTCGAACTGACTCGGGAGGTGTTGAACCATGCTTACTAAGCGCGGGCTCGGCCGTGGGCTTGGAGCGCTGCTGTCCTCGGAGCCCGCGGAAGTCGAATCGCTCGTCGAGGTGCCCATCGATCAGATCGAGGTGAACCCGCACCAGCCAAGGAAAGTTTTTGATTTCACCGCGCTGGACGAGCTTGCCGCCTCGATAAAATCTTCAGGGGTGATCCAGCCGATCATTGTCCGGCGGTTCGCCGGCGCCTATCAGCTCATCGCCGGCGAGCGGCGCTGGCGGGCCGCCAGGCAGGCGGGCCTCGATCGGATTCCCGCCATCGTGCGCGAGGCCACCGACGCGCAGAGCATCGAGCTCGCGCTCGTCGAGAACCTGCTGCGCGAGGACTTGAACCCGATCGAGGCGGCACAGGCGTATCAGAAGCTGCTGGCCGAGTTCGCGTGGACGCAGGAAGAGCTCGCCCAGCGAATCGGAAAGGACCGCACCTCGATCGCGAACTGTTTACGGCTGCTGCGGCTCCCGGAGGAGATCCAGGTCGACCTTCGCAGTGGTCGACTCACGATGGGCCACGCGCGCGCGCTGCTCGCGCTGACGAGTGTCGCCGAGCAGCTCCGGCTGCGGGACGAGATTCTCGCCCATGACTGGTCCGTGCGGACGACGGAGGACTCCATCCGCGCGAAGGAGTCCCTTGCGGAGGCGCACGGGCTGGCGCCAAAGAAGGGTCGGCGGAGGTCGGCGGAGCTGACGGCGCTCGAGGACGCGCTCCAGCGCGGATTGATGACGCGAGTGCGGATCATCGGCAACGAGCGAAAGGGTAAGATCGAGGTGACCTACGCGACGCCGGACGAGCTCGAACGGCTGGCCGAGTTGCTCGGCGCGCGCCACTAGCGATTCGATCCAATGGCGGAACGCATCGTCGTCGGCATGAGCGGAGGGGTCGACTCGTCGGTCGCTGCGGCCCTGCTGGTGGGTCAGGGCTGCGACGTCGTCGGGGTCACCATGCGGGTCTGGCCATGGCAGGAAGCGGCTGAGCCGACCCGGCGATTCGGGAGCTGCTGCGGCACCGAGGCCGTGGAAGACGCGCGTCAGGTCGCCCGCGCCCTCGGGATCCCGTACTACCTCTTGAACCTTGAGGACGAATTTAACCAAAAGGTGATCGGACGTTTCGTCGCCGAATACGGCAATGGCCGGACACCCGTCCCGTGCGTGTCGTGTAACAGTAACCTAAAGTTCGGATCTCTTCTCGGCCGGGCGCGTGCCTGGGACGCGGTGGCCGTCGCCACCGGGCACTACGCGCGTGTCGAGCGCGACCGCGCGACCGGGCGCTATCTGCTTCTCCGGGCGAAGGACGCGCGCAAGGACCAGACCGATTTCCTGTGGCCGCTGACGCAGGAGCAGTTGGGCGCCGCGCGGTTTCCCGTTGGCGAGCTGAGGAAGGATGAGGTGCGGGAGCAGGCGCGACGCCTTGGGCTGGTCACCGCCGACAAGCCCGAGAGCCAGGACATCTGCTTCGTGCCGGACGACGACTACCGCGGCTTCCTGCGCCGGCGCGCCCCCGAGGTGTTCCAGCCCGGTGCGATCGTCGACCGGCGCGGGAACAGGCTCGGAGCTCACGGCGGGCTCGCGGCCTTCACCGTCGGCCAGAAGCGCGGGCTCGGCCTCGCGACGGGACGTCCGCTCTACGTCGTCGACCTCGACCCCGAGCGCAACACGGTCAGCGTGGGCGAGGCGGCGGACCTCGAGCGCGGCCGGCTCGTAGCGACCGCGGTGAATTTCATCGCGTGCGAGCCGCCGCGGTCGCCGCTGCGGGTCGAGGCCAAGATTCGCCACAGTCACCAGCCCGCCGCCGCGTCTGTGCGCGCGCTGGAAGGCGACACGGCGGAGGTCATCTTCGACGCCCCGCAGCGCGCCGTCAGCCCGGGTCAGTCCGTGGTCTTCTACAGCGGTGACGTCGTGGTCGGGGGTGGAGTCATCGCGCGGACCGCCGCCGGCTGAGCGCGCGGACGATTGACACCGGACGCGATCGCGTGATAGTTTTCACAAACCTTCGTCGGGCATCTCGAGATCGAGGAGACCTCCGAAATGTGTCAGCGTGAACGGGACTGGGTCCGCACCGTCGCGCGCATCGTCGTCCTTCTGGTGCTGCTGGCACCGGCCGTCGCGGGGGCGGCCAGTGAAGGCGGCCACGAGGGCGGCGGCCTCATCAGCCTCGACAAGTCGCTGATCGTCCAGGCCATTAATTTCCTCATCTTGTTATTTATCCTCCAGCGGCTGCTCTACCGGCCGTTCCTCGCGAAGATGGAGGAGCGGACCCAGGCGATCCAGAAGTCGCTCGACGAGGCGCAGGCTGCGCGCGAGGCAGCGGCGCGCCAGCAGGCGGAGAACGAGGTGCGGCTCCGCGCGGCGTACGCCGAGGCCGCGGCGATTCGGACCCAGGCGCTGAAGGACGCCGCCGACGAGCAGAGGCGTCTCGTCGACGCCGCCCGCGCCGAATCGCAGCGACTCGTGGAGGCCGCGAAGGCGCAAATGGACGCCGACGTCCGGCGGGCGCGCGACGAGCTCCGTCGGGAAGTCGCCGACCTCGCGACCTCGATCGCCGAGAAGCTCGTCCGCCGGAGCCTGCGCGATGAGGATCATCGGCGCATCGTCGCCGACGCGATCGGCAAGGTCGGCAACTAGGTGAAGGCCTCGCCCGGAGTCGGCCGCTCGTACGCGAAGGCGCTCTTCGAGCTCGCCCGAGAGCGCAACCAGGTGGACGTCATCGCGCGCGAGCTCGACGCCATCGCGGAACAATTCGCGCGCGAGCCCGAGCTTCGCGCGTTTTTCGCGCGCCCCTGGGTCACGGCCTCGACCAAGCGCGGCGCCGCGGCCGAGATCGCGACCCGGCTCCAGGTGTCGACTCTCGCGCGGGACTTTCTCGCGTTGGTCGCGGCGCAGGGTCGCGCCGACCATCTGGAGACGATCGTCGCCGCCTACCGTGAGCTCCATGACGAGGCCGAAGGGCGTGTCCGGGCCCGTGTGCGCAGCGCGGTGCCGCTGAGCGAAGCCGAGCGCGCGGCGCTGGCGGGGCGCCTGAGTCGCGCCCTGGGCGGCAAGCACGTGATGCTCGAGGACGTCACCGACCGGGAGCTGCTCGGCGGCTTCGTGGCCGAGGTCGGCAGCCTGCTCGTCGACGGGAGCCTGAACGGTCAGCTCGCGCGGCTGCACCAACGCCTCGCGCAGGGGTAGGGGACAGGAGAGAGCGATGATCAAGGCCGGAGAAATCAGCGAAATCATCAAGCGCCAGCTGGCGGGCTACGAGGCGGAGGTCGACCTCCAGGAGGTCGGGCGCGTCATCGAAGTCGGCGACGGCATTGCGCGCGTCCACGGGCTCGAGAAGGCGATGGCGGGCGAGCTGCTCGCGTTCCCCGGCGACGTCGTGGGCATGGTCCTGAACCTCGAACGGGACCAGGTCGGCGCGGTCCTGCTGGGCGACGACAAGCTCATCAAGGAAGGCGATGTGGTCAAGCGGACCAATCGCATCGCGCAGGTGCCCGTCGGCGAAGCGCTCGTCGGGCGCGTGGTGAACGCCCTGGGGCAGCCGGTGGACGGCAAGGGCCCCATCAACGCCAAAGAGTCCAGGCCCATCGAGCGCTACGCCCCGGGCGTGGTCGATCGCCGCTCGGTGAAGGAGCCGCTGCAGACGGGGATCAAGGCGATCGACGCGATGATCCCGATCGGACGCGGCCAGCGCGAGCTCATCATCGGCGATCGCGGGACGGGCAAGACCGCGATCGGCGTCGACACGATCATCAACCAGAAAGGCCAGGACGTCTTCTGCTTCTACGTGGCGATCGGCCAGAAGCTCTCGACGATCGCCCAGGTGGTGAAGATCCTGGAGGACGCCGGCGCGATGAAGTACTCGACGGTCGTCGTGGCCTCGGCCTCCGAGCCGGCGCCGCTCCAGTACATCGCGCCGTACGCCGGCGTCACGATGGGGGAGTATTTCCGCGACGCGAAGGGCCACGCGCTCTGCATCTACGACGATCTCTCGAAGCACGCGACCGCGTACCGGCAGCTCTCGCTCCTGCTCCGGCGGCCGCCGGGGCGCGAGGCGTATCCCGGCGACGTCTTCTATCTCCACTCGCGGCTGCTCGAGCGCGCGGCGAAGCTCAACGACGAGCTCGGCGGCGGCTCGCTGACGGCGCTGCCGATCATCGAGACCCAGCTCGGCGACGTGTCCGCGTACATCCCGACCAACGTCATCTCGATCACGGACGGCCAGATCTACCTCGAGGCCGACCTGTTCTACGGCGGCATCCGGCCGGCGGTGAACGTCGGCCTGTCGGTGTCGCGGGTGGGCGGCTCCGCGCAGGTGCGGGCGATGCGCCAGGTCGCGGGCAAGCTGCGGCTCGATCTCGCCCAGTTCCGTGAGCTGGCGGCGTTCGCCCAGTTCGGCTCGGATCTCGATCGCGCCACCCAGGCCCAGCTGGCCCGCGGCCAGCGGATGGTGGAGCTGCTCAAGCAGGGCCAGTACCAGCCGCTGCCGGTCGAGAAGCAGGTCGTCATCATCTACGCGGGCACGCAGGGCCTGCTCGACGACGTGCCGGTCGACGCGGTCCGCGAGTTCGAGACCTTCTTCTATGCCTGGCTCGAGCGGCGCGCCCCGCAGATCCTCACCGAGATCCGCGACCGGAAGGAGATCTCGGACACGCTGCGCGCTACGCTGACGAAGGCGGTCACCGACGCCAAGACGGAGTTCGTCGCCGCCAAGGGCATCAAGGCGGCGTAGAGTCCGGGCGCATGCCGACGCTTCGCGACATCCAGCGGCGGATCCGCTCCGTCCAGTCCACGCAGAAGATCACGCGCGCGATGAAGCTGGTCGCGGCGGCCAAGCTGCGCCGGGCGCAGGAGCGGATTCTCGCGGCGCGGCCCTACGCGGGCAAGATGAGTGAGCTGCTGGGCAATCTGGTGAGCGCCGCGTCGGGGAGCGACGGGACCCAGCACCCGCTCCTCGAGCAGCGGGAGGGTCCGCGCCGCCAGATCGTGATCATCACGGCGGACAAGGGGCTGGCCGGCGCGTTCAACTCCAACGTCATCCGCCGCGCGCTCGAGTTCGTGCGCCAGTCCAACACCGCCGAGGTCACGCTGGTCGTGGTCGGGCGCAAGGCGCGCGACTTCTACCGGCGGCGGCCGTGGACGATCAAGCGCGACATGATCGGCTTCTGGGACCGGCTGGCCTACACCCACGCCGCCGAGCTCGCCGACTATTTCATGCAGCAGTACCTCGACGGCGAGGTCGACGAGGTCCATCTCGTCTACAACGAGTTCCGGTCCGTTGTCGTCCAGCGTCCGGTCCGCGAGCAGCTGCTGCCGATTCCGCGCAAGGCCGAGGGCGAGGCGGACACGGCGGCGGTCGACTACCTCTACGAGCCGAATCCGAAGGCGATCCTCGACGAGCTGCTGCCGCGGCACGTGCGAACGCAAGTCTTCCGCGCCCTCATGGAGTCGCTGGCCGGCGAGTACGGGGCGCGCATGACGGCGATGGAGGCCGCGACGAAGAACGCCAAGGAGATGATCGACGTCCTGACGATCCAGTTCAACAAGGCGCGCCAGGAGAAGATCACCAAGGAGCTGCTCGACATCGTCGGCGGCGCCGAGGCCCTCAAACAAGGAGCGGAGGCATGAGCACGGGGAAGATCGTGCAGGTCATCGGGCCGGTCGTCGACGTGCAGTTCGAGCCGGGCAGGTTGCCGGGCATCTACAACGCGCTCCTCGTCGAGGGCGTCGAGAACAAGGACATCTTTTCGTATTCGCAGAAGCTCACCCTCGAGGTGGCGCAGCACCTGGGCGAGAGCCAGGTGCGGACGATCGCCATGGCCGCGACCGACGGCCTCCGGCGCGGGATGACCGTGAGCGATACCGGGGCGCCGATCTCGATCCCGGTTGGACCGGAGACGCTCGGCCGGATCCTGAACGTGGTCGGCGAGCCGGTGGACAAGGGCCCGGCGATCCACACGAAGAAGACGTACCCGATCCATCGCCCGGCGCCCCCATTCGAGGACCAGTCGACGAAGGTCGAGATGTTCGAGACGGGGATCAAGGTCGTCGACCTCCTGGAGCCGTACACGAAGGGCGGCAAGACGGGCCTCTTCGGGGGAGCCGGAGTCGGCAAGACGGTTCTGATCCAGGAGCTCATCAACAACATCGCGAAGCAGCACGGCGGCATTTCTGTCTTCGCGGGCGTCGGCGAGCGGACCCGTGAGGGCAACGACCTCTATCACGAGATGAAGGAGTCGGGCGTCCTCGCGAAGACCGCGCTCATCTTCGGGCAGATGACCGAGCCCCCCGGCTCGCGACTGCGCGTCGGTCTCACCGGCCTCACCGCCGCCGAGTACTTCCGCGACGAGGAAGGCAAGGACGTGCTGCTGTTCATCGACAACATCTTCCGGTTCACGCAGGCCGGGTCCGAAGTCTCGGCGCTGCTCGGCCGGATGCCGTCGGCGGTCGGGTATCAGCCGACGCTGGGCACCGAGATGGGCCAGCTGCAAGAGCGCATCACCTCCACGAAGAAGGGCTCGGTCACGTCGGTGCAGGCGATCTACGTGCCGGCGGACGACATCACCGACCCGGCGCCCGCCACGGCCTTCGCGCACCTCGACGCCACCACCGTGCTCTCGCGCCCGCTCACCGAGCTTGGGATCTACCCGGCCGTGGACCCGCTCGCCTCCACGTCGCGCATCCTCGACCCGAACATCCTCGGCGCCGAGCACTACCGCACGGCCCGCGACGTACAGCTCATCCTGCAGCGCTACAAGGACCTCCAGGACATCATCGCGATCCTCGGGATGGAGGAGCTCTCCGACGAGGACAAGCTCATCGTCGCCCGCGCCCGGAAGATCCAGCGGTTCCTCTCCCAGCCGATGTTCGTCGCCGAGGCGTTCACCGGCACGCAAGGGCGGTACGTGAAGCTCGCGGACACCATCAAGAGCTTCCGAGAGGTCGTCGACGGCAAGCACGACGAGCTGCCCGAACAGGCCTTCTACATGGTCGGCGACGTCGGCGAGGCGATGGAGAAGGCGAAGAAGCTCGCGGCGAGCGGGTAGCATGGCCGATCGGCTCACGCTCGAGATCGCCACGCCGACCCGGCTGGTCGTGGCCGAGACGGTCGACGAGATCGTCATCCCCGGCAGCCAGGGGTACTTCGGCGTCCTGCCCGGGCACGCGCCCTTTCTGACGACGCTGGGGATCGGCGAGCTCATGTACCGGGTCGGGCGCGACGAGCGCTACCTCGCGGTTTCGGGTGGCTTCGCGGAGGTGCGGAACGACAAGGTGATCGTGCTCGCCGATTCCGCGGAGCGTCCGGAGGAGATCGACCGCGCCCGCGCCGAGCGCGCCCGCGAGCGCGCCGAGCGCCGGCTGTCCGGCCGGGGCGACGAGGAGGTCGACTACACCCGGGCACTCGCCGCCCTGGCGCGCGCCGTGGCGCGGCTCTTGACCGCCGGTCGTACCCAGTAGAGAGCCGATCGCAAGTCGCCGACGTAGGGCTGGTAGACGGCGGCGACTGTCGGCCCCACAATCCGTCTCCGATGCAGGAGGCCCCATGAGAGATAGCGTGTCCGTCGTCCTGGCGCTGCTCACCCTGTCCGTCGTCCTGGTCGCGGTGCCCGGCAGCGCCGGGCCCGAGAAGATCGCCTTCCCGGCGAACTACAAGGACCACGTCCTCTACGCCACGGTCGACCGCTACGACAACAAGCAGTACCGCGAGCTGTACGGTACCCCGGACGCCGTCAAGGCGGTCCGGGAAGGTAAGCCGATCCCGAGCGGCACCGTCCTGACGCTGATCCAGTTCAAGGCCCAGGTCGACGCCGCCGGCAATCCGATCAAGGACGCTAACGGCCGGTTCGTCAAGGGCGAGCTGGTCGGGATCACCGTCATGGAGAAGCGGACCGGCTGGGGCGCGGAGTACCCGGACGACATCCGGAACGGCGAGTGGGAGTACTCGGCGTTCACGGCGGACCAGAAGTTCAACGACAAGGCGAATTACAAGGCCTGTTTCCAGTGCCACAAGCCGCACGCGAAGCAGGATTTCGTGATGTCGCTGGCCCGGCTCGCCGGCCAGGCGCCGGGCGGCCCCGTCGTGGTGAAGACGAGCCCCAACGACGTCGGGATTTCCGGGTTCGTGTTCGGGCCGAGCAAGGTGACGATCGGGCTCGGGCAGTATGTGACGTGGACCAATACCGACGACTCGCCGCATCAGGTCACCATCACGCAGAGCCAGGAGAGATCCGCCGTGCTCCTCAAGGGCCAGAGCCACACCCAGGCCTTCGCGGTGGCGGGCGTGTACGAGTACGTCTGCGGCCTGCATCCCAGCATGAAGGGCACCGTCGAGGTGAAGTAGCACCCGCCGGCCGCCCCGCAGAGTGGGCGCACCGCCCGCCCCGCTGGGCGGCCGAGCGCCGCCTTCGGCAGTAAATCCGCGTCGTCTCGCGCGGATCAGCCTGGCATCGCCCTTGCCCCAGAGAACGGCCATGCTGACAGTCCTGATCGCCGACGACGAGCCGCATGTGGTCGACCTCGTCCGCCTGACGCTCGAAGACGAGCGGACCAACGTGATCGACGCGCTCGACGGCGAGACAGCGCTCGCGCAGGCCGAGGCGCTGCGGCCCGATGTGATCTTTCTCGACGTTCAGCTGCCCGACATCAGCGGGTTCGAAGTCTGCGCGCGGCTGCGGAGCGACCCGCGGTTCGCCGCCACCAAGATCGTGATGCTGACGGCCGCGGCGCAGGAGTCGGACGTGTCGCGCGGCCTCGCCGTCGGCGCCAATCACTATCTGACGAAACCCTTTTCGCCCGTTCGCCTGCTCTCGATCGTCGAGAGTGTGGCGCCGCACTCCTCGGTATGGCGCCGCGAGTAGGCGCCGCCCCCGGGGACGATCTGACGGTTGCCTACCGGCGGCTCAACGCCGCGTACCAGCAAACACTGCGCTACGCCGAGGACGTCCGGCGACTCTACCAGCAGGTGCAGCGCGCCATCTATCAATCGCTGCTCGGCCTGGCCAACGCGCTGGAAGCGAAGGATGCGTACACGCGCGGACACTCCGAGCGGGTCGGCGCGTGGAGCCGCGGTGTCGCGGCGGCGCTCGGGCTGCCGCCCGGCGAGGTCGACATGATCGGGCAGGCGGGCCTCCTCCACGACATCGGCAAGATCGGCATCCCCGAAGCGGTGCTGCGCAAGCCGGGCGCGCTCGATCCCGAGGAGTGGGCGGTCATGCGCAACCACCCGCTGATCGGCGCACAGATCGTCGCGCCGTTCGACTTCTTCACGGGAGGCGCCTTGATGATCCGCCACCACCACGAGCGCTGGGACGGCTCGGGCTATCCGGATGGGCTCGCGGCCGACGAGATCCCCGTCGGGGCCCGCATCATCGCCGTCGCCGATGTCTACGACGCCCTGACGTCGAGCCGGCCCTACCGCGCCGCACTGGCCCACGCGACGGCGATCGAATATCTGACGGAGGCGGCCGGGGGCACGCTCGACGAAGACTCGGTCGCGGTCTTCATCAGCCTGATCCAGACGCTCTCGACGGCCAAGCCCGATGTGGGCGCTCGATCAGCCCTGCCCGCCTCGAGCTGAACGACTCCTCGCCGACACGCCGTGGGCGCTGCTCGCCGCGCTGGCCCTCGGCGCCGCGGCGACGGTGGTGCTGGTGGAGCTCGCGGCTCTCCCGCCGCGCGCGTGGCACGTCGCGGGCGTGACGGCGGGCCACGGCGCGCTGCTCGCCACCGCGCTGGCGTGGGCGCGCGTGAGCTCCCCGTCGGGTGTGGTGGCGGTCGCCCTCCTCGCGCTCGCCGCCGCGGCGGCCGGGCTCGGCGCCCTCGGGGCGCTCGCGTATCTTGGTCCGGCGCTCTGGGTCCTCTGGCTGGCGGGCCGCGGCCGACTCACCGCCCTCGGCCTCGGCGTCCCGGTGCCTCTGCGCGGCGTGCTGACCGGCGCGCTCGTCGGCGTCGGCCTCTCATGCCATCTGCTCGTCTCGGTCTCGCGCACCCTGGGCGTTCACGTGCGCGTCGACAGCGTGCCGGCGGTGCTCGCGGCGGTGGGCTACGACGTCGGCGCCAACGTGCTCGCGGCCGAGTGCTTCTTTCGCGGCGCCCTCTTCAACCGCGCCCAGCGGCGCTGGTCGTTCGCCGCCGCCGCAAGCCTCTCGACGGCCGCGTACGTAGTCCGGTATCTCGTCGATCCGCTGCTGCCGAAGAGCGTCGAGCTCGTCGTCGGCGCCGTCTTCTATCTGACGCTGCTCGGCGGGATCAACTGCTGGCTCCTGTGGCGGTCCGAGAGCCTGGTGCCCGGGCTTCTGAGCGCGGTGATCTTCTTCGCGGCGTACCGGACACTCGGCTTCGCATGAGCCTCGTCGCGGTGGCGCTCGTGGCCGTCGCGGCGCTGGTCGCGCTCGACGGCGCCGGCCCGGCCTCGCTCCTCCGTCACGCCTACCTGGCGCCCGTGCTCGTCGCCGCGCTGCGGTTCGGCGCCCACGGCGGGGCGCTCGCCGCCGCGGGCGCCTTGCTGCTGAGCGCACCCCTCGTCCTTCCCGAGATCGAGCGGTCGGGCCTCACGAGTGAAGCGGCGGAGGGGCTCGTGACGTTCGCCGTGCTGGGGCTGGTGGGAGGCCTGAGCGGAGCGCTGTGGACGCGCGCCGGCCGCCACCGGCGGCGCTACGAGATCCTGGTGGCGATCCAGCGAACGCTCGCCGACGAGGCGCCGCTCGACCTCTCGCTGGCTCGGCTGCGCGCGGCGCTCATCGGCCGCTTGAGCATGGACGCCCTCGCGCTCGTCGCACGTGACGGTGAGCGGCTCGTGGTCGTCGGCGGCGACCGGGTTGCGGCGGGCTCGCTCGTCGCTCGAGTCCTCGATGCCGGCGCTCCGATGTTCGTCGGCGCCGCCGCCGGCGGTGGTCGGTCCCGGCAGGCGTTCGCGACGCCGCTCGTGTCCGGCGGGCGGGCGATCGGCGTGCTGGCGGTCGAGCGAAAGGGGGCGATCCCCGCGGGCGAGCGCGCGGCGCTGGAGGCGATCGGCGCCCACGTGGGGCTCGCCCTGGAGAACGCGCGGCTCGTGTCCCGCCAGCGGCAGTTCGCCGCCGAGCTGGCCGAGCAGGTCGCGGCGGCGAGGCGCGAGCTCGAGGAGCTCGATCGCGCGAAGTCGGCGTTCGTCGCGATCGCGTCGCACGAGCTCCGCACGCCGCTGACGGCGCTCCAGGGCTTCAGCGAGATCCTGGCGGTGCGGCGGCTGCCGCCGGAGGAGGTGAGTCGACTCGCCGCGGTCATGCGCCGGGAGGCCAAGCGGCTCGGCCGGATCGTCAGCGATCTGCTCGACCTCTCGCGGATCGAGCGCGGGCTCGAGCCGGCGCTCTGTCGGATTCCCCTCGCGGTGGAATCGGCCATCGAGGCCACGGTCGACCTCTTCCGTCACGGGACCGCTACCCATCCGATCGCGACCGAGTGCGAGCCGGCGCTGCCGCACGTCGTCGCCGATCCCGATGCGCTGGAGCGCGTCTTGACCAACTTGATCTCGAACGCGATCAAGTACTCGCCGACCGGCAGCGTGGTGCGCGTGAGCGCGCGTGCGCTCGACGGCGCCGTCGCCATCGACGTCGCCGATGTCGGGCGCGGCATTCCGGCCGAGGCCCTGAGCCGCATCTTCGAGCCCTACTATCGCGTGCCGGACGCGGCGGGTGTGGCACGCGGCACCGGCATCGGGCTCGCCGTCGTGAAGGCGCTCGTCGAGGCTCACGGCGGAGCGGTTCGCGTCGACAGCGCGCCCGCGCTCGGCACGCGCGTCACGGTCGTGCTGCCCTCGTCCCCGGGGTCGTGATGCGCGGCGGCGCGGTCCGTTCCTTGACACCCCGCGTCGCCCGCGTGTAGCCTAGCCGAGTATGTCTCGCCACGCAGCGGTTGCAGATCGCATGGCGAGCGCGGTGGTGAAGCGTCTGACGGTACGGAAGGTCGCCGAGATCAAGGACGAGAACGCCGCGCGCGCTGCCATCCGCCACGTCGTACTCGACAACCTGGCCGCCGAGGAGCAGCTCGAAGCCGACGCCCGCAAGCTCCTCCTGGACCACGCCAAGCAGATCAAGGACTCGGCGGCCGACTACCGGCAGCTTCTCGCGAAGGTGAAGGAGAAGCTCGCGCGCGAACGGGGGTTCGTCCTCTGATGATGCGCATGAGCCGCGAGCGCCTCTTCCACCTCGCCGATCTCATCCTGAAGGAGCTCGGCACGACCGCCGGCGTGAGCGTCAGGGCGCCCGACGACGTTCGGACGGAAGTGGTCCGGGCGTTGACCGAGGAAGCGAAGCTCGCGGAGTCGATCGACGGCGAGGTCCGCAAGATCCTCGGAACCTACTCGCGTCCCATGCCCGAGGGGAGTCACGAGTGGGAGGTGCTCTACCAGAAGACTCGCGAGGAAGTGTTCCGGAAGAGGTTCCGCCTCTGAAACGTCTCGTCGTCGGCATCACGGGCGCCACCGGGTCCATCTACGGAATCCGCCTGCTCGAGATCCTGCGCGGCCAGACGGAGGTGCAGACCCACCTGGTCATCTCGGCGCCGGGCAAGCGCACGATCGTCGAGGAGACCGCCTACACGGTCCGAGACGTCGAAGGGCTCGCCGCGCACCACTACGACATTCGGGACATCGGGGCCTCGATCGCCTCCGGCTCGTTCCGGACCGCCGGCATGGTGATCGCGCCGTGCTCGATCAAGACCGCGGGCGCCATCGCGTCCTGTCATACGGATTCGCTGATCGCGCGCGCGGCGGACGTGACGCTGAAGGAGGGGCGGCCGCTCATCATGCTCGTGCGCGAGACGCCGCTGCACGTCGGCCACCTCAAGTGCATGCTGGCGCTCGCCGAGATGGGCGCGGTGCTGCTGCCGCCGATGCCCGCCTTTTACAATCACCCGAAAGACCTGGACGACATCGTGAATCACACGGTCGCCCGTGTGCTGGATCGGCTCAATCTCCCGCAGACGCTCGTCGCCGAGTGGCAGGGCACGACCCGGCGCGTCTCGACGGGGGAGCCGGGTGACTGACCTCTCGGTCGTCATTCCCGTCTACAACGAGGAAGAAAGCCTCCCCCCGCTCTGGGCCGAGCTGCGTGGGGTCCTCGAGCGCCTCGCGCTCGCGTTCGAGGTCGTGTTCGTCGACGACGGGAGCCGCGACCGGAGCGCCGAGATCGTCCGCTCCTTTCGGGAGGCCGACCAGCGGGTGCGCCTGGTGCGGCTCAAGACGAACGCCGGCGAGACGGCGGCGACCGACGCGGGGTTCAAGGCGGCGCGCGGCCGACGGGTGGTCGTCATGGACGCCGACCTCCAGAACGATCCGAGCGACATCCCGATGCTGCTCTCGCACCTCGACCACTGGGACGCGGCGACCGGCTGGCGCGTCAAGCGGGCGGCGGGCGACAGCCTGGTACGACGCCTGTCGTCGGCGATCGCGAACCGCATCCGCAACTGGGTGTCCGACGAAGCGATCCAGGACAGCGGGTGCACCTTCCGCGCCTTCCGGCGCGAATGCCTCCGCGGGCTGGTGCTCTACCACGGCTTCCACCGGTTCATTCCGACGCTCCTGAAGATGCGGGGCTACCGTGTGATCGAGGTGCCGGTGAGCCACCGGCCGCGTCGCTTCGGCCGGTCGAAGTACGGTGTGCTGAATCGCGCATCGGTGGCCTTCACCGATCTCCTGGTCATCCGCTGGATGAACACCCGCCTCCTCCGCTACGAAGTCGTCGAGGACGTGGGCGGCGATCTCGTCCGCGACTGAGCCCGAGATTGAACATCCTGCTGGTCGGCCTCGGCCGCTGGGGCGAAAAGCACCTGCGCGTGCTCGGCGAGCTCGGGGTCACCCTCTGGGCAGCGGACGTGTCGTCGGCGCGTCTGGCGTGGGCCGTGCGTCAGGGCGTCGAGCCGGGCCGCGCGGTCGCCGACTATCGCGCGGCGCTCGCGCATGTCGACGCGGTGGACATCGTCACGTCGGCGGACAGCCACTACGCGGTCGCGCGCGAGTGCCTGGCGGCCGGACGCCATTGCTTCATCGAGAAGCCGCTCGCGCGGACGGCCGCCGAGGGGCGCCAACTGGATGCCGCGGCCCACGCCGCCGGCCGGCTCGTCCAGGTCGGGCACATCTTTCGCTTCCACCCCGTGACGGCGACGCTGCGTGAGGCCCTGGGTGCCGGCCGCATCGGCCGAGTGCGCTACGCGGCCGGGCGCTTCTCCGGATTCAAGCGGCCGCGGGCCGACGTCGGCGTCACGCAAACGGACGCGATCCACTATTTCGACCTCTTCGCGTATCTCTTCGGTCGCGAGGCGACGCGCGTCAGCGCGCTGCAGCGCGACTTTCTGGACCGCGGCCTCGACGATCTGTCCGTGACGGTTGTGCACTACGGCGACGTCCCCGCGGTCGTCGAAGCGAACTACTTCGTTCCGGGAACCTGGCGCGACTGCGTGATCGTCGGCGAGCGGGGCGCGCTCGTGGCCGACTACGGAAGCTCCGTCGTCACGCTCCATCTCGGCGAGCATCGCAAGCGCGGCGAGGCGTGGGAGGCGGTGGAGACGGGGAAGGAGGAGCTTCCGACGCGGCGCGAGGAGCCGCTCCGGCTCGAGCTTCAGGCGTTCATCGACGCGTGCGCGGGTCGCGCGGCGAATCCCGTTCCGGCCGCCGACGGGGTGCGGGCCCTCGCCGTGGTCGAGGCGGCCGCGCGGGCCGCGCAGCTCGGCGGCACCGTCTCTCTGTAGAGGAAGGCTGTCGCTGCACAATGAAAATGTCATCCCCCTGGGGGTATCGACTTGGGGTCGGTCCTAGCAGTGAGCGACTCCAAGGGCGGCGCCCTTCGAGATCTCGTGGACCGGCTCGTGTGCCTCACCCCGCACTCTCAGACGATGCCCCGGCGACTGATCGCCGCGGCGGTGACCGCCTGCAGAGAGATCCGGCCTCAACCCTCCTAGAGTCGACGGGGTGACATTTTCATGTGGCAGTTAAGGGGATGACATTTTCACGTAGCAACGACACTCTGTAGAGGAAGGCTTGACAGCCGGCCGGCCGCCACGCAGAGTCGGGGTCGGACCTACGCCAGACGCATGCGCGGCAGGACCAGCGTCCGCCGCACCGAGGAGAAAAAATGGCGATCCGACTCGTCGTGACGATCACCGCGGTACCGGGGCAAGGATCCAAGCTCGCGGAGGCGTACAAGGCTCGCTGTGCCCAGGTGATGAAGGAACCGGGCTGCGAGCAGTTCGAGATTTTCCAGAGCGCCGTGAATCCCGACCGGCTGACGCTGCTGGAGCGCTGGGCCGACCAGGCCGCCCTGGACACGCATGCGCGGCTGAACAGCACGCGCCCCGCGCTGCTGCCGGAGCTACGCGTCGGGAGCGGTGAGCGCGAGGACTATGAGTACCGACGGACCCGCTAGTTCAGCCCCGCTTTCTGCACGGCGCTGAGGAACCGATCCAGATCGGCCGGTCGCCGGTACGGGAGCCGTTGCCTCTGCCCGCCTCGCTCAGGCGCCCTACCCCTGCGTACGGCGAGTTTGTGCTCGGTCGCTACCGCCTCAGATGCCCCTCGCAGGTGCCGCCGTTGACGTCGCTATTCGTCCCGTCTGGGCAGAGAGTCCTGGACCACACCACATTCCTGAAGTTGGCCTCGGCAAGCTTCGCGCCGATGAGGTTCGCCCTCGCGAGATTAGCCCCCTTGAGATTGGCGCCGCGCAAGTTGGCTCCGGCGAGATTGGCGCGCGTGAGGTTGGCGCCCTTCAAGTTGGTGTTACCGAGATCGGCGCCAGGCAGGTAGGCCCCCGTGAGAATCGCGCCGGAGAGATCGCAGCCGGCGAGGGTGTTGTAGCACCCAATGTTGGAGATGGGTTGCCACAGCACCGCGTGGTATTCCGGAGACAGCCGTGGGTCGCTTACGGGGAGGTAACTGTCGCCGATGACCTGGCCGCTCGTATTCACATCGACGGCGATGCTTTCGGAGCCGCCGAGGGTGCCGAGATCGACCATCCCGCCTGCGCGTGTCCACGAGACAGCGTGGAACTTCCCGTCGCCAGCGGTGCCACTGTCGCCCACGACCTGGCCGTTGTCGTTCACTGCGTAGGCGTGAGCGGACCCGCCCAGGGTACCCAGATCGGTCATTCCACTCTTTCTTGTCCACACGAACGCGTGATCATTGCCGACAGAAGAATGGGTAGACCCTACGACCTGGCCGCGAGCATTCACACCGAAGGCGGCGCTGCCGGTGCTATCGAGCGTGCCCAAGTCGATTCTTCCGCCCGTCGGCGTCCACGAGAATGCACGAAACGCGTCGCGACCAAGAGGTTGAGCTTCTATCCAGCCGACGACCTCGCCCTCGTCATTCACTGCCTCAGCCTGGCTAAAGGTGTCGCCGGAAGTGAGATCGATCGCCCCGGTCGCCTGTGTCCAGTAGAACGCATGCTCCACGCCGAAGCCGCCGGGAGGATAGCTAAACCCGATTACTTGTCCGCTCGCGTTCACCGCCTGGGCCGAGCTGAAGCGGCCGTCGGCGGGGTCTCGGTGGAGATCGATCATCCCGCCTGCGCGCGTCCATGAGAAAGCATGAGCCGCTTCGCCAGCGGCGGCACTCGCACCAACGACCTGACCGCTCGCGTTCACGGCGTAGGCGACGCTGAAGGAGCCGCCGAGGCTGCCGAGATCGATCATCCCGGCCTCCTTAGTCCACAAGAAGGCATGGACTCGAGTGTCGCCGGCCATCAGACTCCACCCGACGACCTGGCCGCTGCGGTTCAGTGCCAAAGCGACGCTTTCGGAGCCGCCGAGGGTGCCGAGATCGATCATCCCGCCCGTCTGCGTCCACGAAAAGGCGCGGCGTGTGTATTGGGGCGTGAGACTCAACCCGACGATCTGGCCGTTATCGTTGACCGCCGCAACCTGGCTGTAGGTGCCGCCGAGGGTGCCGAGGTCGATGGGAACGAAGAATATCATGCCGGAAGGCCCAGTGCTTTCCGCGACCGCGGCGAGGAGCACCGTGAGCACCATCACGAGCACAACCTGTCTCGCTCGCGTGACGCGAAAGACTCCGCTCATGATGGCCTCCTCTGCTCAGGGACTCCCTGTTGGACCATTCCTGCGAGGAAGATTCCGGAAGAGTGCCATTCCTCTGCCAAGTCGCTGCCCCGACGAGAAGTATTCGTTCTTGAGATGTTACTCAGGGGTCGGACAGGGCAACTAGAACTCACGGTGTCGAGTATGTGCATGGGCTTGCATAGTCACCGACCCGACGCGGTCCGTCGGGCGCTGGCGAACCGCTGATGCGCGGCGAGAGCCTTCGAGCCCCGAGGGAGTTGCTCGGTCACTCCGACATCAAGACGAGGTCGCCCGGACCGAGTGCCGAGCCGAACCCGACTCGATTTCAGCGCAAGGCTCAGCGCAAGGCTCAGCGAAAGAGGTCGCTGAGCTGGAGGGGGTGTCTTCTAAGTAGTTGGTGCCGAAGCGGGGACTCGAACCCCGACACCCTTGCGGGCACTAGACCCTGAATCTAGCGCGTCTGCCAATTCCGCCACTTCGGCCCGAAAAGCGTGAGTCATAATACCGTTCAGCCATGGCAAGTCAAGCCAGAGAGGAGTCCGGCGACCGACCCATCGCGACCAATCGCCGCGCCCGGCACGAGTACGAGATCCTCGAGACGGTCGAGGCCGGCCTCGTGCTGCGGGGCACCGAGGTCAAGTCGCTCCGGGCGGGCCTGGTCAACTTCAAGGACAGCTACGCGTCCGTGCGGAGCGGGGAGGGCTGGCTTCTCGGCTGCCACATCAGCCCTTATAGCCACGGCTCCGACGCCAATCACGACCCCGAGCGGGATCGGAAGCTTCTCCTTCACAAACGCGAGATTGCGCGGCTCGGCGGCAAGATCAGCGAGCGTGGGCTGACGCTCGTCCCGCTGCGCCTCTACTTCAAGGACGGCCGGGCCAAGGTCGAGCTCGGTCTTGCGCGAGGCAAGAAGCTCCACGACAAGCGGGCCTCTTTGCGCGAGCGGGAGGTCCGGCGCGAGATGGACAAGACAGCCCGCGCCGCGCGACGCGGCGCGTGGTAGTGCTATACTTGTGAAAAGTCGAGTGCTTTAAGGGGGGGCGACAGGTTTCGACGGGGATCAGTGAGGTCCAGGCTGCGTCTCGAGGTTTCTCTCCCCTCGTTAATAAGAGAGAACGGTATAGCTGCCAACACACAGCTAGCCCTGGCGGCCTAACACCCGCCAGCGTCCGCCGGCTCGAGCCATCAGGGACCGGGAACGGACGTCATATTCTGGTGGCTGGCTCCGAACCTGGCCTCAGGGGAGGGGCGAGACTATTGAGGCTGGCTGCGCGGTGATCCGGCCGATCGGAGTGCCGTGCGGCGAGAAGCAGTAACGTAGATCGGCTATCGACGTAGACGCCTGCGGCTGAGGGTTTCCGGACGTGGGTTCGATTCCCACCGCCTCCACCAAATCTCAACGCGCGCATTCTGCTTTTGACCGCGAAGGACCGGGCTGCGGTGCTGTTCGACTTCGGGGGAACGCTGGACGCCGACGGACTCCCTTGGAAGGAACGCGTGTTTCGCCTGTTCCATGACGAGGGGGCCGTCGTCGCCCGCGAGCGATTCGACCCAGCGTTCTACTCGGCCGACGACGCGCTCGTCGGCGCGCTGCCGGCGACGACCTCGTTCCAGGAGACCGTCGAGCGGCTCGTCGGCGGCGTTGCGGTCGCCCTCGAGCTTCCCGATCGCGCGATCGCCCCGCGCGTGGCGCGCCGCTTCCTCGCCGACGCGCTCCAGACACTGGCCGGGAACACGCCGCTCCTGCGCCTGCTGGGCCGACACTACCGGCTCGGGATCGTCTCCAACTTCTACGGAAACCTGACACGAGTGTGCGACGATGCCGGCATTCGTTCCTTCTTCCACACCCTTGTCGATTCGGCCGAGGTCGGCTGCGAGAAGCCGGACCCGCGGATCTTCCACCACGCGCTGCGCGCCCTTGGCGTCTCCGCGGCGGCGGCGACCTTCGTCGGTGATTCGCTGCCGCGTGACATGGCGGGCGCGCGCGGGGTCGGCATGCGCCACATCTGGCTCGTGGGCCCGGAGGCGTCCGCGGCGGGCCCGTGCTGCCGCGACGACCGACAGATTCGCTCGCTCCGGGAGCTGGAGGCGATCCTGTTGTGAGCGCGCCGTTCGCGGGCGGTATCATCGCCGCGGGTGAAGGCAGCCGGCTGCGCCGGGCCGGCTTCACGATGCCGAAGCCGATGGTCCCGATCGCCGGCGTGCCGCTGATCGAGTGGGTGATCCGGAACCTCCGCGCCGCGCGCGTGGGACCGCTCGCGATCATCGTGAACGAGCAGGAGCGCGACTGCGTCGACTGGGTCCGGGCGCGCTTTCCCGATCTCGACCTCGAGTTCATCGTCAAGACGACGCGGTCGTCGCTCGAGAGCTTCGGCGAGGTGATCGCGCGACATCCCGGCGGCCGGATGCTCGTGTCGACGGTGGACGCCTGGTGCGTCGAGGCGGACTTCGTGCGCTTCGTGGAGGCGGCGGCGAAGCGGCCGGCCGACGCGACGGTCCTGGCGGTGACGCCGCTGGTCGCCGACGAGAACCCGCTGCGCGTCGTCATGGCTCCCGACGGCCGCATGACGGACGTCGGCGGCGACGCGGGGGACCTCGTCACGGCCGGGATGTACCTGGTGCCCGAGTACCTGCGCACGCTCACGCCGCCGGCCGGGCTCGGGCGGCTTCGCGACTTTCTGAAATGGCTCAGGCACTCGGGCGCGCCGGTGTACGGCGAGGTCATCGAGCGGGTCGTCGATGTGGATCGGGCCGACGACGTCGCACTTGCCGAGACGCTGGCCTTGGCGGAGCGGGTATCATAGGCCGGTTGAGGAGGATCGAGTGAGCAACGCGTGCTGGGGGGTCTTTCGCGAATCGACGCACTCGCCGGGCCGCGAGTCCGACGACACCGAAATCCTGAGGCTGACCGGGAAGCACCTGGAGGCCAAGGGGTTCCATGTCGAGCTCAAGACCGCGGACGAGGTCAACGAGATCGAGGACGGCCGGCCGCGCTTCGTGTTTCTCATGTGCGAGCGCGTCGAGGTGCTCGAGCGTCTGCGGGCCCTCGAGGTGAGCGGCGTGCCCCACGTGAACAGCCCGCGCGCGGTCCACAACACCTACCGCGACCGGATGATCGCGGTCCTCGATGAGGCGAACGTGCCCTTCATCCCGAGCCGCGTCGTCTCGACGGCCGAGCCGGCCGAGCCGAGCGCCCTCCCGGTGTGGGTGAAGCGGGGCGACGTCCATAACACGCAGGACGGCGACGTCGTGTTCGCGCCGACGGGGGCGGTGGTCGAGACCGCGCTCCGCGGGCTCGCCGAGCGCGGGATCTCCCGCGCCGTCCTGCAGCCGCACGTCGCCGGCGACCTGATCAAGTTCTACGGGATCGGGGCCGGCGGCGGTCCGCATCGCGAGCCGCCGTGGTTTCGCTGGTTCTACCACAAGGATCAGCGGCTGGCCGGACACCCGCTCGACCAGCGCCAGCTCGCGCGCCTCGTGCGCCGGGCGGCGGCGGCGCTCGGCCTCGAGGTGTACGGTGGCGACGCGATCGCGACGGCGACGGGGGAGCTGGTGCTGCTGGACGTGAACGCCTGGCCGAGCTTCGCTCTCTATCGGGACGAGGCCTCCGCGGGCATCGCGTCGTACCTGGCCCTTCGATTCGCGGGAGGCAAGCGTTGACGGAACGTCGTGAGGTCGGTCCGCGCTCGCAAAAGATCGTCGCCCAGGAGCGGCGCTACCTCTCACCGGGCTCCCAGGGCTTTTCGCTCTATGCCGGCCTCGCGATGGCGCGCGGCGTCGACTGCACCCTGATCGACGAGGACGGCAACGAGTACATCGACTTCATCGCCGGCATCGCCGTGGGCAGCGTCGGGCATTGCCATCCCCACTACGTCGAGGCGCTCAAGCGCCAGGTCGAGCGGCTCACCTTCGGCAGCTTCACCACGGAGACCCGCGCGAAGTTCCTCGACCTGGTGGCCTCCGTCACCCCCGAGGGACTGACGCGCATCCAGATGTTCTCCGGCGGGGCGGAGGCGGTCGAGGCCGCGCTCCGGCTCGCGAGCGCGGCGAGCGGCAAGGCCGAGGTGCTCGGGTTCTGGGGCGGCTTTCATGGCAAGACCGCGGGCGTGCTGCCGCTGCTCGGTAGCGAGTTCAAGCATCACCTCGGGCCCTTCGTGCCGGGCCGCTATCTGGCCCCCTACGCCGACTGCTATCGGTGCCCACTCAAGCTCCGGTATCCGGACTGCGGCATCGCGTGCGCGGAATTCGTGCGCGACGTCATTCGCTACCAGACCGCCGGCGAGATCGCCGCGATCATCGTCGAGCCGATGCAGGGCACCGCCGGGAACATCATCCCGCCCGAGGGGTTCCTGCGCGCCGTGCAGGCGATCGCGCGGGAGCACGGTGCATTGCTGATCTCCGACGAGATGATCACGGGGTTCGGGCGCACCGGCGCCATGTGGGGCTGCGATCACGACGGCGTCGTCCCCGACATCATGACGGTCGGCAAGGGGATGGGCGGCGGCTTCCCGCTGGCGGCGGTGATCTCCTCCGACAAGATCACGGCGGCCAAGCCCTGGTCCAACCCGAGTGCCGCCTCGTCCAGCTACGGGGGCAACCCGCTGGCGGCCGCCGCCGGCCTCGCCTCGCTCGAGATCATTCTCAAGCAGGACCTGGTCAAGAACGCCGAGCGAGTGGGCAAGGTGATGCTCGGCCGGCTGGAGGCGCTGAAGGAGAAGTACCAGTGCGTCGGCGAGGTCCGGGGGCGCGGGCTGATGCTCGGCATCGAGCTGGTGCGCGACCGGACGACCAAGGAGCCGCTCGCGAAGACGGTGACGCAGGCGCTCTACCAGGAATGTCTCCGCCGCGGGCTCGTCTCGATGACCTACGCCCCCTCGGTCCGTATCAACCCGCCGCTCACCATCCGTGAGGATACGGCCCTCGCGGGGCTCGCGATCCTGGACGAGGCGCTGGAGGCCGTCGTGCGAGACCACGGGCTCCGATAGGATGCGCCGCGGCGCGATCATCGGCCTGGGTAACGTCGCCCTTCACGGCCACCTGCCCGGCTGGCGCCGCCGACGTGACGTCGAGATCGTCGCGGTCACCGACGCGCGGCCCGACCAGGAGGCCCTCCTCTCGGCCCACGCGCCCGGCGCGCGCTGGTACGCGACGTCGACGGAGCTTCTCGCCGAGGCCGCCGTCGACTTCGTCGACATCTGCACGCCGCCGCGGAGCCACGCGCCGCTGATCCGGAGCGCGCTCGAGCGCGGCGTGGACGTGCTCTGTGAGAAGCCGCTGGTGGGCGCCCTCGACGACCTGGCGCCGCTGGCGCGCCTGGCGGAGAAGACAGGGCGCGTGCTCCACACCGTCCACAACTGGCATCACGCGCCGATCGTGCGCCGGACGGCGGAGCTGATCCGAGAGGGTCGGATCGGTCGGGTCAATCGCGTGGTCTGGCACACTCTGCGAACCCGCCCCGCGTCGGTCGGCGACGAACGCAACGGGAACTGGCGGATCGATCCGGCCGTCGCCGGCGGGGGAGTCCTCACCGATCACGGCTGGCACGTGTTCTACGTCGTTCAGCGCTGGATCGGCGAGCCGCCGTTGTCGGTGAGCGCCAGGCTGGAGCGCCGGCGGCACGTCTCCTGGAACGTGGAGGACACGGCGAGCGTCCGCGTGACCTACGCCGAGGCGAGCGCCGAAATCTTGCTGACGTGGGCGGCGGACGTCAGGCGCAACTGGGCCGAGGTCAGCGGAACCGCGGGCACGCTCGAGCTGCGGGACGACACGCTGGTGTTGAAAGGCGCCGGACACGGCGCGGATCTCTCCTGGCCGTGCCCCCCGGCCCTGTCCGACGGCTCGCATCACCCGGACTGGTTCGACGCCGTGGCGAGCCAGTTCCTCGCGGAGGCGACGGGGGCCTCGCCACGCGGGGCGAACCTCGCCGAGGCGGCGCTATGCGTCGCGCTCGAGCACGGCGCGCGCGAGTCGAGCCGTCAGGGCGGGCGCGAGATGGCGCTTTCCGGGGTTCTGATCTGACGACCGCGGTCGCCGTCTCCGCGCGGTCGGTGGAAAGCCTGCTCCTGGTCGTTCCGCCCGAGCCGGGGGCCGGCGCCCGCGTGTCGCCGGACACGCTGGTCGCGGGCCTTCCGCTGCTGCGCCGGATCGTCCTGGCCGGCTCGCGCGCGGGGTTCTCCCGCGTGCTGGTGCAGAGCGTGAACGACGGCGTCGAGCGCCTCCTCGGCGGGACGGCGGCGGCCGCGCTGACCGACGCCCGGCCGGCGCCCGGCTCGCTGCGCCGCATCGTGATCCTGCCCGCGAACGTCGTTCCCCAGCCGCGATGGCTCCGCGCGCTCCTCGAGGCGGACATCGAGCCCGAGCGCCTCTATGCCGACGAGTCGATGACCGCGGTGATCGACACCGACGACCCGTCCATGGTGCTCGCGGCGGCGGCGCGCAGCCGGGGCGCCGGTGATCTCGTGGCGACGCTGCGCGCGCGCTTCGGCGGGGCGCCTCTCGAGGCCGATGGCTCCGGGCGCTTTCCGCTCACCGAAGCGGCCGACACGAGGCTGGCCGAAGCGTGGCTCTTGCGAAGCCTGATCAAACAGCGCGAGGGCTTCACGTCGCGCTACTTCGAGCGGAAGATCTCGCTGGCGATCACGCGCCGGTTGGCCGCCACGAGCGTCACGCCCGATGTCATGACCCTCGTGAGCGTCGCGATCGGGCTGCTCGGCGCGCCGTTCTTCCTCTCGTCGTCGCCCGTGTATCAGCTCGCCGGGGCGCTCCTGTTCCTGACGCATTCGATTCTCGATGGGTGCGACGGCGAGCTCGCCCGGCTCAAGTTCATGGAGTCGCCGCGCGGCGCCATCCTCGACTTCTGGGGCGACAACGTCGTCCACGTCGGGGTGTTCGCCTGCATGGCGATCGGCTTGAGCCTGGCCCAGGGAGCGGCGTGGCCGCTGGCGCTCGGCGTGCTCACGGTCGTCGCCACCCTCGGCGCGGCGGCCTGCCAGTCGCGCGACATCATGCTGGACACGGCGGTAGGCGGTGACGCGACGTGGGCCGCGCGCTTCGCGGAAGCGTTCTCCCATCGCGACTTCATCTATCTGGTGATCGTCATGTCCGCCTTCGGGAAGGCTCACTGGTTCTCGCTCCTGGCGTCCGTCGGTACGCCGATCTTCTTCCTCCTGCTTCTGTGGGTCGGCGCGCGGCGGCGCGCCTGAGGCTCCGTGGCCGGCTTCGTCGACGTGCTGCTCCGAGGGCTCGCTCTGTGCGGCCAGGCGGTCGCCGTCGGGGGCGTGCTCTTCGCGGCGCTGCTGCTCCGTTCGGCGCTACGTGAGGGTGAGCCGGCCCGTTCGCGCCTGCTGAAGAGCCTCGCGCTGACGGCCGCCGGCGCCATCGTCGTCGCCGGGGCGCAGGCTCTGTCGCTCGCCGTCCAGCTCTCGGTCCTCGGCCACGCGGTCGGCGGCTGGCCCCTCGCGGAGATCGCGGGCACGAGCTACTTCCGCGCAGGCCTCCTCCGGATCCTCGCGTGCGCCGGGCTCGTCGCCGGGTGCGTGGCGCTCGCCAGGCGTCCGGAGCCCCTGCGGTGGTGGATCGCGCTCGCCGGGTTCGCGGTGCTGCTCGCCGCCGGCAGCGCGTGGACGAGTCACGCGGCGGGGCGCCTCGGGCCCCGCGCGCTCCTCCTGATTCTCGATGCCCTGCACCAGCTCGCGGCGGGCGTCTGGATCGGCGGACTGCTCCATCTCACGGTCAGCGCCTCGTCGCGCCCGGAGACGGTGTGGTCGCCGACGCTGCTCAAGCGGTTCTCCACGATGTCGCTGATCGCCGTCACGACCCTGGTCGTCGCCGGTGTGGGACTCACGCTGTCGTACGTGGATGGCCCGCGGGCGCTCCTCGGCACCTCCTATGGCAGCATGATCCTGACGAAGGTCGTGGTCCTCGGAGGGCTCGTCGTCCTGGGTGCGGCGAACTTCTTCGCCGTGCGCCGCCTGCCGGAGGGGTCCGGCGTCTCGGGCCCGCGATTACGACGCTTCGTCGAGGTCGAATTCGGCCTCGGCGCCACGGTGCTGTTCGTCGCCGCCTCGCTGACCTCGCTGCCGCCCGCGGCGGACATCGTCGCCGACCGCGCGTCGCTCACCGAGGTGGCCGTCCGATTCACGCCGCGCTGGCCCGCGCTGACTTCGTCGAAGATCACGGAGATGCCGGTCGACGATCGCAACGCGCCGCGTACCGACGCCGATCGCGCGTGGTCGGAGTTCAATCACCACTGGGCGGGTCTCTTCGTGCTCGCCATGGGATTGCTGGCCATCGTGCACGCGACCGGCCGGGCCGCGTGGGCGCGTCACTGGCCGCTGGTGTTCCTGGGCCTGGCGGGCTTCCTGCTCGTCCGCAACGACCCCGGGGCCTGGCCGCTCGGGCCGCTGGGCTTCTGGGAGAGCATGCGCTATCCCGAGGTTCTCCAGCACCGTGTGTTCATTCTGCTGGTCGTCGCCTTCGGCGTCTTCGAGTGGTTGGTCCGAACGGACCGGGTCCGCGTCCATGGGGCCGCGCTCATCTTTCCCCTTCTGTGCGCCGTCGGCGGCGGGCTCCTTCTCACGCACTCGCACGCCGGGCTGAACTTGAAAGAGGAATACCTGATCGAGGTCACGCACGTCCCCCTGGGCGTGCTGGCCATGATCGTCGGATGGTCGCGCTGGCTCGAGCTGCGCTTGCCGCCATCCGCCGGCCGGCTCCCCGGCCGACTCTGGCCGCTCGCGTTCACGCTGATCGGCGTCGTCCTCGTCTTGTATCGGGAAAGCTGAGCTGAGCTACCTTCGCGTCGCCCTCCTCGTGCTCGGCGTGGCGTTGTTCGCCGCGCTGGTCGCCCAGAACGACCCCGCGGCGGTCCTCGCGTCGATCGCCGATCTCTCCTGGCGGCTCGCGATCCTCCTCTGCTTTCCGGTTTCGCTCGTGATGCTGTTCGACACGCTCGGCTGGCGCTTCGCCTTCCTGCGCGAGACCGTCTCGTTCCGGGCGCTGGCCGCCTCACGGCTCGCGGGGGAGGCCTTCAACCTGACCACGCCGACCGCCGCGCTCGGGGGCGAGGCGGTCAAGGCCTGGCTCCTGCGCGGATACGCGCCACTCGACGCCAGTCTCGCCTCGGTCATCGTCGCGAAGACGACGATCACGCTGGCCCAGGGGCTCTATCTCCTCCTGGGCGTCGTGGTGGCGTGGCAAACGGCTCTGACCGGATCGCGGCTCCTCTCCGGCATGCTCTGGCTGCTGGCCATCGAGGCGGTCGCCCTCGCCCTGTTCGTCCTGGTGCAGACGCGCGGCATGCTCGGCTGGACGTGGCGGCTGCTCGAGCGGATCGGCGTCAGGGTGGCGCGGGGCCACGCGACGCTCGGGCGCGTCGACGACGCGCTCGGACAGTTCTACCGGACCGCGCCTCGGCGCCTGGTGCTCTCGATCGCGTTCCACTTCGTCGCCTGGCTCCTGGGCTCGGTGGAAACGTGGCTCATCCTGAAGTTCCTCGGGAGCGAGGTGTCGCTCGCGACCGCCACCGTGATCGAGGCGTTCGGGACGGCGATCAGGGTCGCGACGTTCCTGATCCCGGCGAGCCTCGGGGTGCTCGAGGGTGGCTTCCTGGCCACGTTCGCGGCGCTCGGGCTCTCGTCCACCACCGCGATTTCCTTCAGCCTCGTGCGGCGCGTCCGCGAGGTCGTGTGGATCGCGATCGGCCTGGTCGCGTTCGCGGTGATGCGGCGGGCTGATTGACTGACTGGAGATCGGGGGGAGCGGCGCCGCTCCCCCCGATGCCCCCCAACGGGTTCCCTCCCCGTTCAGTATCGAGCAGTATCGAGATCGTGGCGCCGGCAAAGCCGGCACTCGAACAGGCGAAGCCGGCGCTCGAACAGTGGACATTCCGGGGTGCGCATGGCTCACTTAAACAGCCCTGCCCGCGGGTTCCGTTGCTAGAATTGGCTCCCGATGAGCGCCAGAGGCCTGGGTGGTGCCATGATCGTCCTCTTGCTCGTCTCGACGAGCTGGGCGGCGGCGCGCCTGCCGACCATTACCCACGACGGCCGCCAGTACGTCGAGCTTTCCAGGGTGGCGGCCTCGCTTCAAACGAAGGGCGCGCCCCGGACGAGGGTCGACGCGACCGCCGCGAGCACACGCGCCCACCTGCGGTCTGGCGATAAAGTCGTCACCCTCACGCGGAACTGGTCGCAGGTGCTGGTCAACGGCAAGCCCGTCATGCTTGATGCTCCGGTGCGGGTGAGGCGAGGGGTGTGGCTCGTGCCCGAGTCCTTCGTGGGCCGCGTGGTCCCGACACTCATGGCCGGCTCGCCGACGGGCTCGGCAGCCTCGCGGATCGCCGCCGCGCCGGTCGAGGTCGGTCTCGAGGACGTGCGGGTCCGATCCTATCCGTCGTTCACCCGCATCGTCGTCGAGACGTCGGCGGCCGTCACCCATCGCATCGAGTCGAGCGGCCCGAAAGAGGCGCGCGTACGGCTGGTGGGCCTCGGGAGCGGCGCGCACGCCCAGGAGATCGCCGACGGGCTCATCGCGGAGGTGCGCCTGGAGCGCGCGGGGTCCGACGGGCTCCTGCGCGTGGTCTACGAGGGTGCGGCCGGGACGATCCGCACCCTCACCCTGGCCGACCCGCCGCGCCTCGTGCTCGACGTCGCCCGGCCGGTCGAGCCCAGCGCGCGAGAGGGGCGGGAGCAGGTCACCCCCCTGAAGACGATCGTGCTCGACGCGGGTCACGGCGGGCACGACTCCGGGGCCACGGGGCCGACCGGCCTCATGGAAAAGGACCTCGTGCTGGACGTCACGCGCCGGGTGACGAAGCTCGTCGAGGCGCGGCTCGGGATCAAGGTGCGCCTGACGCGGGACGCCGACCACTTCGTCACCCTGCGCGACCGCACGAGCTACGCGAACCGCGAGCGCGCGGACCTGTTCGTGTCGATCCACGCCAACGCGCACCGCGAAGCGGCCGCGGACGGGGTCGAGACGTACTTCCTCTCGTCGGAGGCGACGGACAGCGCCGCGCGTCAGGTCGCGGCGCTCGAGAACGGCGTTGTCCAGCTCGAGCAGCCGGCCGGCCGCACCTCGGGGCAGATGGACATCGTGAAGGCGATCCTCTGGGACCTGGCACAATCGGAGTTCCAGCTCGAATCCTCGCGTCTGGCCGAGGTGGTCCACGACTCGATGACGCAGACGCTGCGGATCTCCAACCGCGGCGTGAAGCAGGCCGGGTTCTACGTTCTCGGCGGCGCGGCCATGCCGGCGATCCTGATCGAGATCGGCTTCGTCACCAATCCGCGCGAGGAGCGGCGGCTCAAGGACTCGAAGTACCGGGACGAGATCGCGCGCGCGATCTTCGCCGGCCTCGCCGAGTACAAGCGCGCCTGGGACCAGCGGGCGCGCGCGGCCGCCGAGACGCCGGCGGTCACGCGGGCGCGATAGCACGATGCCACGCCCCGACGGTCGTGCCCCCGACCAGCTCCGCCCCGTCACGGTCACGCGCGACTTTCTGCAGCACCCGGAGGGCTCGGTGCTCGTGGAGTTCGGCGCGACGAAGGTCATCTGCACCGCGTCGGTCGAGGACAAGGTGCCGCCCTTTCTCAAGGGGCAGGGCCAGGGGTGGGTGACCGCCGAATACGCGATGCTCCCCCGATCGACCAACACGCGGACGCCGCGGGAGAATCGCGGCCCGAGCGGGCGGTCTCAGGAGATCCAGCGGCTCGTCGGGCGTGCCCTCCGGGCCGTCATCGATCGGAGCAAGCTCGGCGAGCGCACGGTGTGGGTGGATTGCGACGTGATCCAGGCCGACGGGGGCACCCGCACCGCGGCCATCACCGGCGGCTTCATCGCCGTCGCCGACGCGATCGCGCGCGTCCCCAGCCTGCAGCCGACGGCCGCGATCCGCGACTGCGTCGGCGCGATCAGCGTCGGCGTCGTCCAGGGCCAGGCCGTGCTCGACTTGAACTACGTCGAGGACTCGAGCGCCGAGGTCGACATGAACGTCGTCATGACCGGCGCCGGCGAGTTCGTCGAGGTGCAGGGCACGGCGGAGCAGGTGCCCTTCGGCCGCGCCCGGCTGGACGCGCTCCTGGCGATCGCCGAGGTGGGCATCCGCCGCCTCGTCGCGCTGCAGCGTCGCGCCCTCGAAACGCGTGCCGAGCGCGTCTTCACCCTCTAAGAGCCACTGAAGCGTCGGCTCGGCCGTCGACCGGCCTCACCTCCTACGGCCACGCCGGTTCTCGTCCTCGCCACGTTCAACCCCGCCAAAGGGCGCGAGCTCGCCGCCCTGCTGGGCACCGTGCCGTTCGAGGTCCGGCTGCTCGCGGAGCTGCCCGGCGCTCGGCTTCCCGAGGAAACCGGGCGGACTTACGCGGACAACGCGCTCGTCAAGGCGCGGGCCGCCGCCGAGCTGACCGGCGCGCTGGCGCTCGGCGACGACTCCGGACTTGAGGTGGACGCCCTCGGCGGCGCGCCGGGGCTCTACACGGCGCGGTTCGGCGGCCCGGGCCTCGACGACCGGGGACGCTGGAGTCTCTTGCTCGACCGGCTCCGCGACGTCCCGCCGGCGCGGCGGACCGCGCGCTTCCGCTGCGTGATCGCGCTGGCGGGCCCGGCCCGCGCCGAGAAGGTCGTCGAGGGAGTCGCCGAAGGGCTGATCGCCGAGGCGCCGCGGGGGAGCTGCGGCTTCGGCTACGACCCGGTGTTCTTCTACCCGCCGCTCGGCCGGACGTTCGCCGAGCTCTCCGACGAGGAGAAAGCGCGCGTCAGCCATCGCGGCCGGGCGCTCGAGGCGGCCCGGCGCGTTCTCATCGGGTGATATAGTCGGATGCTGGCGGATTCAACCGAGCATGACGACGGGGTGTAGCGCAGCCCGGTAGCGCACCTGCTTTGGGAGCAGGGGGCCGCCGGTTCAAATCCGGCCACCCCGACCATACTTCCCGCAGAACCGCCATTGTGCGGGATCAGGCTCGAAGGCCGGTAGCGGGCCCCTCGCCTCGACCCTCATTGTTCGGTGAGGTACTCTCCCTCGCCGCGGGCCGCTCGTGCCGTGCAATCGAGCCGAAGCGACGGTCATGGAGAGTCCTCGGGTGTTAAGAAATTTGGTCCTGGCCATCATGATTGCGCTGGTCGATTCGTGATCGTGTGGCCAGCGTAGTCTCGCAGCGGCGCAGCCCACGTCTACTTTTCGGCGTTCTTGCTATCGCATTGACGCTCGGCGCCTGCGGCACCGCCCTGCAGACTTTGTTCGATCCAGTGGTGCTCAAAGTCGAGCGGTCGACGAAGTTCTACGATGTTCGTGGAGCAAACGCGAGCGAGATATTCGAATATCTCGACACACACAGTATGACGGACGCGCAGGGTCGGCGGCTCGCCGGGAGTACCGCGTCATCGTGGCGTCTGGAGTGGAGTGCCTTGCCCGGATCAACCAGTTGCCATCTCCAGAGAATGACGATCGTGCTCAACCTCGTCGTAACGCTTCCGCGTCACGAATACGCCGACGGCCTGCAGGACGAAGCCAGGGCCAATTGGGACAGGCTTGTGATGCGGATCGCCGAGCATGAACAGAGGCATGTCGACATCGAGCTGGAGTCCGCGCGGAAACTGGAGAGGCAGATTCGAGCCATGCCAACGGTGTCGAGTTGCTCCGAGCTGAGAGCCGCCCTCGACGCCGCTTCAACAACCCACCGAGCCGACGCCCAGAAGGGGCACCGCCAGTTTCACATCGAGGACGCGGCGCGACGCCAGGCCGAGCGCCGGCCGATCCAGGCCCTCATCGATACGAATCGAGGCAAACTCGCGATCGTCGAGGCCGAGATCTGGGGTCTTGACCGAATTCTTGCCGATCTCGGACGG
The DNA here is from genome assembly GCA_035635995.1 of Binatia bacterium. Classification (GTDB taxonomy): domain Bacteria; phylum Methylomirabilota; class Methylomirabilia; order Rokubacteriales; family CSP1-6; genus AR31. Next base: position 746 of record DASPZZ010000117.1, on the reverse strand, counting down.
CAGCGAGCCACCACGCAGAGCCAGCTCCAGGCCGTCGAGACGGAAATCAAAGCCGCGGGTCCTCTACGCGTCAGCTGTTCGCCGTCCGGCGCCGGCGAGCCGGCCGAGGGCGTCTGTAGACGGCGGGCTGGATTGGCCGCCGCCGCCGCCGCGCTCGCTCACGAGGAGAACGACGCCGCGGCGCGCAAAGCCAAGCTCCAAGAGGAATCCAGAGAATTACGCGCGAGGATCGACAGCCTCATCGAGGAGTACAAGTTTACGTGGTGAAAGCGAAGGTCACGGAAGCCGCTGTCGTTGTGCCGAGGAAGTCCGGGAAGCGCCCGACGGCTCGCCGACCTGAACCAAGGAAAGCCGAACGGCCCGGACGAGGAGCAACCAAGTTAGGCTTGCCGAATCAGAGGAAGGCGACGTAGATTCTGTCTCTCTGGGCGCATCGGAAACGCGAGCTCACAAGGGAGGGCACAACGATGAGGCGGGCGGCGAAGATGATCTTGACGGCATCTCTCCTGGGCGGTGTCTTGCTGCTCTCAACACTGACAATGGCCGTGGCCGATGACGAGTGCGAAGGAGTGCTGCCGATGGCGCTCCAAAGCGCTCTCGCTGCGGCGACCGCGGCGGAGGCCAGCGGGCTCAACAACAACATGTGGGCCACGATCGTCAACCGCGACGGCGTTGTATGCGCCGTGGCATTTTCAGGATCCAACCGGGGCGCCCAGTGGCCTGGCAGTCGCGTGATCTCCGCCCAG
>DASPZZ010000116.1:0-2992 GCA_035635995.1 Binatia bacterium | reverse complement strand
CCGTGCCGAGCACCGGCGAGAGCACCTCGACGAGATCGAGCGAGCCTTCGGCGCGCGCCGGGCGCACTAGGCGCCGGCGCGGGCCGCCCGTCTACTTGCCCGAACGCGTGGCTCGCGCCCGGGCCGCGGCCTCCCCGTAGCTCTCGGCCGCGTCCCGATACGCTCGTGCGGCGGCGGCAAGATCCTTGCGGCTCGCGAGGCCGTCGCCCTCGACCTGCTTGGCCTGCGCCTGGTCGAAGAGATCTCTCGCGAGCTGATCCGCTTCGGCGGCAAGGGCTTGCTGACGACGCGCCGCCACCGCCGCGTGCGCCTGGTCGAGGCCGGCCCTCAGCTGGGCGAGTTGGCGCTCGCTGTCCTCCTCGCGCGGAGTCTCGGCCATCGCCGCCTGATATTCAGCCTGCGCCTCGGCGAACAGGCCGACGGCCGTCGCGTAGTCCGACTTGCCCAGCGCGGCCACGCCGTCGCGCTCCTTGCCCTGAGCCGACGCGAAGCGTTTGCGGGCGTAGAACCCGGCGGCCACCCGCTCGGCTGCTTGTCTGGCGGCGGTCATTCGTATCCGAGCTTGCTCCGCATCCTCGCGTGCGCCGGAGGGCGCAACCGCCGATTCCGCCCGGTCGGGCTCGCGCAGAGGACTCGGCCGCGCCGGCGTGACCGTCGCCGGCGATGGAGCGATCGAGGCGCGGGGCTGGGAGACCACCTTTTCGCCGGCCGGCCGCGAATCCGGCCTGGGTGTCTCGCGAGCTTTCTCGGCTTCAGGGCGGGCCGCCTCGTCACGGGTCGGGGCCGCGAGGTTGGGCGGCGCCGGAGTCGCCTCCGTCTTCGGCCCGGGCTTGTCGGCGAGAGAACCGCGCGGAGTGGTCGGTAGCCACAGGTAAAGCGCGACGGCGACGATCGCGGCGAGAGCCGCGCCGGTCCCGACCGCGATTCGAGGCGCACGGCGAACCTGAGCCGGGCCGATCACCCGCAGAGCGTCGTCGCCCGGTTGTCGCCAGAGACGGGCGGACTCTTCATGGGCCATCTCCGGCGCGGGGGGTGTCGTCGCGACAGCCGGGCCGGGTGGGCCCAGGAGGGACGACGGCCGCGCGATCGGCTTCTCGGCGCCGACGCGCACACCGGCGGCTCCCTCGGCGAGCTCTCGCTGCAGCAGGTCGAGCTGGCGACCCATCTGCGCGAGATCGGCAAAGCGATCGGCGGGGTCCTTCTGCAGCGCCCGTTCCATGACGTCCGCCAGCCCGGACGGCAGACTCGGGTCGATCTCGGTGAGCCGTGGCGGCGTGACAGTCCGGAGCTGCTCGAGGATCTGCAGCGGATCGTCGCCTGCGAAGGGCGAGCGCCCGCTCAGGAGTTCGTAGGACACCGCGGCGACCGAGAAGATGTCGGAGCGGCGATCCGCCTGGCCGCGCACCTGCTCCGGGGCCATGTAGCGGAGCGTGCCCAGGAACATCCCGGTCCGGGTGAGATCCCGCTGGGTCGCGGCTCCGGCGATCTGCGCGATCCCGAAGTCCAGGATCTTCACCTGGCCCGTCCGAAGGAGGAGGATGTTCGCGGGTTTGACGTCGCGGTGCACGACGCCCTTCTGGTGAGCATAGTGGAGCCCGTCGCAGATCTGCCTGACGATGTCGAGCTTGTCCTTCAGGGTCAGGTCGGCGTGCCGGGCGATGACATGCCGAAGCTCCTCGCCCTCGAGCAGCTCCATCACGATGAAGAGCTGCCCCTTGTCTTCTCCCATGTCGTGAATGATGACAATGTTTGGATGGGTGATGCGGGCGCAAGCCTGCGCCTCGCGGAAGAACCGCGTGCGAAGCTCGGGGGTGACCTCGAGGTTCGAGATGACCTTGAGCGCCACCGAGCGCTGCAGGATCGGATCGAGGGCCCGGAAGATCGTGCCCATGCCGCCCCGGCCGATCTGGTCGATCACCTCGTACTTGCCGATCTTTTCAGCCATCGGGCCTGGGCTCACTCCTGATCCTTCGCAGCCGGCGAGACGAAGAGCCGCTCGAGATCGCGCAGAGTGTAAGCCAGCGAACTTTCGGCGTGCAAACTTTCCGGAGCCGCGACGACGCGCTCCGTGCTCTCGGTCAGAAGCGAACCGAGATGCCGTAGAGGAAGTCGTGTCCGGTGAGCTCGGTATCCGACGAGGTCGATCGGTCGCCGTGCGAGAGGCTGTCTCGACCGAACTGCATGAAGCGGTAGCCGCCGAACAGCTCGGCGTTCCGCGCGAACCGCCACGACAGCCCGGCGCCCCAGCTGAGGCCGAAGGCCATGGAGCTCTCGCTCCGGATCCCCGGCTGTCCCGCGTGCGACACGCCTTCGGCGCCCGGGAAAAGAACGGTCGGCCCGAACGACAGATACGGGGCGAGCGAGCCGAGCGCGGACGCGCCCGACGTGGAGGGCCACCGAAGCTTGAGATCGAACGACACCGCCGTGCCGAGCAGATCCGAATCGATGAGCCGATACGGCGCGCTGCTGAGCGCCGGATCTTCGGTCCCGATCACCGGTCTCGTGCCGAGCGTCGAGACGCGGAACCGCGAGGTGTCGACCCCGAGTGAGAAGGGCTGAGAGCCGTCGAGCCGGCTCTCAACCTCAGGCCCCTCCGCATCACTCGAGACGGGACTGGCTGCGAGGGCGGCGACTACCAGGACGCCCGCCAGAAACCAGCGACTCATTCTGACCACAGGACAGTCATCCTACCAGCAGGAGCCGCCAGGCGCGAGGGGTCACACGGCGCGCTTCTCGAAGACCAGCGGCTGGTCCCGATCGTGGCGCCCCTCACGGAAGAGCTCCGGCGCGTTCGGAAGCTCATAGTAGATCTCGAGATAGTTTCCGTCGGGGTCGTGAAAGTAGATGCTCTTCTGACTCACGTGATCCACGGCGCGGACGATCGGGATCCCGTGCTCCTGCAGGGTGAAGTAGGCATCCGATAGCGCGGCTTCGCTGCCCACGTGGAAGGCGACGTGATGAACGCCCACGCCGCCGGGCACCGAGCGCTGCG